>JAWOHT010000007.1:0-73132 GCA_046485045.1 Bacteroidales bacterium
GAAAATTTGTTGTAAACTGAAGATTTATGAATTTCTGTAATCATTTAACATCCAGATATTTATTTATCAGGCCAAATAGTTTTTCTTTATCAATAGGTTTTGAAATAAAATCGTCGCAACCATACTTAAGTGCTAATGTTATGTCGGCGTGTGTAGAATATGCAGTCTGGGCAATAACCGGCAAATCCGGAAATGCTGATTTAATCTGCTTTGTTGCTTCGTGACCGTTCATTACCGGCATTTTTATGTCCATTAAAACAATGTTTATATTTTTATTTTTCAAGCAAATTTCAATTGCTTCCTTTCCGTTTTTTGCATGCATCAGTTGGTAGTTCAGTGCAGTTTCCTGCTCAAACAATGCCTCAAGGAACAAAAAATTTACTTCTTCATCTTCGGCAACAAGTATGGTATAACTCATTTTATTTGATGTGGTTTTTGATTTATCAGAAAGTTTATTTAATTTATTTTGTACAGGTTTGTAAGGTATGGTTACATAAAAAACAGAACCCTTTCCTTTTTCCGATTCTAAAGTAATGTTGCCACCTAATAGGTGTGCATTTTCTTTTGAAATAGATAACCCCAGGCCTAATCCACCATGTTTACGCGACATTTCTTTGTCTTCTTGTGAAAAACGTTCAAAAATAATGTTATGATTTTTCGGAGAAATGCCTATACCTGTGTCTTTCACATATAATACCAGATTTGGTTTTTCTACAAAATAGCCAAATTCAACATATCCTTCACTTGTAAATTTTAATGCATTTTCGAGCAGGTTGCCCAGTATCTTGTTGAGTTTTGTTTTATCAGACATTACCTGGCTTTGGCTATCGCTCAATGCCTTTTTGATATATATGGGGATATTGCGCTCTTTAGATTTCAGGTTGAATATGGCAAATAGCTCCATCATTAAATCGTTCAGGCATAATTGTTCTTCAATAACCTTATCTTGTTTGGTTTCCAGGGTAGAGATTTCAAGAATATCATCAATTATTCTTAATAGCTGATGGCTGCTGTTTTGTACTATTTTTGCATAATATTTTCTTTTTTCGTCAGATATGCCAGGTTTGTCAAGCATTTCAGAAAAACCGATAATGCCGTTCATCGGGGTGCGTATCTCGTGTGACATATTGTTAAGGAATTCGGTTTTTAAGCGGTTTGATTCCTCTGCCTTTTCTTTTTCAACAATCAGTTCGCTCATCCATTTTTTTCTTTCCGAAATATCTGTTGATATACTTAACATGGCCTGCGAACCTTTCCAGTCCACAAGCTTCACATAAACTTCAAGGGGTATTTTAGTGCCATCTTTCTTATTTATCTCAACTTCAAAAACCGTACTGCCCTTTTCTTTTGTATTTCTGTGCCCTTCATTCATTATATCTATGCTTTGCCTCAATCCAAGGTCTTTGAGGTTGAGTTTCATGAATTCTTCGGGTTTATAACCATGCAAGGCAAATGTCTTTTGGTTTGCATACAAAAAAACACCATCTTTATCGTGTATAATAATAGAATTGGGGGCGGTATCAAGCATTTCGGCCAGTAGCCTGGTATTTTCTTGTGCCTCTATTTGCAGGGTAATATCTTTTTTGAAACCTAAAAACCGGCTTTTAGATATTTTTACAGCGTCAATCGAACAATATCTCAATTCTTTGTTTTTTGTAATAAAACGTAACACAGCGCTTGCATGCCCTGCATTAAGTAATTTCTGAAATTGTTCTTTTGCTAGATTATAATCAAGCTCATAGGTTAAATCCGAAATAGACATCTTTAACAATTCGGCTTCGGAATAGCCGGTAATTTTTGTAGCGGCCCTGTTTACTTCTACATATTCGCCCAATTCATTGGCAATAAAAATACCATCGGGGGCATTTTCAAAGTACGATTCTAATTTGGCTTCGTTTTCTTCGGCTATTTCCTTTGCTTTAATCAGGTCTTGTTCCATCTTCTTCCGGTAAACAATTGCCCTTGTAACAGATAAAATGTGGGGTTGATTGTTAAGATGGATTATTTTGGCCGACATAAGCGCGGGGATAAGCGTGCCGTCTTTTGCCCTGAACAACGATTCAAGGTTTTCTACAATTCCGTCTTTTTGTAATCCATGAACCAGTCTTTCCCTGTCATCGGGGGTTGCCCATATATCTATCTCCGATGACAGTTTTCCAATCACCTCTTCTTCGGTATAACCTGTTAAACGTGTAAAACCTTCATTAATTTCTACATATTCGCCATTCATTTTATTAATGTTCACCGAATCGGGGCTGGTATGAAATGCTGCTTTATATTTAATTTCATTGGCCTCGGCCTTCTCCTTGGCTGTTATTAAATCATCCTGTATTAATTTCAGGTCTGTAATATCCTTTGTTATAGCAACCACACCCTCAACTTTTTTGTTGCCGTTAATAAAAGGAAAATAGGTTATGTCTACGTAACGTTTCCCAAGCTCCGGATAATCAACCCACATCTGGTATTTCACTATTTCCCCGCTAAGGCATTTGTCAAAACGGTGCTTTACTTCTTCGAGAAAAACCTTTTCGCCCAGATAATCGGCAACAGAATGTCCGATGAGTTGTTCCCTTTTTTTATTTGAAAATTTCTCGTATGCGTCATTAACAATAGTATAGCGGTATTCTTTGTCGAGCATAGCAATGCCATCGGGGGTAGATGATATGATTTTTTTGTATTTATGATGAAGCTGGTCAATCATTATCCGGTCAGAGATATCTCTCACAACCCCTTCTGTTCCTATGACATTACCATTACTGTCTTTCAAATACTGTGCATTAATTGAAACCCAAAAAACAGTGCTGTCTTTTCGTTTTGCCTGGCAAACCCAATCGGTTAGTTGTCCGTTCAGCCGTAAAGTATTAATTATTGCTACCTCTGCTTCTTCATCGCAATGCAAAGAAGAGGCAGGCAACCCCAATAATTCATCTTTGGAACAATACCCATACATCTTTACAGCAGCATGGTTTAAAAAAACAAGGTTTCCATTCGTGTCGGACTGAAAGTAGGCATCCTGTAAATTGTTAAGTATAGACTGCAACCTTTTTTCCCTTTCCTGTAATTTTTCTTTTGATTGCAACAGGTCGTTGAGCATTTTTTTACGATCACTGATATCGGTCGCTATGCTCAGCATGGCCTGTGAGCCATTCCAATCAACAAGTTTCACATAAACCTCAAGGGGTACTATGGTTCCATCTTTTTTAAAATGCTCTACTTCAAATATTCCATCGCCGTTTTCCCTGATTGCTTTTATCCTTTCCTCTATTAGCGTGGCGCTTTCAGGCACATCAAGTTCATGAAGATTAAGGGTCAGGAATTCGTCTTTTGAATATCCGTGAATTTCAAAAGTCTTTTGGTTGGCATAAAGAAATTTTCCTGTAAAATCATGTATTGTAATTGAGTTTGGTGCAATATCGAGCATTTCGGCCATCGAAACTGTTTCTTCAAGTGATTTTTTTTGAAGTGTAATGTCACGGGCTATACCAACACGACGAATGATTTCTCCTTTATCGTTTAATACAGGC
The DNA here is from genome assembly GCA_046485045.1 of Bacteroidales bacterium. Lineage (GTDB taxonomy): Bacteria > Bacteroidota > Bacteroidia > Bacteroidales > UBA10428 > JAFGPL01. Next base: position 3,525 of record JAWOHT010000007.1, read on the forward strand.
AGTGATTTTGCATATATCCAGCGGACATGTTTATCGGGGCGGATTATACGATACTCATATTCAGAATGCCCGGTTGTGATGAAGTTGCTTGAATTAAGAGTTTCATTCACTTTCTCTCTGTCATCGGGATGAATATAGTCGAGAAAAACTTGTGGATTTTGGTAAATCTGGCTACACGGAATTCCCCAAACTTTTTCGAAAGCAGGGTTAACATAAATCATCTCATGTTCGGTCCTGAGCCAAAACACATCATCAATGTTTTCGGATAATTGCTTAAAAATGTTTTCATTGCTGCTGTCATGAAAGACTGCATTGTTTAGCAGCTCTTTATCAGGTTTAAGTAATTCATTCATTTGTCTTTTCTTCGGAACACATATCTATATAAATTTAAGGAAATATTTTAAAATAAATACATTGGCTGAGAGATTTTGTTGGCGTAAAATAATAATTGCATGAAACGTAGCGGGCAAGCAGGCAGAAGGATTGCAGCGCTTTCACTGTTGTTAAAGTAAAAAATAGGTTAAAATCAAATCAATCATTAAATTTCTTTTTACATTTGTTTTGGTAATCTGGTTTAATACTCAAGAGTACTTAAGGTATTTTTATAAGGAAGTAATTTTCGTTATTAATTAATTATTTATCTCACTAATCACAAATACAAAAACTTATGAAAAACTTATTTATCAGTTTAGCGATTTTTTTAATACTCCTTTCAATCAACGCTTCAGGTTATGATAATCTTACAGTCGGAGATCCCAGGAATTCCTGGTGGACCTATTCCGGATCTATAGAAGCAGCCGAAATACATGTGAGACCTTATGGTATTTATATGTGTTACGATATGTTTCTAACCTTTTCAGCTCAGAACACATCCTTTGCTTCCACTGATACACTTGAAGTGGTTTTAACATTTAATCTTCCACAGAATGCTATTGTTAATGATTCGTGGTTGTGGTTTGGCAGTGACACCCTTCGTGGAATGATACTGGACAAATGGACAGCCACCTCAATATATGAAGGAGTTGTAAACCGGAGAAGAGACCCTTCAATTCTGCAGAAAATGTATGGAAATCAATATGAACTGCGGATATTTCCGATGGCCGGAAATGAAACCCGCAAAGTTAAAATTTCATTTATGCTTCCGACACAGTGGGATAAATACAAGGTATCTTCTACCCTGCTGACCAATATTTTAGAAACTTCATTCACCCCGCTGCAAAAGTTAACACTAATATCATTTACCAATGACACATGGGGAGTTCCAACACTTCATGGTATTCCCGAAACGGATTTCACCTATAGTAATACTCCTGCCCTGGGAGAACATTATAAAACCGAAGTTGCAAACCAGTATTTTAAAAATAACCTGAGCATCTCGTACAGTACCCCTGCAAAAAATGGCATTTATTTAAGTAAATTCACGAATAACGATGAAGGTATCTACCAATTAGCACTTCTGCCTTCTACCTTTATCAATGAATCAGCTGGCAAGAATGTAGCTGTTTTGTTTGATTATGATTTATCAAACACCAGTATATCTGCAAACCAGGTAGTTGAGTCTACCCGTGACCTTTTGCTTAAGAATCTCACCTCAAAGGATTCGTTCAACCTTTTCTTTTCAAATATTTCGATTGTTCATGGAAACGACTGGCTAAAGGCTGACTCGCTTACAATAACAAATGTCTTTAATAACCTGGTAAATCCCCTCTCAGGCTATAGCAATCTGCCATCTCTGATAAGTACTGCAGTAGAATTTATTAAGTCGCATGGTGATAATGGTAAAATAGTCCTGATTTCAAATTCCGATCAATATAGAGAAAGCCAACTGGCAAATAAATTGCTTAATGATGTTATGGCATTGATGAATAACAACTACCCGTTTCATATTGCAGATTATAATACCTCATATTCAGGATATTATATAAATGGTAGGTATTACTATGGCAATGAGTATTTTTTCAGTAACCTTTCAAAATTCACAAATGGCTCTTTGGAGATGGCAAGAAATGGTAAAACTTTTTCCGAGACTGTTGAAAATTCACTTAATCGTTTAAGCGGATCAATTAAATCATTTGATCTCCATACCAGCTTAAATGGTGGAATTTGTTACGGCCGTTACACATTGGGGACCACTTCGGATATAATTTATATTAATAGCCCGGTTCTTCAGGTAGGTAAATTTAAAGGTGAAATGCCTTTTAATATTGATATTTCGGGAGAATATAACTCAGAAATTATTTCGGAAGAAATAACCCTCAATGAAACTGATATACATCAGTCAGATTCACTGTTGGAATCTGTCTGGGCCGGAACTTATATTCTCCATATGGAAAAACAAAACCAGACAAATGATGTAATCAATGAAATTATACACAAAAGTCTGAGTGAAAGAGTACTTTCGCAGTATACCGCGTTTTTATGTATCGAGAAATCATTGATCTGTGAAGATTGTCAAACAGATATTACAGAAACTGAACTACAATCGCAAACCTTATTGAAGGTATATCCAAATCCTTTTAGTAGTGAAGTAACTGTTAAAATAAACCTTGATGCCGGTGGTTCTGAGAAAATTTTAACGGCCGGTGTATATTCAATTACAGGTCAGCAAGTTTACATTCCAGATATTTCAAAAATTATTGCTGGAACAGAAACAGAGTTTCAGTGGAATGGCAAGGATGGAGATGGCAATAATTTGCCTGCAGGAGTGTATATTTTTGTTTTAAAGACAGATAAAAATATTTATCAGGTAAAACTTCTTAAAATTTAACATAGATTTATTGAAGTTACAGCCATATGCTTTGTATTATTGTATCTATCTTTTATGAGAAGTGAAATACGATTAGTATAATGATGAACAATTTTAGGTTTTTCATAACCTGGCAGGTCAAAATTGCAGTTTGAATGTTTATTGACTCTTTACAAAACCAGAACAATAACTCTATTATTCAGTTCTTTTTCCGCTGCTAAGGGTGTTGGTCCTGTAAAAAGCTATCAGCTTCTCATGTCTCATGGTGATATCGGAATAATAAACAAAAACAGAATAGTCGTTCTCGGTTTCATAATGATTGCTTTCAAAATAGCCAACATCAGCCTTATCTTCTCCCTTCTTCAAAACAGCATACATATAGTTGTAGAATCCCTGTTTTAACAGCAATGTAAGCTCATAAGCGTGCGTGTCGAAATTGTAGGTCATTTGGTTGTGCCCGTCAAAACCCCAGTCGGTAAGCGCTCCCATTACATATACCTCTTCCTCAACCAGGGGGGCTTCAACAGGCAATGAAAAATGGACATTTACATAATCAGCTTCAATTTCTTTATCCCTGCCCTCCTGCACATCAACATAGTAGCGCCCGTTGAGGTCGTTGATAAAATAATAGGGACTAAACGCTTTGTCTTCTGACGGCACCAGCCATACATGGTAAAAGGGCGGTTTATAATCTATTGATGCGACAAATTCAGCCTGATAACGCATGCTTTTAATATCAAAATACCTAAATTCATTGCTCCCCAAAAACACGTTTTCTGTTTCGTGGCTGTAAATAAGCTCACTGGCATTTATAAATAAAGGTTTAAGGTTTCTAATCATGTTGTCCTGTCTGCCGTTCTGCATCAGCATTACCCTTATATCTGAATAGGGATCGCTTATACGTAACCCTTCATATGAGATGGTGAAATCTATTTTCTGTCCATCATCGCGTAATTCGATATTCGAAGGCCGTTTTACAGATGCTTTAACCTCCACAGCAGGCTCTACCACGTAAAACCTTCGCTCAAGTAACTTGTTTTCCTGCCCGAAATCTTTGAAAACCCTTAAAATGTAGTTACCGCTGAGTTTCGGGGCCATCTCTTCATTCGGAAAATCGAGCGTGTAATGTATATAATCACAGGTAGTGTTGAAAGAGTACTTATAATCTCTTATCTGGGCAGTTGAAAACCCTTTTATATACTCATGATCAAGCAAATCTGAAGGTTCCCAGTCTGAATTGCAATGTACGATGGTATATTGGTATGTTTGGGGACTATCGCCCAGTTCATCAAAAGACAGCAGCAATGTTTCCTGATTATTCATTTCAATAACAGGATCTGATAACTCCCATCCCTTTTTATAGAATAATACTGACTTAATATTCTTTTGATAGATAATATTCTGCAAAATTTTATCAGAATTTCCGGTATTTACAAAACCAAATGAATTATTTATTGTTAAAATAATAACAGCAAATGCAATAAATCTTTTTGTATGTAGTACATATGTATTTTTAAGTTTCATAAAAGTGCAATTAATGGTTAATACTTTAATTATTACGTTTTTGCATTAAGAATATTTTAATTGTACAAGTTACAAATTTAACTAATTTTGTCCATCCAAATCAAAAAGGAGTGAACCGCGGATGTCGAATGTAATAAAAATCAAGAGAGGTTTAAATATTAACCTGAAAGGCAAAGCAGAAAAGATATTTGCAAAAGCCTCTCATTCTGAAACATATGCAGTAAAGCCCACCGATTTTCACGGACTAGTACCAAAGCTAAATGTAACAACCGGCCAGGAGGTTAAAGCGGGAACGCCTTTGTTTCACGATAAATACAGGCCCGAAATTGTTTTTGTTTCACCAGTGAGCGGCATGGTTAAAACCATCAACAGGGGTGAGCGAAGAAGGATACTTGAGGTGGTAGTTGAAAAAACCGGCCTCGAAATTGACTATGAACCGTTCGACAGGGGCAACCCGCTTGAGATGAGCCGTGAAGTAGTCGTTGCCAATATTCTTAAAAGCGGACTTTGGCCCACCATACGGCAACGGCCTTATGATATTATTGCCAATCCTGCCGATGAACCAAAATCAATAGTTGTTTCGGCCTTCGATACAGCTCCCCTGGCACCCGATTACGACCTGATAGTAAAAGAGTCGGGCAGGGAGTTTCAGACCGGCATTGATGCCTTGTCTATGCTCACCACAGGAAAAATACACCTTAATATTCATGCAGAATACCCTGCATCGCAGGTTTTTACCAATGCTTTGAATGTGCAGGTTAATAAATTCACAGGGCCGCATCCTTCGGGCAACGTAGGGGTTCAGATTCATCATATTGACCCGATTAACAAAGGCGATGTTGTATGGTTTTTATCACCCCAGGATGTTATTACCATCGGGCGTCTTTTTATTAACGGTGTTTACGATGCTTCATGGATTATTGCCCTTTGCGGGTCGGAAGTATTGAAACCGCGCTATTTAAAACTGCTTAAAGGGCATTGCATCAGTAATTTATTACAAAATAACCTTACCGAAAACTGTCACAGGTTTATCAGCGGTAATGTGCTTACCGGCACCAGAATTGCCCAGAACGGTTATCTTGGGTATTACGATTCACAGGTTACCGTGATTCCCGAAGGATACCATTATGAGTTATTGGGATGGGCCATGCCGGGGTTAAATAAATATAGCGCAGGGCGCACATTTTTCTCCTGGCTCGCCCCCCGAAGGGAATATACCCTCGACACCAATTTCAATGGCGGCCACAGGTCGCTGGTTATGACCGGACAATACGAGAAAGTACTCCCGATGGATATCTATCCGATGCAACTCATCAAAGCAATAATAATTGAAGACATAGACCTTATGGAGAAACTGGGTATCTATGAGGTATCTCCCGAAGATTTCGCGCTGTGTGAATTTATTTGCACATCTAAAACAGAAATACAGTCAATTGTGAGGAAAGGATTGGATTTGATGATAAAAGAAATGAATTAGCCACCGTGTTTAATCTGGATTATGAATGAAAGCCTTACGAAAATATATAGATAAAATTAAACCCAATTTTCAGAAGGGGGGAAAGTTTGAGAAACTGCATTCAACTTTTGATGCGTTTGAAACCTTTCTTTTTGTCCCGAACAAGGTCACCACAGCCGGGGCGCACATCCGCGATGCAGCAGACATGAAAAGAACCATGGCGTTGGTTGTTCTTGCCATGGTGCCTGCTTTGCTTTTTGGGATGTGGAACACAGGATACCAGCATTATGCTGCCCTGGGTGAAGTAAAAACTTTCTGGCCTGTGGTTTGGTACGGATTTTTACAGGTATTCCCGATTATCGTAGTATCTTATGTTACAGGTCTTGGAATTGAGTTTGTCTTTGCCCAGATTCGCGGTCACGAAGTAAACGAGGGATTTCTTGTTACAGGAATGCTCATTCCCCTGGTAGTTCCGGTAGATGTGCCTTTATGGATGGTGGCAGTGTCCACGGCTTTTGCAGTCATTATCGGCAAAGAGGTTTTCGGCGGAACAGGGATGAACATCCTCAATCCGGCCCTTACTGCCCGGGCTTTTCTGTTTTTTGCCTATCCGGCCGAAATGTCGGGTGACAAGGTGTGGATCGCAGGGTTAAAAAACGGAACAGCGCTGGATGGCTTTTCCGGAGAAACCATCCTGGGCCAGGCGGCTGCAGGGAAATCGATTTTTACCAATGGCCTGGAAAAAATCTATACCACCGCCGATATGTTCTTTGGTACAGTACCGGGCTCAATCGGCGAAACTTCAACACTGGCTATACTCATTGGGGCCGCGATTCTGATTTTTACCGGTATCGGAAGCTGGAAAATTATGTCGACGGTATTTGCCGGGGGTTTATTCATGGGCTTGATACTTAATCTTTTTGCCGTTAATTCATATATGGAAATTCCGGCATGGGAACACCTTATGCTGGGCGGGTTTGCTTTCGGGGCCGTATTTATGGCCACCGACCCTGTTACTGCCACCCAGACCGAAAAGGGAAAATACATCTATGGTTTTCTTATCGGAGTGCTGGCAATTCTTGTCAGGGTGCTGAACCCCGCTTATCCCGAGGGCATGATGCTTGCCATTTTATTTATGAATGTGTTCGCACCGCTGATTGACCATTATGCTGTTGAAGCAAATATCAAAAAACGACTGAAAAGATTGAATGCTAATGTAAAACCGGTTTGAAATGAAACATTTCAGTAATACATATATCTACATATTTTCTGCTGTGATGGTAATTGTTGTGGCTGTATTGCTTTCTTTCGTCTCGCAGTTGCTGAAACCAATTCAGGAAAAAAACGAGCGTACAGAGCAGATGAGGAATATTCTTGCTGCAGTAAACGTGGAGGCAACAGCCAGGAATGCCGAACAGCTTTATAATAAATATATCAAAGAGAGTTTTGTTATTAATCCCGATGGAGAAGAGTCAGATCATCTTAATCCGCTGACTGTTGACCTGAAAAAGCAGGCAACAACCATTGCCTCTGTCAATACACTTAAACTGAAACTGGTTGAACGTAAGATTAGTCCCTTTAAAAAAGCCATTGCCGGTACTAAAAAAAATAAACTAACAGATTCAGCTTTAGTGAATGATGAAATATCAAAGCTCAGTCAAACATTGCAATTGCCTGTTTATATTTGCACGAAAGATGAAAAAAAATACTATGTTTTTGCGCTAAGGGGCAAAGGGTTATGGGGACCAGTATGGGGTTATATTTCGCTTGAAGATGATTTCAACACAGTTTACGGGGCTTATTTCGACCACAAATCCGAAACTCCCGGACTGGGCGCTGAAATTAAAACCCCGGTGTTTTATAGTCAGTTCAGGAATAAAAAGATTTACAATGAAAGCAGCACACTGGTTTCTGTCAAGGTGTTGAAGGGCGGAGGTTCAGATACCAATCCACACAGCGTAGACGCCATTTCGGGGGGCACCATTACCAGCAAGGGTGTTGAAAAGATGCTTGAAGACTGGCTTGACCAGTACAACCTTTTTATTAAAAATCAAAAAGAGTAAATTATGAGAGGAAAAGAACCTATGTTTTCTTCGAAAAATATGAAACTGGTCACCGGGCCGCTTAACAAAAGTAACCCGGTTACGGTGCTGGTGCTTGGAATATGCTCAGCCCTGGCTGTTACTGTAAAGCTTGAACCATCGGTGGTGATGGCCGTTTCGGTAATGGCTGTTTTGGCAGTATCGAATGTGGTAATTTCTGCCATGCGCAGTTATATTCCTCCACGAATAAGGATTATTGTTCAGCTGGTAGTAATTGCCGCAATGGTAATTCTTGTAGACCAGGTTCTTAAAGCATATGCATACGATGTCAGCAAGCAGTTATCGGTATTTGTAGGTCTCATTATTACAAATTGCATCATCATGGGACGTCTCGAGGCGTTTGCACTTGGAAACAAACCCTGGCCTTCTTTTCTCGATGGCATTGGCAATGCTGCAGGATACGGTCTCATACTCGTGATTGTGGCTTTTTTTCGTGAACTGCTGGGTTCGGGCACCATCTGGGGATATCCGGTTTTGGAGAAAATTGGGCTTTATGAAACAGGTTATGTCAATAACGGCATGATGATACTTCCTCCAATGGCGCTCATAACAGTGGGGATAATCATCTGGATACAACGGGGAAAAAATAAAGACCTTATTGAAACCAACTAACTCATTGTAATATGGAGAATTTGTTAAATATATTCGTCAAATCGGTTTTCATTGACAACATGATCTTTGCCTATTTTCTGGGCATGTGTTCTTACCTTGCTGTTTCTAAAACCGTGAAAACATCGGTTGGATTGGGTATTGCCGTGATATTTGTAATCGGCATCACCGTTCCTGTAAACTATCTTATTGAAAATTATATATTACAAGACGGGGCATTGACATGGATAAGCCCCAAACTGGCCGATGTTGACCTGAGTTTTTTAAGTTTTATCATGTTTATTGCTGTAATAGCCTCCATCGTGCAGCTTGTTGAAATGATCATAGAAAAATTCAGTCCGGCTTTATACAATTCCCTTGGCATATTTCTTCCGCTTATTGCTGTCAATTGTGCCATACTTGGGGCAGCCCTGTTTATGCAGGAGCGCGAATACAGTACTTTAGCAGAAGCTACTTCATTCGGGCTGGGTTCGGGAGTAGGCTGGTTTCTTGCCATCGTAGGCATTGCAGCCATCAGAGAGAAAATAAGGTATTCTAACGTACCGCCTCCATTAAGGGGTCTTGGTATTACCTTTATTATCACCGGGCTAATGGGTATTGCCTTTATGAGTTTCATGGGCATAACATTATAACTGTTTGAAAGGATTTATATTAATATTATTTGAAAAATGACTGTTTTATTGTCTCTTTTCGGAATCATAGCCATAAGCGTTTTGGTGTTTCTTGTTATCATCCTTGCGCTGGTTGCCCTTCTCTTATTTGCAAGAAAAAAACTTATTCCCCAGGGTGAGGTTTCCATGACCATCAATGATGAAAAAGAGATTAATGTCACCCCGGGCAACTCTATTCTTACAGTTTTGTCAAACAATGGCGTCTTTCTGCCTTCTGCCTGTGGCGGTGGTGGGACCTGTGGCATGTGCAGGTGTCAGGTATTAGAAGGTGGCGGGTCAATATTGCCAACAGAAACAGGATTTTTTACGAGAAAAGAACAACAGAATAACTGGCGCCTCGGCTGCCAGGTGAAGGTAAAACAAAACCTGAAGATACATGTTCCCGAAGAGGTTATGGGAATTAAAAAATGGGAGTGCGAAGTGGTGTCAAACCGAAATGTGGCAACATTTATCAAAGAATTTGTAGTAAAACTACCCGAAGGGGAAAGCCTCAATTTCAAATCGGGAGGATATGTTCAGATTGATGTACCGAAATACGAGATGAACTTCATGGATATTGAAGTGGAACCGCAGTTCAGGGACGAATGGGATAAGTATAATATGTGGGAACTGAAGATGAAAAACACCGAAGAGACTTTCAGGGCATACTCCATGGCCAACCACCCTGCCGAAGGAAATATCGTGATGCTGAATATCCGAATCGCCACCCCACCTTGGGACAGGGCCAAAGGCACATTTATGAGTGTACCGCCGGGTATTTGTTCATCTTATGTCTTTTCAAGAAAACCGGGCGATAAAGTTTCGTTATCAGGGCCTTACGGAGAATTTTTCATCAAAGACACCAACCGCGAAATGGTATATATCGGCGGAGGTGCAGGAATGGCCCCTTTGCGCTCACATCTCTTTCACCTTTTCCACACACTTAAGACCAACCGTAAAGTATCGTACTGGTATGGGGCACGATCGAAAAGAGAGATCTTTTACGAAGACCATTTCAGGGAAATAGAAAAGAGGTTTCCTAACTTTAAATTTAACATTGCCCTTTCAGAACCCTTGTCAGAAGATAAATGGAAAGGATATACCGGATTTATTCACCAGGTACTGTATGATGATTTTCTTAGTACACACAGCGAGCCCGAAGACATAGAATATTACCTTTGCGGCCCGCCAATGATGAACGATGCGGTGCAGAAGATGCTATATAACCTTGGGGTGCCGGATGAAATGATAGCGTTTGATGATTTCGGAGGCTGATCTGAAAATATGAAAAAAAAAATTGTTAAAGCAATAATTGCATTGGTAATTATCGCGACGCTTATTATCGCCGGCAGGTATCATTTCCCTCGGTCATATTCTTCTCTTCGCGGCTTTACGCAGGGAACAACCTATCTGGTTACCTATTTAAACAAAGAGGAAATAAACCTGCAACCTGCGATTGATTCACTTCTTGCAGCCTTCGACACATCGCTTTCTACCTACAATCAGGAATCTGTTATCTCGAAAGTGAATTACAACGATACCAATGTTGTGTTGGATGACCGTTTCATTAAGGTTTTTAATAAATCGAGAGAGGTGTACCATGAGTCGGGCGGGGCTTTCGACATAACTGTTGCCCCGGTTGTAAACGCCTGGGGGTTCGGGTTTACAGACAAAGCAGAAGTCGACAGCGCTTTAATTGACAGCCTGGTGGCATTTGTGGGGATGGATAAGATTAGAATAGAAAACGGAAAAGTAATTAAAGAATACCCCCAGATTATGCTCGATGTAAATGCCATTGCCCAGGGCTATTCGGCAGATGTGGTTTCTGAATTTCTCGACCTGAAAGGTATAAAAGACTACCTTGTTGAAATAGGCGGCGAAGTACGCACCAAAGGCAGGAACCCGAAAGGCAGAGACTGGACAATAGGGATTGATAAGCCATTGGATAATAATCTGGTTCCGGGAAGTAATTTACAGGCAAAGCTCAGGCTGAAGAACCTGGCTATGGCCACGTCGGGCAATTACCGCAAATTCTTTGAAGAAAACGGCCAGAAATTTGTGCACTCCATCAACCCAAAGACAGGGTATCCGGTATCAAGCAACCTGCTTAGTGCAACAGTGATAGCAGACGATTGCATTACAGCCGATGCCTGGGCCACTGCATTTATGGTAATGGGGCTCAGTGAAACCATTGAATTTCTTAACAAACAGGAAAAGTTGCATGCCTACCTCATATATAGCGACGAAAACGGGAACCTGAAAACATATTCAACAAATGGCTTGGGGCAATTGATTGAAGAAGAGTAAGTAAATGAAAAATAACTGAAGTGTCAATGGGCGTGAATTCTATTGTCTCCTCAGAATGATGGTTAATAACTTCGTCTGAAAACACCACAGTAAAAACTCCTTTCGCCAATGTAAACATAAACATCATTATATGAGGAAGTAAGAGGTGGAACAATAACTTTTAAACCGGTCGGGTTCATACTTACAATTTTGGCTGAAACATTATAAAATTTTACTGAAAAAGGTGATGGATTTGTACCAAAGTTATCACCGGTTATAGTAACAGTATCACCTGAATGACCTATCGCAGGATACATTCCATAGATATGCAGCGGTAACACTTCAAATGTCTGTTGACTGCCGTAAACAGTTCCTTTGATATTTGTCAGATATGTATGATATACATTTGTGTAACTGTTGATAGGCGAATAGCTATACTGATAATTGCCTTTACCGGGAGAACTTCCCAGCGATATTTTATTGCCTGGTTGTGAAGGAAAACGAGTACTGTATGGTGTAGTAATGTTGGGTGTAGTAATGTATGGTGTTGTTGCACCGATTATAAATCCGTACTCAAGTATTTCGAAAGTACCATCTTCAATAATATTCCCATTAAGAATTACCTCAACAGCAGAGATTGTTTCCGGTTTCAGGGTTTCAATTCTGGGGTGCACTTCCTTTTCCTCTTCACACATACAGAAGATAAAGACAATAACCGGAAGCATTGCAATACGAACTTTAATCATTTTATGAAAAAAAAAATTAATTAATGATAAACTGCTGCGAAAAAATATAAGGTCCACCTCCCTCATATTCCACTTTTATATTCACAGCTCCTGATAATCCACTTGGAACGCTAGCAGATACATAACCATATGATGATGCAACAGATGCATAAACCTTAGTAGAATTAAAGTAAACATAGTAAGACCTGCCTCCCAGAAAATTACCATAAATGTACAAGGTATTACCGGTAGTTCCTGATTTTGGAAAGAACTCATAAAAATTTGGCAATATGTTCAGGCTCCCGCAATTATAATTATTACCATCATTTCTGGTACGAAGGTATATAGTATACCGATTGCTATATGAAGATTCATAGAAAGAGTTTACCACAAACCGGGCATAAGTATCATTAGCTTCTATCACAAGACTTTCATACGAGCCTATTGTTACCTTTAAAGAGCCGGGGCTGGTACCCAGGTTTCTTCCAAAAATGGTTACGGTATCCCCAACACTCACAACATACTTATTCATACCAGAAATACTAACAGGCAAAAAATCTATCTGTTTTGTATCCCCATATATTGTGCCTTCAGTATTGGTAATATATGTCATATAATAGTAATTCGAAAAATTGCCAATACTTGAGTATTTGTATTCATAAATGCCATTTTCAGGATTATTGCCCAATGAAATAATGTAACCCGAAGAGCTTGATGAGTTGGTTTTTACAACAAAACCATAATCAAGGATTTCAAATGAACCTTTTTGAATTACTGATCCCCTCAGCAGTGCTTCTGTTCCTGAAACTGTAGCCGGCGATAAAGTTCTTATTTCAGGGTGTTCGTCTTCTTTTTCACACGCGACAGATAGAATAACAGAAAAAATAATAAGGCTGATTACTGTTAACTTATTAATAATTTTTTTCATAGCATCAAATATTAAAAAATGTAACCCAGGCGAATACCATTGATGAGTGATGGCCCAAATTTAAAGTCATTTGCATCGTTTTCATCAGGCACTGTAATTGATGGAAAGCTATTGCCGGAAGTGCTTTTTATGTCTATTTCATATTCCATCTTTTTATATATGATATATTTTCCTCCCAGATTGAATTCATAACCCAGGTAGAGGTTCTTACTTATATAAAAATCGAAACCGGTGAGCAAGTTAAGCCCAAATGAATAATTTGCATTATTACCAATTCTTGTTGTTGTAGTATAGTATCCCTGATTAGTCAGAATGGTTTCAGTTTTAAAAGTAACATTTGTATAGGTCGTTTTGGAATCCTGGTTTTCAATAATATTTTTTGTCCACGAATCTGTAAATGTAAAATCAAACCCGATATATGGTGACAAACGTTTTGTTCCGGAGAAATGTTTTTCCCGGCCAAAAGACAAGGCTATTTCATAAATATTTGATTTATTCTTGTAGTCTCTTGGAGTGGTATTGTATATAAATTCTGATGACTCATCATGAGTTTCAACGTTGAACATAAATCCAAAACGGTAACATTTATTACTCTTGTCAAAAAATCTCAGCTTAATCTGGTTGATAGAATTGTTAAAGCTGAGTTCTCCCTGCAACAAATTAACATTTAGCTCAGTAGAAATATTGCCTATCCCTGCTTTCAGGGTATCCTGCGATTTAAGGTTAAGCGCGGTAAAAAGCGTTAGCAAAACAATGATAGTTCTTTTCATATAAGTTATTAGCTTTTAGGTGTCTGGAAAATAATAGCATTTCTTTTTAAGGCGAATTATATTTTTAAAAAAAAGTGCGGGTTAAATATAAAAAAAATATTACAATTACTTTGCAAAAATTCATCAAATGTAAAATTTAACGAAAAAGCCAACCATCCCCCGGTTCCTCAAAAAAAAAGATTGATTAGAATAATCCAATCAATCAATTAATTTTTGAGCGGGAAACGGGATTCGAACCCGCGACCTAAAGCTTGGGAAGCTTTCACTCTACCAACTGAGCTATTCCCGCAATTATGACGGTCAAAAATATAAAAAAAATTAATATTAATACCCCATACTTTCAAATAATAATCATCAACTCCCTCAATCTCCTATCAATCTCAAATCGATAAATCTCTCAATAAAAAGAGCCTCTCACGGGACTCGAACCCGCGACCTGCTCATTACGAATGAGCTGCTCTACCAACTGAGCTAAAGAGGCTTATGAAATGAAGCAAATGCTTTAAGAGCCTTTACACGCTGTAACAGCGTGGGGTGCGAATAATAGAAAAATACATAGGCAGGATGGGGGGTAAGGTTTGTAAGGTTCTTCTGCGAAAGTTTTTTGAGTGCCGATATTAAATGCAGTGCATGGTAATGTCTGGCTGCGAATTTGTCGGCAGTGTATTCATTTCTTCGTGAGAAAACATTCAAAACAAGACCCGAAACAAGCGCAATCGGACTGTATAAAATCCCGAATGCGACCAACGCCAGGTGAAAACTTGGCTGGCCGGACCCAAGGGCATGCGAAAGTTGCGGACTGTCAACCAGCAGAGAAAAAATAAACAGGGTAACCGCTGTCTGAAAGATTCCTGTTGCCAATCCAATAAGGGTATGCTTCTTTTTATAATGACCGATTTCATGGGCCAGTACAGCTACAATCTCATTTACAGAGAGATCGTTGATAAGGGTATCATAAAGTACAATTCTTTTTTTTGTTCCCAGTCCGGTGAAATATGCGTTTGACTTGGTTGATCGCTTCGACCCGTCTATCACATAGATGTTTTTTAGCTTAAATCCGGCCTTTTTGCTGAATTCTTCAATGGCATTCTTTAGTTCTCCTTCATCCAAAGGTTTTTGTTTGTTGAAAAGAGGTACAATCAGGTTGGAATAGAACATGCTCATGAAAATACTAAAGGCCGTAAAGGCGATAAGTGCATAAATCCAGAACATCTGGCGGGTTTGTAAATAAAACCAGATGATTAAAGAGAGCAGCCCTCCGCCTATAATTGCACCAAGCAACCATCCTTTTAGTTTATCGAGAATGAATATTTTCACCGTAGTTTTATTAAAACCGAATTTTTCCTCGATAACAAACGTATCGTAGAGTGCGAATGGTATATTAATAATATCTGAAGCCAGCATAAGCAGCCCAAAAAAGATAAGCGCTACCACGATGGGGTGAACAGAATATTGCCTTGCAATTTCATCGACAAAGTTAAACCCTCCCATAAAAAACATCAACATTATGATAACAAAGCTAAAACTGCTTGTAATCATAGAGAATTTATCATTGGCCCTTTTATATTTCTGTGATTTCTTATATTGTTCTTCGTCAAACACGTCTTTTAAATCTTCCGGAAGAGTGGTATTCATTCTGGATGTGTTGAGAATACTTAGCACCCGCTCAAGAATGAAGTCAAAAACAGTGATGCCTATAATGATGTAAAAAACCGTATTATACATATGTCAAAATTATTGAGGTGCAAAAATAACAATATTAATATGAATTATGATTTATTCTGTGCCCATCTGTTTGTCAAGATATCTGTAATGCTTTAGCCTGGTTTCAATTATTTTCCTGTATTGTTTTGAGAGGTTGGTGGTTTTTATTGAATCCGACATTTCAATCCATTCAAGCGCTACCTCTGGCAAATTCTGTAGCTCGCACACCAGGGCCATATTTAAAGCAGCCTTTGCAGAAACGGTTTTATTCTTCAGATCAACGGCTTTGCGCCAGTATTCAGCCGCTTCAATCCATGATTCCCTCCTGGCATGCCATGCCCCCTGCCTGAGCAACTTGTTGTTGCTGGCATAATACACTCTTACAATATCATCCTGCCATACAGGCGCTATGCCATCTACTGCTTTTTGTCCCGTTTCATAAAATAATTGCACAATAAGGTCTCCCCCTTCAGGAAGCTGGTTCAAAGCCATATTGCAGTCATTGCCCACCTCGGAATATTTAAGCAAATGGGAGTCTGAATGCCGGTAAAGAATCTCAAGTTGCCGCGGATAGTAAAGAGAATATTGCAGATTGATTTTAATATGGTACTCAACAAAACACGATTCTTCAAACGGAATGATGCTAAGAGAATCTTTTAGCACGAAAGAATCAACCAATAAAAGTGCATCACACGAATCGTTACGACATATCCGTATAATATCATTCCAGTTTGGTTCCCTGGTGCTTTTGATCGCTCTGAAATCGCTGTTCTTTGATATTATTACCGAATCGAATTTGGGAGATTGAACCAGTTCGTCGCGCATGCCATAGAGCATATCTTTGGCAAGCATGTAATAGTTGAACCCGGGATCGAGTTTAAGATTATTGATTGAATCAAGCCTGCCTTTAGGCATTGTAAATTCGTTCTGTATCAATGCAAGCGATATTTTTTTTACATCTGTTGGAATTGGAGCATTCCCGGGTATAAGGGCACTAATTTTGGTAACCGAATATGGGCTGCAGGCACTAACTGCAGCAATAATGATAAAGAAAATGATCTTTTTAAAACTGATAGTATTTTTAATAAAATGAACCATCTTAATTAAATTTCAGATATTTAAACACAGAGTATAAAAGATGAATATTGTCTTTAAGGTCATAGATCATCCGAATTTATACCTTTTTTTTATGGCTTTATCTATTTTCCATTTGCATTCAAGTCCCTTTTCAAACTCTACCCAGTCGCCAGGCCCAAAACTTATTGTGCTTCCGTCATTACCGGTAACAACAGCATTTCCTTCCAGTATCAGGCAGGTTTCCTTATCATCGTAATACCACTGGAATACTGACGGCTCTTTGCTCCAGATACTCCATGATTCGGTGAGTGCAATCTCTTTTTCAGAAGGTTTTTTTACTTTCATCATATTTACAAGCATTTTTTCTCAAATTTAACCGATAAAATTATATAAGAATAAGTTTGCAGATAGTTTGTGATTTATATATTTTCAACAATCAAATTTACAGTGATGAACTTTAAAGAACAACTTGCCGACAGCTCTATGATTATTGGTGAAATGGTGGCTGCCAGCGTGGGTTGCAATGCCGGATATTACAGCGAAATTTTAGACCTTGTCTTAAATGAACCCATGCCTATGTCTTCAAGGGCCGGAAGGGTACTGAATATTTGTACATCTAATTGTACCGGTATTTTTAAACCACATGTGCCCAAAGTAATAAACCATATAAGAAAAAGAGGTAATATTCATCGTTGTATTTTAAAAATATTGGCAGACCAGTACTTTGACCTCACTACCAGTCAGGAGGGCGTACTGGTTGACGCTTGTTTCAACTGGCTTGCCGATGAAAGACAAGCTGTCGCCATAAAAGCATACAGCATGGATATTCTTGAACGGTTTGCAATGAAAGAGCCAGAAATCATTCCAGAACTCACAGGGCTATTGGAAGATGCCTCGAGAAGGGGTTCTTCAGGAATCAGAAACAAAGCATCCAAAATGATGAAACGGTTGTCGGCTTTGCGTTTTAATGATGCCTGAGCAGTATATCTGTCAGTTCGTTAACATCTCCTGCAATAAAGTCAGGCGCTGCCTGCAGAATTTCTTCTTCCGATCCGTAGCCATAAACCACCCCGACAGATTGAATTCCACATTCACGGGCAGCCTGTATGTCCATACTTTTATCCCCTACCATAACAGTCGAATTTCCGGTTTCAATAGAATAGGTACTCAAAAGTTTTTTCACCAGCAATGTTTTTCCCGCATTGGCTCCTGCTGCATCAGCCCCGGCCACTCCTTTGAAATAATCTTTAATTTTAAAATGTTCAAGGATAAGAATGGCGTTTGACTCAAGTTTGGCGGTGGCAATGTATAACAGCGACCCGGAGTATAATACATCAAGAAGGCTGGTAATTCCATCATATAGTTTATTCTCATAAACCCCTTTTTGACGGTAATAGGTACGAAAATTTTTCACAGCTTCGTCAAGGCAGTCCCCGGTAATAGAGAAATGATCCTTAAACAACTCCTGTAACGGGATACCAATATAATTTACAAGCTTTTCTTTTGCCCCGGGGTCTATTCCAAGTGACTTAAGTGAATATACCAATGCATTAAGAATGCCTTCCTGTGAATCAGTCAGTGTTCCGTCAAGGTCGAAAATAACATGCTTATAAAAAGGTTCTTTCATTGGGTTGCAAATATATCATTCCTTTCTTATAAATTTGCATATAAAAGTTCAGTTCATGCATTCTACATTGGGTAAACATATTGTCATTGCCGGTATCATGATAGTGATTATTGGTATATTTATTTGGTTAATGGGTGATAAACTAAGCTGGCTGGGCCACCTTCCGGGCGATATAAGTATTGAAAACAAGAATTCAAAAATCTATTTTCCGTTTACCACCATGTTGCTTGTGAGTGTGGTGCTCACTATTCTTTTTAATCTCCTGAAACGCTTGTTTTAGCGGGTTATATCATTAAATTTAAATGTATAATGATTTTTAACCTTCAAAATAAAACCATAATCAGGTATTTAATTAAAATGGAATTTATATTTTTGAAAGTTTAAAATAAAATAAATTATTTGATTATGGGAAAAGGAGATAAAAAATCACGCAGAGGTAAATTATTTTCCGGATCTTTTGGTGTAAGAAGACCTAGAAAAAAGGATGTCAATAAAA
This sequence comes from Bacteroidales bacterium, assembly GCA_046485045.1. GTDB lineage: Bacteria > Bacteroidota > Bacteroidia > Bacteroidales > UBA10428 > JAFGPL01. The sequence goes on from JAWOHT010000007.1 coordinate 22,225, forward strand.
TAGAAGTAAAAGCCGAAATTCCAAAGGATAAACTGCAAAAACCTAAAAATGAGAAAGTTAAACAGGAAGAGCCGCAAGTAGTTGCCGTTGCCGCTGAGGAAACAAAACCTGTAACCCCCAAGGCAGCCAAAGCACCTAAGAAAGAAGGCGCTGCCAAAACAAAAAAAGAAAAGCCTGCAGAGGAATAATAATCCTGTCGGAATTTACATTTAGCGGCAATCATTAAAATTTTGCCCGGTACTACAATACTGCCGGGTTATTTTTTTACTTCATGGCTAAAAATTGTATTAAAAAGTTCATAACCCGTTTAATCCGACGGATCTTTTACTGACCTGGCCAGCATGTATTGCCTTGTATAAGCCAACGATGCCACTACTGCAATGATCAACAGGGTATAATACACAAATGCCGGAACGGGTATAGTATCGCCCTGTGCGTATGAGTGCAGGCCAGAAAGATAGTAGTTTACCCCGAAATAGGTCATAATGACTGCGCTAAATCCCAGCAGTGACATCAGGTTAAATCCATACTGACTTTTTAATCCCGGAACCAGTCTCATATGTGTAATAAAAGCATAAACCATAATGGTTATCAGCGACCACGTTTCTTTAGGGTCCCATCCCCAGTACCTGCCCCAGGATTCATTGGCCCATATCGCTCCGAGGAAAGTACCTGCGGCCAAAAGGTAAAGGCCTATAATGAGCGCCAGTTCAATAATAGTTGACAATTCATTTATCGTAAGGTCTGTCCTCTTTTTATTGTTTAAATTTTGGAAGATCATGATTACCAGATTTACAGCAGCAAGCAGCGCTGCCATCCCGAGAAATCCATAGCTTGCAGTTATCACAGCAACATGAATTATAAGCCAATACGATTTAAGCACAGGTACCAGGTTTGTGATTTCAGGGTCCATCCAGCTGAGATGGGCGGTGCTTAAAATCAACCAGGCGAGAATAGAGCTGGTACTCAGGGCGATAGGTGATTTAAACGAAAATACTATCCCTGCAAGAACCGCTGTCCATGCTATATATGTTAATGCTTCGTAACCGTTGCTCCAGGGTGCATGGCCCGAAATATACCAGCGTGCAGCCAGCCCAAAGGCATGCAGTGTAAATGCAAGAAAAACAATAAGGGTCGATATCCGTAACAGCCATTTGGTTTTTAGTTTTGTATAAAAAACAGCAATGAAATGCATAATCAACAACACAAACCCTGTAAACCCATATATGCCGGATAAACGCGCCAACGGATTGTACTGGTTATAAAGAAGCTCAAGTTTTATTTTATAATCCGAAGGAATGATTTCGCCACCATATTCATACTGAAATGCTTTTATGGCATTTAGCAGGTCATTCGATTCTTTCCAATCATTGCTTTTGACTGATTCATGTACTTTGCCAATATAATAGGGCAAAATATGCCGCACAAATACCGAATCTTCAGAATTGAAGCCAGATGCAGAATGAGTGGGATTATACCACGTATGATCCGGATCGCCTTCTTTCGGAAAAATATTCAACATAGCCCCCGAACATGTCATATAAAAGACATTTAGCCTTTCATCGGCTCGAATTACTTCGGTATCAAACTTCGATCTTGAACCGGGTTTTTTCATATTTGCCAGTTTTACATGCTCCCTTAAAAGGTAACCGCCTGTAGAGTCGTTAAAAAAAGCGTCAAAAGTTACCAGTTTTCCGTTTATACCAAGAATGTCATTGATTTGCCTGTGACCGACTTTAATGAACGGCACTTTTTGCCACTGCTCCGGATAAACAAGCATTGACAGGACAACCTCATCGGGGGTTAATCCTCTGAACTCATTTTTGCGGGCAATTTTTCTAAGCACCTCTGAATTTAATGTGTTCAAAGGTTTAATTCTTCCGTCGTGATCCTGAACAAGCAGGGTGCCAAAAGACTTTGCATGTTTCTTGTCTGTATTGGGTATATCAAACTGATTTGCGAGAGCACAGGCAGGCAAAATTGCCAAGAAAGCAACTGACAGGGCTATTGCTTTTTTACTTTTTTGAATGCGCCCGGAATTGTTAAGCAAGAACCTAAAACGGCTTCGCTTGCTAAACATGCTGAAAAACATGCCTATACCCATTAAAAGGTATCCGGCATAAGTAATATTTGTTCCGGTCCTGTCATAATTAACCGAAAGAATAGTGCCTTTTTCGTCCTCGTCATAAGAAGCCTGGTAAAACCTGTAACCTTTATGTTTTAATACATGGTTCATGTAAATACTGAACTCGGGAAATAATTCATTATCTTCGACTATCACTACCCTGCTTTCGTACCCTGAAGGGCTTTTTGACCCCGGATAGCGCTCAAGCACGAAGTCGTTTAACCTCAAGCTAAATGGCAATTCAGCCTTTTGAATACCATATCTGACCTTGACAATAACATCATTTATGGTGCGAATTTCGGTTTCGCCTACCGAATCTTTAATACGCCTGTATGAAAAGGTTTCAGTGGCAGAACCGCTGGTTATTCTGAAAACCAGTTCTTCAACAGCCCCACCGCTATTGCTGTTTGCAATTATGTTTGGATTATATGAAAGCAGTCTGACTGTAACAATCTTGTCGGTAATTTTAATTGTATGATTGTAATTTCGTTTTGAAAGAGGATTAAGGATTACAGCCTTTGAAACAGATTTGTAATGCTCTCCGAATTGTGCTTCAATGGTAATATAGTTATCTGATGTATAAAAAATACTTGTTTCGTTTCCTTCCCTGATTTTCATGGTACCTTCAAAACCAAGATATCTTGTAGCAGCCGCACCGGCTAAGATTATGACAAAGGCCAGGTGAAAAATGAAAATAGCCGGCTTTTTATATGTTTTACGTTTAAAAGCGAGCAGAATAATATTTATTCCTCCAGAAAACAGTAATATCTCAAACCATTTTGCATTGTAAATAATACTTCTTGCGGTTTGCGAACCAAAATCGTTTTCAATAAATGTTGCCAGGGCAAGTGAAACGGCAAAAACAACCATCAGAAAAGCCATAGTGCCGGTGGAAGAGAAGAATGCCAATACTTTTTTCATCGTTAGAGTGGTTTGGTATGCAACCGAAAAATGGTGTTGTAAAGAATGATATTCACAAATATAGTCAGAGTTTTAAACTTTACTATATGCATGGCGCTACATACTGCGGAATAATTGTACACTTATGGTCAGACAGGTTTACATTTACCTGGCAGGTTCTTTGAGTTTATCTGTAAAGAGTTTTTTGAATTTTTCAATTTTCGGCGTGATTACAAATGCACAATATTGTTGAGAGGAGTTTTTATTGTAATAATTATGGTGATAATCTTCTGCAACGTAGAAATTAGTAAGTGGAGATATCTCTGTCACGATTGGTTTTTCCCATATCTCTTCTTTGGTAAGCAAATCTTTCATCTCTACTGCCAGTTTTTTCTGCCCTTCGCTGTGGCAGAATATAACCGAACGGTATTGGGTACCAATGTCGTTTCCCTGACGGTTTAGTGTCGTAGGATCATGGGTTTGCCAGAACACTTCGAGTAGTTGCGTGAAAGATATTTTTTCAGGATTAAAAACGATGCGGGCTACTTCGGCATGACCTGTGTTACCGGTACATACCTCATTGTATGTTGGATTTTCTGTGTGTCCGCCGGCATATCCCGGCAAAACCTGTTCAACTCCTTCGAGTCTCTGAAATATAGCTTCAACGCACCAGAAGCAACCACCGCCAAATGTTGCTGTATCGGTATTTATATTTTCCATTGTTAGTTGCGCTAATGTTTTTATTTTACCAATATATGAACCCGGGTATGCAAATGTAAGTGGTAAAACAGACAATAAAAACAGTATTTTCATATTAATCATCCCGGTGTTTGTATATTATTAAAACACCAATCATGATAAAAAGTTCGGTTATGAAGTGCTTTCTGTATTTACAGTTCCCTGATCAAGAGGCAATGTGAACGAAAAGGTACTTCCTTTTCCAACCTCACTTAGCACGGAGATAACACCCCCATTTTTTTCAACAAATTCTTTGCAAAGTATAAGTCCAAGGCCAGATCCCCTTTCATCATTTGTTCCCGGTCTCGATTCATTATACTCTGTAGAAAACAGGTGATCAAGGAATTTTTTTTCCATTCCTATTCCGTTATCGGTTACCGAAATCTTTGCATGTTTTTTCTCTTTTACTGTTAAAACTTCCACTACCCCACCCTCAAGAGAGAACTTAATTGCATTGGTTATCAGGTTTCTCATAATTGTATTTACCATTTCGTAATCAGCAAATACATATTCAACACCAGATTCCTTAAAAATAATATCAACACCCTTTTTGCGGGCTATTTCATGATAAAGCTTCAGGTTATCTGTAACAAGTTTATGAGTATTGATTAATTCCGGTGTAAAACTAATCTTATTGATCTGAGATGCGGCCCACTTCAATAGGTTCTCAAGCAGGTTATATACTTTATTAGTCGAAGTATAAATATAACCGGCGATATTCTTCTTCTGAATTTCATCCATTTTTTCAAAATCGTTGAGCAAAATATCAGAAAATCCAAGAATATTATTGAAAGGACCACGCAGATCGTGAGCAATAATTGAAAACAATTTGTCTTTTCCTGAATTGAGTACCTTTAGCTCTTCGTTTGCATTCGCCAGACTGGTAGATTGTTCTTCAATCTGCTGCTGTCTTTCTTCAAGCAAAGCATTGGTATTGTTCAGGTCTGTTGTTTGGGCTTTCAGTAATTTATTAATTTCTTTTAGTTGTCTGGTGCTTTCATCGACTTTTTGACTAAGGAGATTCTTTTGTTTTCTCAATTGAGCTGTACGGTACAGGTAAATAAAGATGAATGAACCCGATATAAAAAGAACACACAGTGTGTAAAACCACCAGGTCCTATACCAGGGGGGAAGAATTCTTAAATAAATTGAGGCGCCTTCGTAATTCCATAATCCATCGTTGTTAGATGCCCTTACCCTAAAAGTATATTTGCCCGGGTTAAGATTGGTGTAGCTTGCTTCACGCCTGTTCCCTGACCGGTTCCATTTTGGGTCAAAGCCCTCCAGCATATATTCATATTGGTTTTTGTCGGCATGTATCAAATTGAGGGCAAGAAATTCAAAGGTGATGATACTTTGCATGTATTTCAGAATCAAAGTGTCGGTATAGCTTATGTGTTTTTGCAAAATTGAATTGGGAGAATAATCTGTTACCTCTTCATAAAAAAGCTTGATCCCTGAAATGATCACTTTGGGTATGGTTTTATTAATTTTAAGACTGTCGGGGTTGAAATAGTTAACCCCTTTGATATTTCCGAAAAATAATACGTTTTCATTGTTTTTATAGGCAGCACGAACATTGAATTCACCGGCAAACAAACCGTCATTTTTATCAAACTCAAGACTTTTACCTGACTTAAGATTGAACCATACCAGCCCTTTCAAGGTAGACACCCAAATATTGCCCTCTCTGTCGTCGAGAATAGCACAAATATGGTTGCAAGACGAATTAAGATTAATCCTCTTAAAAGCATTGGTATTTTTATCATAGAAATTCAGGCCGTTGGTGGTACCGATCCATATGTTTTTATCCTTATCCTGATAGAGAGATAATACTTCATTGCCGGTAAGTGAGCTAGTATCATTTTCATCAGAAATGTAATTTTCAAACAGTTTTTCATCTTTTTTAAGACGGTTAAGCCCCCATACAGTGGCTACCCAAATATTGTCTTCATGGTCGCATAATACCTGATAGGCCCAGTCATTTGAGAGGTTGTTTTTTGAAGCATTGAAATGACTGAACTTTCTGTCTTTTTTATTAAACTTGTCTACGCCTTTGCCATGAACAGCGAGCCACAGGTTTCCTTTGCTGTCTTCTGCGACAGACCTTACATCATTGCAAGCAATTGAACCTGAATCTCCAGGCACGTGGGTAAATGAGAAAAACCTGGAAGTAGTAGGGTCAAAATACTGCAATCCCCCGAAATAGGTACCTGCCCACATTACATCCTCACTGTCTCTGAAGATGGTATAAACCGAACCTCTTCCAAACGATTGCTTATCAGACGGATCGTTGTAATAAGTAATTTTCTCATGCAGAAGTCCGTTAATTACATCCACTCCATTGTTGTACATGCCCAGCCAAAGGTTTCCCTGTATATCTTCACTAATCGCAGAAATATTTTCGTTTGAAGGTATCGAGTATTCACTGGAATTTGCACCAGAACCATAAAATCCCCTTGGAATATAGCTTATCCCAACCCCTCCGGGTGAATGAAGCGTCCAGTAGTTGCCCTGCCTGTCTTGAAATATGGATACTGCAGTTTTTTTTATAGAAAAAGGATCTGTCTCATTAAAATAATACCCAAAAAATGAATCAGTACTTTCATCATATAGTTTGATACCTGTTAAGTCGCATTGCCATAGATAATTGTTCTTGTCAAGATACATAGACCTGCCAAAACTTTCGTATGATTCACCGAAAGGATACCTTTTAATTATCTTATTATTCAGGTTCAGGCTATTAATACCTCCACCCAAGGTTGTCATCCACAATATTCCATCGCGCAATGCCAACGAAACAATATTATTATTGCTCAGTGAGTTTGTATTATTATTATCTGCAATATATCTAATAAGGCTTTTATTGAGGATGTTATAGCAAAACAACCCTCCCTCGTCACCGGTACCTATCCATAAATTATTTTGCAGGTCGAACAAAAAAGTTTTAATAAAATAGGATTCCAACGAGATGATTTCCGAAAACATATTCCGGGCCTCATTAAAAATATAAATTTTGTTTTCTGCTGCAACATAAAGATTTTTATGCCGGTCTTCGTTGATATATTTAATGTAAAGGCATTCAAGACCAGAGGAGTCATCTGTGGAGGCTACCCTGGTGAAAGAGTCATAAAGCGGATTATAAATGCACAATCCAAATCCGCTGCCTATCCATAATCTTCCCTTACTATCGGTGAAAAGGTTAAAGATATTATTGCTAACAAGGGAGTTTATATCATTCTGTTTTTTCTTATATACTTTAAAATCATACCCGTTAAACCGGTTCAGTCCATTGGTGGTCCCGATCCAGATATACCCGAGGGTGTCCTGTGCAATAGAGGTCGTAAAACTCCCGGACAGGTTGTTTTCATTAGGAAGGGAATAAAATTTCAGGTCATGCACCTGGGGGTATGAAGACTTAAAAAACATTATCAAACCTAACAGCAGAAGTTTCCTTTTCATTGTTATAATTTACGAAAAAACCGGGTAATGGTTATAAGAAAAGGTAATAAATTACGCTTGTGAGATATAAAAATCATCTCTTAAAAAAAGAAAACAGCCGGCCTGTAAGCCGGATTTTGTTTCCCGAAAAAATCGGGACTTCTATCATTTATCTGCGCGATCTACCCCTCCCGGCTTCTGGTAAACAGTATCAAAGCGGGCCGCTTTGTATTTCCTGCAAGCAGGAAAAACCGGGATGTACATGATCTTGCAGCCCATCAGGCAGACAGCTTCTGGTGTCACCACCAGAACCGGTGAGCTCTTACCTCACCTTCTCACCCTTGTTCGCCGGAACTTTTGCGAAGGCGAACCCTCGAAAAACCGGCGGACGGTCATTCTCTTCTCCGCTTCTATGCCTTCACAGACATCTTCTTTTCAGAAGGACGGCACCCTGTGCTGTCCGGACTTTCCTCCCCTGTTCGCCGAAGCTTTAGCGAAGGCGAACCCTGCCAGTTCGACTAACAGGAGCGATAGAACGGCCTGCTGTTTTCATTCTTCAATATTTTAATGCCGGCAGGTTATCAAATTAAATATACCATTGTTGCACCATAGCCATACTCCTTGAATGAGGCATCCTGGTATCTCAGGTCAGGATATTTCTCGTCGAGTGATTTAAGTACCTCAAATTTTAGCTTTCCGTTGCCAATGCCATGAATGAAGACCATTTTTTGTACTTTGTTCACGATGCCTTCCTCCAAGGCAGCATAAAACCTGTTCATTTGCATGGTCAGGATTTCACCGGCACTCATGCCTTCATAATTTTCAAAGATCGTTTCTATATGCAGGTCAACTTCTATAATATCTTTCTGCTTTTCCTGTACCTTGAGTTTTTCAACCGGTGCAACATTTTTTTCTGTCATGGCCCGGGCAAGCTGTTCTGCAATGGTTTGATCTATTTTAGCACTTTCATTCCCTGAAACAAAAAATATAAGCGCTTTTTCATCAAAATAATCATTCTCCTTGTAAGTGCTTTCTTTATAAAATCTTATGTCAGCCAAAGATACAACAATATCTGCAGGCGATTGCGGTAAATATTTTCCTTTTCCAAGAAAAATAGCCTGAAAATGTACATTTTTCATTTTACCTAAATCAGACTGGTTAAAAGAGGCAATTGAAATTTTCGTGTCAGCCTCAAGAAAACCAGACCTGATGTAATTCAATGACAAATTTTCCTGAACACCTACTAAATAAGACAGTGCATATCCACCATCGTTTATAATATACAGGTCTATGTCACTTATTCCGGCATTGTGCTGATCGGTTGGCACAAAGCCCAGTGCGATGGTTTTTGGTGTGTTTTTGGGTACATTCAGGGGCAACAATGATTCCAAACCGGCCTTGCTTCTACTCTTTATACTTTTTTGCCGCACAAGGTCTTTATTATGTATATGATTTTCCCTTTCATAATCTGCACTGCTGCCAGATTTAATCAGTTCGCCGGCAGCCACAGGAATTTCAAAACCATCTCCGGTAAGCACCTTTACCTGCTTATCATCAATAATTTCAGATACCACACCCCCACCCGGATCATTCAGAAACTTTACTCTATCTCCTGTTTTAAATTTCATCTGTGAAAATTTTTATCCGTGCAAAATTAGTTATTTTTGTGCTCCTTTTTATACCGGCAATGCTTAAATTACCAAATAGAATAGCAATCAGCGATTATTATTACAAGTTGCCTGAGGAAAAGATTGCCAAATATCCGGTTCCTGAAAGAGACATGTCAAAACTACTTGTCTACAGGTCAGCGAATGGGATAAAACAGGACAATTTTTTGCATATTGGCCAATACCTCCCCGCAGGTTGTTTACTTGTATTCAACAATACCAAAGTCATTTATGCCCGTTTGTACTTCAGAAAAGTCACCGGTGCTACCATTGAACTATTCTGCCTGAGGCCGGTTGAACCGGCAGATTATACGCTGATGTTCCAGACAACCGGATGCTGTGTATGGGAGTGCATGGCAGGAAATGTAAAAAGGTGGAAATCGGGGCCGCTGGTTATGGAACTTGACATTAATGGGCAAAAGACGATATTAACTGCATCAAAAAAAGGAAAAGCAGGGGCTGATGGTTCCCTGTATATCGAATTCGTCTGGGATAATTGCAATGTTTCATTTGCTGAGATACTTGAGCATGCAGGGAATATTCCCATACCTCCTTATCTTAACCGTAAGGCTGAGAAGTCAGATTTAACCGGTTATCAAACCGTTTACTCCAGGATACAGGGATCGGTGGCTGCCCCGACAGCAGGACTTCATTTCACCGAAAGGGTTTTTACATCGTTGAAAAAGCAGCACATTAAAACCGGAGAATTAACATTGCATGTCGGCGCCGGAACTTTTCAGCCTGTTAAAGACGAAGAGGTTCAAAACCATGTAATGCACGAAGAAGAGGTTTCTGTAACGGTCGCGATGTTGGATTTAATAATAGAATATAATGAAAATACTATTGCTGTTGGCACCACCAGCGCACGTGCACTGGAAAGCCTTTACTGGCTTGGGGTTAAAATAAACATGGGTTATAAGCCTGAAAATGAAGTGCTTTATCTCGGGCAATGGGAGTGTTACCAGATGAAAGGAAATCTTTCTTCTTCAGAATCATTGGTTGTTATTAAGCAATGGATGCAAAAACAGCATGTTACACAATTGAAATTTATTACAGGTATTATCATTGTGCCTGGCTATCAATTCGCGATTGTAAAAAAAGGAATGATCACCAATTTTCATCAACCGGGAAGTACTTTACTGTTGCTTATTGCTGCCTTTACAGGTGAAGCATGGAAGGAAATATATTCATATGCACTTAACAACGATTTCAAGCTTCTTAGTTACGGGGATAGCTCACTATTGCTTGCCGAATGATGCCCTCTCATGAAGAATAATAAGCCAAATGACAGAATAATTTTACCAATTCACCCCCCGAAACTGTAATACGACTGGCAGGCGCCTTCGCCTGAGACCATACATGCACCTATAGGATTAGAAGGGGTGCATACCTTGCCGAACAATTTACAATCAACGGGGAGTTTCGTTCCTTTCAGCACCTCGCCACAGATACAGCCATGGGGTTCTATGGTTGGCTCAACCTCAACCTGCACCTGTTTTTCGGCATCGAAAGCCTGAAAAGCGTGCCTGAGGCCAAGACCGCTTTTTTTAAGCACCCCCAGCCCACGCCACCAGTCATCGCGCGTTTCAAACACCTCTTTCACCAGTTTCTGTGCTTTGGTATTGCCCTGTTCGGTGACCACCCTCCGGTACTGGATTTCAATTTTATGTTTACCTTTCTCTATCTGGTCTACAAGCATGTATATAGATTGTAGCAGGTCTGTCGGTTCAAAACCAGATATTACCACCGAAATTTTATGTTTTTCCAGCAGGCTTTTATACATGGCGGTGCCGGCAACGGCAGTTACATGCCCGGGGCCAATGTAGCCGTCAATTTTCACTCCCTCTACAATCAGCGCAGTCATGGCAGGAGGCATGAGCTTATGGCCGCTGTAAAGAAAAAAATTAAGAAGCCTGAGCTTCTCTGCTTCCTTAATAGCTACAGCACTTGAAGGGGTAGTTGTTTCAAAGCCTATTCCGGGAAATACAACTTTTTTTTGCGGATTTGCCTTTGCCACCTCAATAGCGTCAAGCACAGAGTAAATGATTCTTATATCGGCGCCCCCGGCTTTTTCTTCAGCCAGCGCAGATGTAGAACCGGGAACACGCATCAGGTCACCGTATGTGGTGATGATAACATCCTGAAGCCTTGACATGGCAATGCACCTGTCAATATAATTGCGGGAGGTAACGCATACCGGGCAGCCGGGGCCTGAAAGCAGCCTGATGGTAGCAGGCAGCAGTGTATGAATACCAAAACGCCGGATAGCCATGGTATGTCCTCCGCAAACTTCCATTATAGTGACAGGGGTTTTAGATATTTGCTTTATCTTTTCTGAAAGTTCAATAACAAGCGATCTGTTCCTGTACTCGTCTACGAATTTCATACATCTCCTCCTTTGAACCCCTGATTTTCGGAATTTTTTAATTCTTCAAGAAGCTTAAGGGTTTCGAGCGCTTCTTCTTCGCTTATTTTCTGCAGGGCAAAACCTGTGTGGATCAATACGTAGTCCCCCACCCTTACATCGTCAACCAGGTGAAGGCCGGCATTCACAATAGCACCTCCCACGGAGGCTTTGGCAATATTGCCATTGATTTCCAATATTTTTCCCGGTATACCTAAACACATATCATCGTCTTTTTTTGGAAGCTATCATCAATTGTCCCAGCGCTATTCCCGCATCATTGCACGGGACATTTTGATGCGAAAATACTTCAAAATTGTTTTTTTCAAGCAGGGCTTCAATTCTTTCAGATATGTATTTGTTCTGAAAGGTGCCCCCGCAAAGAACAACCTTGTTCAAAGCGTTTTCGCGCCTTATCTTCATAGCAATCTTCAAAATTGTATAAATAACAGTATTATGAAACTTGGTTGCAATAATCTCAACAGGATTCTTTTTCTTAATATCTTCAATGACTTGTTGAAACATCTCTGCAAACGAAATGGTTTCACTTACAGCTATTTCGTACCTTGAACTTACCGAACCAACCGTAAGCGCTTCAAGCCGCATGGGAGCTTCGGCATGATAAGAGGCCACCGGGCAAACATTAAGCAGAGCTGCCACGGCATCGAAAAGACGGCCTGCACCTGACGATAACGGATTGTTTATTTTCTTATCAATTGATTCAATGATCAAATCGAGTTTTTTTTCTTCAATGTTGTTCAAAAAAGGTAAATCAAGAAGTTTAATATGGGGGCCAAAAATCTGGTAGAGATATGAAACTGCTGTACGCCAGGGCTCCTCAACAGCTTTATCACCGCCGGGAAGAGGAATATATTCGAAATGCTGGTACCTTTCAAAATCTTTCAGATCACAGATTAAAAATTCGCTACCCCAAATATTTCCATCGGTGCCTAAGCCTGTACCATCGAAACTCACGCCTATTACCTTTTCATCGAGGTTATGCTCAGCCATACATGAGGCAATGTGTGCATGGTGGTGCTGAACGGCAATCTTTTTCGTATCCTGCCCGAGTGCATACTTTGTAGAGAGGTAATCGGGATGCAGGTCGTGGACCAATAATTCAGGACGAAAGCGAAACATCTTTTTAAACTTCTCAATGGTTTCGGTATAAAACGCGTAGGTTTCGATGTTTTTGAGATCACCGATATGCTGGCTTAAAATGGCCTGTTGACCTTTGCCAATACAGAAACAGTTGACAAGTTCTGCGCCTGCTGCAAGAATTCCGTCAACATTGCATGAAGTTTTCACCGGAGAAGGGACGTATCCTCTTGAACGCCTGAAAACTCTCTCTTTTCTGCCGGTGACCCGCACAACCGAATCGTCGGTACGGTTAAATATTTCACGGTTATAATAAATAATAGCATCGGCAATATCTTTAAAAACCTCAATTGCCCCTTGCTCATCCATTACAATCGGCTCATCGGCAACATTGCCGCTTGTGAGCACGAGGGTATGAAGGCTTACATGGTGAAAAAGAAGATAATGAAAGGGCATATAAGGCAGAAATGCCCCTATGGTATTTAATCCCTGTGCCACTGAACCAGCCAGGTGATTTTTCACCTCAAGCAACACAATCGGTCTTCTCCAGCTGGTAAGTGATTCTTCTTCGGTTGAATTTACTACGGCATATTCCTTTAAGGTTTTTAAATCTCTGAAGAGCACGGCAAAAGGTTTTACTTCTCTTTTTTTTGCGGCCCGTAACCGGGCTACTGCCATTTCATCCAATGCATTGCACATCAGGTGAAAACCACCAGTCCCCTTGAGGGCAATTATTTTGCCATTGCTGAGCATTTCTGCTGCAGAAGCAAGTATATCTTCAAGTGAGGTGAAACGCTTGTTTTTTGCAATCATATGGTAAACAGGGCCACAATGGTTACAGGCAACCGGTTGTGCATGAAAACGCCGGTCGAGAATATCATCATACTCATTACTGCATATGCTGCACATTGCATAAGGCTGCATGGTTGTGTTGCGGCGGTCGTAAGGCAGGGCTTTGATGATGGTGAACCGCGGTCCGCAGTTGGTACAGTTTATCAAAGGGTATGAAAGACGATGAGGTTGGCTGTCTATGTCTTCAAGACAGTCGGGACAAACGGCTATATCAGGGCTTATGCCGGTGATGGCATGTGACCTGTCTTCGCTGTGTGCAATTGTAAAATCTTTATACAATTGCATAACTATCTCAAATACAGCTACGTTATCCACCTGAGCAGCACCGGGGGTACCGTTTTTAAGACTATCAAGAAAATTCGATAGATCACTATCATTACCCTGTGCAATGATTTCAACACCATCGGTAATATTCTTAACAGTACCGGAGATATTGTATTTCTGTGCCATACGGTAAACATAAGGCCTGAACCCAACCCCCTGTACCAATCCTTCTACCTTAATTTTCAATGCGGCCATTGGCTCTCAAATCTATGCCATAATTTGTAAGTAAACAGATAAATATACGTTTTTTAATTGGCAGAAAGTGTTTAGTGAGTAATCTTTTTATTGCAACCTACATTTTTCAAGGTATTTTGCCACGTCCTGAACGGCAAGTCTGCCAGCTATTTCACTCATGGGTGTAAGGCATGGCAATTGTCCTTCATCATTTTCGATGGTTTCATAGGCCACGCCCCTGATACCTTTATTCATCAACGTTTCGGTAAGGGTGCAGTTTGCTGCCAGGTGCAGATAGGTAAAAAAATCAGGGGACTACTTTTATTACAAGAATTAAGCAAAAAAAACCAATTTTCATCCCAGATACTGAGACATCACCCTGATTAATTTATCTCTTACAATTGGTTTGGAAAGATAGTCGTCAAAATTCTCCTGCCTTATCAGGTGCTCTTCTTTAGGAAGTGCGTATGCCGTCTGGGCAATAATGGGTACAGAGGTTTTTACCTTTTTTATCTCTTCGGCTGCTTCAAACCCATCCATCTTTGGAAGCTTAATATCCATGAGCACCAAATCGATTTTATCACTATTTTTTTTAAAGATTTCAATTGCTTCTTCGCCGTCTTTGGCCCATAAAACTTCAATATTGGTCATTTTGAGCATTGAGTCAATAACCATAAAATTGGAACCTTCATCTTCTACCACGAGTACCCCGCTTTTAGACCAATTGGGTATTGGCAAACCGGTTGTTGTTATCCTGGTTACTTTATTCATTGTGACTTTCTCAGCCACTGTTAGCGGAAGCGAAAAGAAGAACTCTGTGCCCTTTCCTACATCAGAATCGAGCCATATTTCGCCGCCAAGCCTTTCTACCAGATACTTTGTTATTGACAATCCCAAGCCGGTACCCCGGTATAGGGTCATTGTATCCTCTTCGATCTTCCTGAAACGGTCGAATATAATATTGAAGTTCTTTTTTTCAATTCCAATACCTGTGTCTTTAACAAAAAAGGTAACTTTATTGTTCTCTGAAAGCTGTTTGATGCCAAACTCAATGTACCCGTTTCGTGTGAATTTTATCGCGTTGTGTATCAGGTTACAGAATATCTGTTTCAGACGCACATAATCTGTGACCAATACAGGCACAGCATTAAGAAGATCGGCGCTTAACTTTATCGTTACCTGTTGTTTAGAGTTCTGGCCAAGCCTTCGGAGTTCTTCTATGTAAATAAGGTATATTTCATTAAAAAGCTTATCGAGCCTTATCTCTGAAAGGGTGATGTCCATCTGGCCTGCCTCAATTTTCGAGAAATCAATAATATCGTTAATAAGATTAAGCAATGTGAAGCCGTTGCTTTGGATAATCTGGTAAAATTCACGTTTTTCATCCTCCACAATCTGATCTTCGCTGAGCAGGTTTACGAAACCAACAATGGCGTTGAGGGGGGTTCGTATTTCATGCGACATGTTGGCAAGAAAGGCAGATTTTAACCGGTCGCTTTCTTCAGCTTTTTCTTTTGCTATTTCAAGGTCTTTCGTTCGTTCCTGTACTAAATTTTCAAGTTCAAAACGGTGTTTTTCCAGTTCTTCAAACTGGCTTTTTATAATCTCATATGCAGCGGCATTGTCAAGCGCAATGGCGATATACGAAGCCAATGATTGCAAGGTGTTCAGGTCTTTTTCGGTATAAGCGTTTTCTCTGTAACTTTGTACAGTGAGAATACCTATTTTCTTGTCCTTCACTGTAAGTGGTAAATAAATCAGCGACTTTGGAACAAATGAAGACCGCACCATGAGTTCGGTAATAAAACTTTTATATTCATTCTCGTAATCATTGCTCATAATTATCTGCTGGTTCTTAAAACATAACACTCCACAGCTGGTAGCATCGTCAAGATAACTTGAAAATGGGGGTATTGAAACGTTATTTTCAATGAGCCTTGAAAATAATATACTATTGGTTTTATTGTCAAAAATACCGATGCCAAATACCGAAGTATCAGTAAGCGAACTTACATAATTAAAAATCATATCGTTGATGGCATCAAGGCTTAAAGTTGATGAAAGTTTTTTACCAAAGTCACTAAGTATCTTTATTTTCTCATAAGATTGGGTTAATTGTTCATTTTGCCTGTGTATCTGGTCTCTTTGCAATATAATTTCTACCTTTTGCACCTGTATTTCTTCGTTTCGCGCTAATAGTTCCTCCTGATTGCTTTTCAATTCACAATATGATTTATTTAGTTCAGATGTTCTTTCTTCAACGGCTAATTCGAGCATCCTCTTTTGCTTTCTCAATTTTTCCGACCTAAGATAGGCATAACCCAGCGAAGCCGCAACGAGCATAAGCAATGTGATACCCCTGAACCACCAGGTTTGCCAGAAAGGGGGTAAAACCTTTATGACAAGTTCTGCAGGCTGTTCAGAGCGTATATTATCATAATTTGCTGCATAGACCTTAAAGGTGTATTCACCGGCCGGCAAACCAGTGTAGGTAACATAATTGTTGTATGCGTTTGCCGTTATATAATCTTGGTCAAAACCCACGAGCATATATTTGTAACTGTTTCGTTCGGGATTTGAGAAATGCAAGGCATCAAACCGCAGGGTAATAATTTTGTCGCTGTTCCGAAGTTTAATTTTCCTGGTCTTGTTTATGATATTTTCCAATATAATCCTGCCATTGAATTTAACCCCCACAGGCACACTTCGGTTGTTTATCTGCAAATCTGATATCACAATTTCAGGCCTGAATTCATTGTCTTTGATCTTGTCCGGATAGAATGAATTAAAACCATTGATGCCGCCAAAATAAAACATCCCATCGGAAGATTTGTAATAAGCATTGTAATTGAATTCATTACTCTGTATTCCATCTTTGGTTTCATATACCTGGCAATCAATTTTACCCGGCATAATTACTGCTTTGGCCAACTTAATCAACCCTGAATTTGTAGATAACCATAAATTCAGTTGATTGTCTTCAAGAATGCCATATACATTATTAAAAGGGTATCCATTTTCGTATGAGTAATCTGTAAAAGAATTTGTTGCAGCAATATACTTCACCAGTCCCCTGTTGCTTCCTGACCATATGTTTCCCCTGGAATCCTCATATACGGTATAGACTTTTCCGATTAAGGAATCATTTTGAATAAAAGTAAATTCATCATTTTTATAGTTATATATCCAAAAACCTCCTAATCCACCCATTAGAATGTCACCAGCGGCATTTTCGAAAATCCCTAAAAAGAATTCATGATTATAGCGCCTGAATTTTTGCGAGCCAGATTCAAGAAAACTCAGCTGGCTGGGGAATTCGTACCAATTGCTGTTTGCCAGCACCCAAAGATTATTTCTTGAATCTACATGCACAACATAAACATTATCAGACCACATGCTTGTGCTGTCACCGGGCTTATGCCTGTAATGCCTGAACTTACCAGAACGTGGGGAATAGTAATCGAGCCCTCCAAGGTTGGTACCTATCCAGAGGTTCTCATACTTGTCGAGCGCAACCGATTTTACATCATTATAAGAAAGTGAGTTGGTATTTCGCGGATCATTTATCAGGTATGTAAAGCTATTTGTTTTTTCATTAAAAATATTCAGTCCGTTCTCGGTACCAATGTAAAGAATTCCTTCACTGTCTTTTACAAAATTGAAAACAATATTGCTGTTAAGAGAAAACCGGTCGTTTTCCTGCGCTGAAAAATGGGCAATGGGTTTTCTGTCCATATCGGCATAATTCAGGCCACCATAATGGGTACCAAGCCAAAGCCCGTTGTTTTTGTCTTTGTAATAACACAAGATGGAGTTGTGCGATATCCGGGAGAATTTATGTTTACTGTCGGCATACAAATAAAAAACATTCTTTTCCCTGTTATAAATATAGAGTCCTCCTCTTGTGCCAAGAAAAAGATTGTCTGCGTTGTCTTCAAAAATCACCCTTACCCTTTCGGTATAAGGATTTTCTGGATCAATTTCAAAATTTGTAATTTTGAAATCATCCGGATTCAATGAACATATACCGCCATTATGGGTGGCAATCCAAATAGTTCCCTTGACATCTTCATAAATATTATCAATCCGGTTATCTGTCAGCCCATCTGTGCAATCAGTGTTTTTTTGAATATGCTTAAGTTCACCGGTAGCCCTGTTTATGAAACATAAACCCCTGTTGAATGAAGAGAACCAGATATTCTCTTTCTTATCTATCATAAGGCATGAAACAGAATCGGATGGAAGATGTAACTTTTTTGAATTATTTGCATACAATCCGGTTACTTCATTTTTTTCGAGAGAATATACAATAATTCCCTGATACGTTGCTATCCAAAGGTTGTGATCGGTGTCTTCCTGAATATCGTAGACATTGAGATCGGTTCCGTTTTCCTTAAGTATTACTTTGGTAAAACCATCAATAGACTCATTGTAATAATACAGACCGTGACGGGTTCCGATCCAGACCCTTCCTTTTGAATCGCAAAAAACTTTGTGAATTAAATTTGAAGGTATCGAATGCGGATCGTCAGTACGATGATAATACACCTTAAAATCAATGCCATTATACCTGTTGAGCCCGTTGAATGTGGCTATCCACATATAGCCATAGTGATCCTGGCAGATTGAAAGGACCCTGTTGCTCGACAAACCATGATCGATAGTTATATGCCTGAATTTCATCTGGTTATGTATCCTGTCATTGTTTTGTGAATACAAACCAACAGAAACATGAAACAAAAGCAGCATTACCCCTGCCCTTAAGAGTAAATATGGGAACATCTTTGTATTAGCCGGTATTTCAAACAGATATTTGGTAAAGAAAAAAAACATTGTCAATTTATTGGACTAAAAATAGTCTTAAAAATTGAAAAACCGAATAAAAGTGATAAGAAAGTTCTATACATCTGAAAATCAATACTGAAATTTGTAATTAGTACTTATAATCATTATAAATTTATAATAACCCTTGTAAAAAATCATTTAAAATCTTATTATTGTGTGAAACAATTAACAATAAAAAAATTCCTTCCTGAAAAATTATACTCATTATGGATACTGCAACAATCAAAATCATTGAAAAATACAAGAAGGATAAAACCAGATTGATGGACATTCTGATTGATATTCAGGATGAAATTGGATATATCCCCCCGCAAAAGATTAGTCAGATTGCAGAAGAGTTGCACATGTCGGAGGTTGATGTGGAGCAAACCATATCTTTTTACCATTTCTTTTCGCTAAAACCCACCGGCAAATATAACATCTACCTTAACAACAGCGCTGTTGCTGCCATGATGGGAAGGGCAGAAGTGGCCGCCACCTTTGAAAAAGAACTGGGCATTAGGTTTGGACAAGTAACTGCCGATGGCATGGCCGGGCTTTTCGACACATCGTGTATCGGTATGAACGACCAGGAACCGGCCGCAATCATCAATAACCTTATATTCACAAAACTTACACCATTCAGGGTAAAGGAGATCATAAGGGATATCAAGGAGGGCAAGAAGGTTGAAGATATGTTTTCAGCGAGTTATGGAGATGGCAAAAATGCCACCGAACTAATTAAATCGGTTGTAAGCAACAACATAAGAAAGATGGGGCCGATTCTTGAGAAAAATCATAAGCCGGGCGAAGCGATTAAAAAGATCATAAAAATTTCGCCTACCGACGTGATTAATGAAGTTAAGAAATCGAATATCAGGGGACGCGGGGGAGCAGGGTTTCCAACCGGGTTAAAGTGGGAATTCTGCAGAATTGCCCCCGGCGAAAAAAAATTTATATTTTGCAATGCTGACGAAGGAGAACCGGGAACATTCAAGGACAGGGTTATCCTTACCGAGCTTCCCAGGTTGCTCTTTGAAGGTATGGTGATTGCCGGATATGCAGTCGGCGCCACCGAAGGTATACTGTATATCAGGCACGAATACAAATACCTCGGACAATACCTCGAAGACATACTTCAAAAGGCACGTGAAAAAAACTACCTCGGCAAAAACATAGGGGGCAAAAAAGGTTTTGATTTCGATATCAGGATACAGTTTGGCGCAGGGGCATATGTTTGCGGTGAAGAATCGGCACTCATAGAATCGGCAGAAGGTAAAAGAGGCGAACCCCGTGACCGGCCTCCATTCCCCGTTGAAAAAGGTTATCTCGACATGCCAACAGTAGTGAATAATGTCGAAACTCTCTGCTCGGTGGTTAAAGTAATACTTAACGGAGGTGAGTGGTACAAATCATTTGGCACGAGCGAATCTACCGGTACCAAACTGTTAAGTATCTCCGGCGATTGCCGTTATCCTGGTGTTTACGAAGTGGTATGGGGATTTTCTGTAAATGACATTCTCGACATGGCAGGAGCTACCAAAGTTGATGTTCAGGCCGTTCAGGTAGGCGGTCCTTCAGGGGCCATTATCGCGCCTAACGAATTTAAGAGAATCTTAGGATATGAAGATCTTTCAACAGGCGGCTCTCTGATTATTCTCGGAAACCACCGGGATATTCTGGCAGATGTGGTAATGAACTTTACCGAATTTTTCATCGAAGAGTCCTGCGGCAGCTGTTCTACCTGCAGAATAGTGCCTTCTATTCTTAAAAAGAAACTTGAAAAAATACTGAATGCCCGGGGGGTGATGCAGGATATTGACGATATGGTGGAATGGGGAAAAATACTCAGGGCCAGCCGTTGTGGACTGGGACAAACTGCGGCCAACCCCATACTTTCGAGCATAAAGAATTTCAGACATCTTTACGAAGAAAAAATACAAAAGAACAAATCTTTCGACAGCGGATTTGACCTGAGCATGGCAGTAAAAGAGTCGTGTGAAGCTACAGGCAGGATTCCAAACATTTAAAGAGCAAAAACTATGGAGGCAATAATAAGAATTACAATTGATGGCGTTGAATGCATGGCAAGCCGCGGACAATACATTGTTGAAGCTGCCAAAGAAAACGGCATTTATATTCCTACCCTTTGCAACTACCCTGGTGTGAAACCCAAAGGTAGTTGTCGTATCTGCACGGTAAAAGTCAACGGAAAACTCATGACTTCCTGTACAACTCCGGTTTCACAAGGTATGCTGATAGAAAATTACACATCCGAACTTAATGAATTGAGGAAAGCAATTATCGAACTTTTGCTTGTTGAAGGAAACCACTTCTGCCCATCGTGTGAAAAGAGCGGGTTCTGCGAACTGCAAGCGCTGGCTTACAGATTTAAAGTAATGGTACCCAGGTTTCCTTACTCTTTCCCTTTGCGGAAGGTAGATGCATCGCACCCGAAAATAATCAAAGACCAAAACAGATGCATTCTTTGCAAAAGGTGTATCAGGGCTGTAAAAGATGATAAGGGACGCAGCATTTTTGCTTACAGGAGAAGGAGCCACAGAGTAGAAGTAGGTGTGGACTCCAAACTTGGTAAAATGCTTACAGATGAGCTAGCTCAAAAGGCTATGGATGTATGCCCTGTGGGTTCTATACTTGTAAAAGAAAAAGGATTTGCCATACCAATTGGTGAACGAAAATATGATTTTAAACCTATTGGCAGCGATATAGAAAATATGTCTGCTTCAAAATTTTAAACTGGAACCAAAATGAGTAAACCTATTATTGCTACCACTTCACTGGCCGGTTGTTTCGGTTGCCACATGTCAATTCTCGATATTGACGAACGTATTTTACAGCTTATAGACCTCGTTGAGTTCAACAAATCACCTGTGAACGATATTAAAAAGTTTACCAAAAAATGTGATATCGGACTTATTGAGGGAGGGTGCTGTAACAGCGAAAATGTGCATGTATTGAAAGATTTCAGGGAAAACTGCAAAATACTTGTTTCGGTTGGTGAATGTGCCATTATGGGTGGACTGCCAGCCATGCGCAATGGTATCCCCATCAAAGAGTGCCTTGATGAAGCATACCTCAATGGGATAACAGTAGTGGGCAACACAGCCAAAATCGTTCCTAACGATCCCGAACTGCCTATGCTGCTCGATAAAGTATATCCCTGTCATGAAATTGTAAAAATTGATTATCACCTGCCAGGATGCCCTCCAAGTGCCGACCTTATTTGGGAAGCGCTGGTAGCCCTTGTTACCGGTGATGAAATGAAGATGCCTTATGAAGTGATAAAATTCGACTAATAATAATAGATTGTATGGGACAAAAGATAACAATAGAACCTGTAACCAGAGTAGAAGGCCACGGCAAGGTCACCATTCATCTCGACAATGAAGGGAATATTGCACAAACCAGGCTGCACATAGTTGAATTCAGGGGTTTCGAACGGTTTGTGCAGGGAAGGCCCTACTGGGAAGCCCCCGTACTGGTTCAAAGGCTTTGCGGTATATGCCCGGTGAGCCACCATCTTGCTGCTGCCAAAGCACTCGATGTAATTGTTGGTGCAGGAACCGGCGACGGACTGACCCCAACAGGCGAAAAAATGAGGCGCCTGATGCATTACGGACA
This sequence comes from Bacteroidales bacterium, assembly GCA_046485045.1. Classification (GTDB taxonomy): domain Bacteria; phylum Bacteroidota; class Bacteroidia; order Bacteroidales; family UBA10428; genus JAFGPL01. The sequence goes on from JAWOHT010000007.1 coordinate 44,414, forward strand.
GTTTTTCCAGTCGCACACACTTCATTTTTTCCACCTTGCTGCTCCCGATCTGCTTTTTGGCATTGACAGTGACCCTGTTAAACGTAACATTATCGGAATTGCACTCGAAAACAAAGAACTTGCCGTGCAAGGGGTAATGATGCGCAAATACGGCCAGGAAATAATTAAAGCCACCGCCGGTAAAAAGATACATGGCACAGGGGCAATCCCCGGAGGTATTAACAAACACCTTTCTGAAGAGGACAAAGAGTATCTGTTAAACGGTGACGATCCCATGAACATTGGCAAAATGATTGAATGGTCGCAGGCAGCATTGGCGTTTTTTCACGATTACCATAAAAAAAACAAAGATATCATTGACAACTTCATTGAATTTCCTTCAAGCTACCTGAGCCTTGTGCGAAAAGACGGGGCGCTGGATATTTATCATGGCGTATTGAGGGCTGTTGATCAGGAAGGAAAAAAAATACTCCATGATGTTGATTATCAATTATATTATAAATACATTGACGAAGAAGTAAAGTCATGGAGTTACATGAAATTTCCCTACCTGAAAGAAATTGGTACAAAAAATGGCTGGTATAGTGTAGGTCCGCTGGCACGGCTTAATACTGCCGATTTTATTGACACACCTCTTGCGCAGAAAGAGTTTGAAAAATTCAAAGCTTACAATAACGGTAAACCCAGCAACAAACCCATGCATAATCACTGGGCAAGGCTGATTGAAATACTGCATGCTGCAGAAAAAATGAAGGAACTGCTTAATGACCCCGACCTGCTCGAAGGCGAACTGGTGACTAAAGGTAATAAGTCTTACGAAGGGGTGGGTCTGCTTGAAGCCCCGAGAGGAACCCTGTTTCACCACTATAAGATCAACGACAACGATCAGATTGAAATGGCTAACCTTATAGTATCTACAACCAACAATAACCAACCAATGAACGAAGCTGTAAACCAGGTTGCCACAAAAACAATGAAGGGAAAACAAAAAATAACCGAAGGGATGATGAATGCCGTTGAGGTTGCCATAAGGGCTTATGATCCCTGCCTGAGTTGTGCTACCCATGCATTGGGCCAAATGCCTCTTGAGATTACCTTACTTGATGAGGATGACAAGGTAATAGATTGCAAAACAAGCTCGTAAGTGCCTGAAAACCCGAAAATACTAATATACGGTTATGGCAATCCCGGAAGACAGGATGATTCTCTTGGGGTAAGGCTTACCGAAATGGTGGAAGAATGGGCCAGGTCAGACAATTATGAGAATATACAAACCGATAGCAATTACCAGCTGAACATCGAAGATGTAATTATTCTGAAAGATAAAAACCTGGTTATTTTTGCCGATGCATCAAAAGAAAAGCTTAGCGATTATAAGCTTGAACCACTTAAACCTAAAAACAAGACCGATTTCACCATGCACCATGTCTCCCCAGCTTTCCTGCTGTTTCTTGCCGGTGAACTGAATGGTGCTGTACCAGAGTGCTATGTTCTTCATATAAAAGGGTATGAATGGGAGTTTATGGCCAATCCAACGATACAGGCAATGAAAAATCTTCAAAAAGCGTTCGGTTTTATAAAGGATTTTCTGCTTGACTATTTACATAATTGAATTACAACCTTATAATCGATAACTGAAGCAATTTTCTATATCTTAATGCCAAAAAAATCTAATCAATATGTCTGCAAGTTTTACCATTGACATGCATTGTCACTCATCTATGAAGCCATATGGAAAAAGTTTTGACAAAGATTTTATAAACAACCCGTTGCCGTCTGAAAACAACAGCATATACTATTATAATCCACCAACACCAAAAGAAAAAATACTGAACATTGCCACTACCATAACCAGGTTTTCCCAGTCGGGCTTCACTGCCCTCCACAAAGGCAATATTAAGGTAATTGGCGCCTCGCTTTACCCTGCTGAAAGAGGGTTTTTTAACGGCAAGTTAGGCACCGGCAAGATTACTGATACAATTTCTGATTTCATCACCGGCTTCGGAAAAACAAGAATTGATTTCATTCAAAGCAACCATGACTACTTTACCGATTTGAAAAGAGAATATGAATTCTACCGGCAACTGCACGGTACAATGGTTAAAGTAGAAGGTAAAGATATTGAATATCGCATTACCAGAAACATGCACGAATTGAGCCAAAATATTAATAATACAGTAACAGACACCTTATCGGTTATCCTTACCATTGAAGGTTTTCATGCGTTCAACAGCTATGCCAACCGAAGGGCAGAGGTAAATGAAATACTCAACAACGTATATGATTTGAAATCATGGGAGTACCGGCCACTATTTATAAGCGCCGGCCACCATTTTTACAACGGGATGTGTGGCCAGGCATACAGCTTGTCTGGAATAACAGGATATATTCTTGATCAGAGTTTCGGTGCAGATACGGGCATTAGTTCGCTGGGCTTTGATGTCATTGGCGCCCTTCTTAATAATACCAACCATAACAGAATTCACATTGATGTGAAACACATGAGCGTAGAATCGAGAAAACAATATTACAAATACCTTGAAGACAAACCAGATATTCCGGTTATTGTAAGTCATGGTGCCATAAACGGGCTTGAATCATTTGAAAACAGGATAAATACCTTCAGTAACGGCAAAAACGTCTTTAACCAGGCAGACATAAATTTTTTCGACAATGAAATAATAAAAATTGCCGACTCAAAAGGTATATTCTGTATTCAGCTTGACGAGCGGAGACTGGCAAATAAGGAACAATTGAAACAATCATTTTTCAACCTCAGCAAAAAAAGAATGCTGACAAACCGTTCCGAACTGTTATGGAACCAGGTTCGTCATATTGGTGAAATACTTGATAAAAATGGGAGAAATGCCTGGACCATTGCGGCAATAGGTTCAGATTTTGACGGCATAGTTGACCCTGTGAACGGATTCTGGACCGCAGAAGAATTTCCCCTGCTTAAAGAATACCTTCGTGTACATGCCAAAAACTACATGGCTGCCGATGGAAAAAACCTTCAATTGAATATAAATAAAAACATCGCCCCCGAAGAGATCATTGAAAATCTCTTTGTAAACAATGCCATGCATTTTCTCGGGCTATATTTAAGATAGAGAATTAACCTCACATGCCAGAATGCGTATTTGTTGTTCACTCTCTCTGTCGTTTGAAAAAAAATAGCTATATTAGAGATAGGAATTTTTAGTTATTTATCCTACCCCGGCAATGACAGGTAAAAAGTACATGAAACATACAGTAAAATTTTCATTAACTCTGTTGCCGTTGATATTATTCATTCATACAGTGCTAAAGGCAGCCGCTGATGAATCATCACTTCTGTTGAACAATGCTTTTCAGGAAACTGTGAATAACCTGAATGCTGCAGATTCATTTTCCACACTAATACAATACAAGCGACAAGATTATTATATAACAGAGATAAAACGCATTGAATGGTCGCATAAGGGCCGCATTAACATTATTTCTTCAAGGCAGATAGATTCTGTAAGCCTGCCGCATAACTACGCTTATCTCAAGATAGATTTTCCGGTGCTTGAATACAACGACACTATTGTTAAAAATTATAAATATTTACTAATAAAAAAGAAAAACAACCTGCATTGGACCAACCTGGGCAGTAATCCCTATGTTATTCTTTCGAAACTCAGGCCGGGAAAACACACCCTGTTTGTTGCCGCTTATTTACCTGAACAGAATATATCTTACAGGCAGGGAAAACTGGATATTTATATTGCATCACAATTCTGGTTGCAATGGTATATAGTGCTGTTTTATATAATTATTTTCATTGCAATGCTATTGCTATTTTTCAGGTTTCAGACCCGTGCTTTACGAAAACTCACAAGACAATACCGTGAACGTGAAAAAATTGCCCAGCAGATAATGAACCAAAAAGAGGAGCTTGCAACTAAAAACAAAAACATTACCGACAGTATCAATTATGCCAAGAGGATTCAGTCTGCCCTGATGCCCTCAAAAAAGCTTTTTCATTCAATATTCCCCGAATCGTTTGTTTTACATATTCCTAAAGATATTGTCAGCGGCGACTTTTACTGGATCAACGAGGTAAAGGAAACTATTTTTATTGCAGCAGTAGATTGCACTGGACATGGAGTACCGGGAGCATTCATGTCAATTATCGGTTTCGAGCTTTTCAGAAAGCTCACCAATGTAGAGGGTATTAAAAAACCATCGGATATCCTCAATAACCTTAACGAAGATTTTCAGGACATTTTTAAAGACGTAGAGAACATGGTGCTAAAAGATGGAATGGACATCGCCTTTTGCTCGGTAAACAAAAAAACAAAAATACTTGAATTTGCCGGAGCGTTTAACCCGCTTTACCTTATACGCGACAACTCTATAATCGAAATTAAAGGCGACCGTAACTCTGTAGGACTGCCTGTTTCTGAAACTGAAAAATGCATTTTTGAAAATCACTCTGTGCAATTGCAGAAAGAAGATATTTTCTATATTTTTTCTGATGGTTTTGCAGACCAATTCGGCGGCCCTGAAGGAAAAAAATACAAATACAGAAGGTTCCGTCACCTCCTGCTTGCTCTGCATCATCTTCCGCCAGAGCGACAACATGATTTTTTGTATAAAAGCATTATGGAATGGAAAGGCGATCTCGACCAGGTGGATGATATACTGGTACTTGGCGTTAAAGTTAATTTTTAATCAATTTACCAGGGCTGACTTTCCGTCAGCTATTTTTTTTCCAATAACGTTTTCATTTTGTTCAACAAAACATCTATCTGAAAAGGTTTACTTATATACTCGTTCATACCCGCAGCAAGGCATGCTTCTTTGTCACCAGAAAGTGCATTTGCGGTAATTGCAATAATAGGTACATGGGTATTTGTGCTGGCCTCCAACTCGCGAATCTTTTTAGTGGCAATAATTCCATTCATCACCGGCATCTGAATATCCATAAGAATCAAATCGTATCTCGATGAGCCAAATTTATCAAGCGCCTCTTTGCCATTTATAGCCACATCGATGTTTTTTACAAAATTCTTAAGGCTAAGGATCACGATCTTCTGGTTGATGGCATTGTCCTCAACAAGTAAAATGTTTGAATTTTTCAGGTCAACGCGCTCCTTCTGCTGGATCATCATCCCCGAAGTACCCTCCAACTCAGGCTTGCCAGTTTCGGCAGCTTTCGTAAGATCGGCTTGCATGTCGAGAGTAAAGGTAAATCTGGTGATATAATTTTCAGACTCAATCTCCAGTTTACCATTTTGATATTCAATGATCTTATTGGCAATGTTGAGGTCAAGAATTACCTCCTCTTTCATTTCATCCTGGCGATGTGCGGAAACAACTTTATAGTATCCGGATTTCATTCTGTGAATATCAATCATCGGACAGGTGACAGAGAATGATATTTTTACATACTCATCAATGTGCTTTTCTGGAAATACTTCAATATATATCTCATTCTTAGTATCATCAATTGCTTTTATTATGTTCTCGAGAAGATTTAAAAACACCTGCTTCAACCTTATAGGATCACCGATAAGGTTAAACCTGATTTTGGTTGAGATATCGAGGTTGATTTCGAGGTTATCTTTATGCTGGTCCCTGAATATCCTAAGCGTATTGTCAATCGCAGAATATAAGTCAAAGCTTGTTTTACTGAGGATATCCTTTTCAACTGCTATGTTCGAAACCTGTACGATATTGTCAACAACATTTATCAGGTTATTGGTTGATGCCACAATTGTATCAAACAGGTCTATCATTTCATTATCAAGCTTACTCCTGTCAATCAGGTTCGATACCATAGTAAGATTGTTCAGCGGGGTCCTTATCTGATGAGACAATTTCGAGATGAAATCATCTTTTTTCCTGGTTTCTATCCTTGATTCAAAAATGTTTTTTTCCTGTCTTTTATAGCTGTATGTTCTTTCAAATTCGAGGAGATAAATTAATAAATGCAGTAACAGGTATGCAATCAGAATTTTTACTGTAACTATATTGTCAAATTCAACTCTCAGGCCCAATAAATCCCCGGCAAAAAAGAGAGCACCTAAAATAAAAAATAAAATTAAAGACAAAATTCCTCCGGTACGGCTCCCAAACAAGATGATAATACCTATTGGACATGTAAAAACCCATATAAAATCAATGGTTTCAACACCCCTGGTTAAAAGTATATAAAACAGAAAAACCAGCCCGACAATGATTATAATTACCCTTGAAATTTTAAAATTATTCATGAACCTGTTTATGAAGAAAGCACTCAGGCCTGCCAGTAAAGCGATACCTGCACCTACAACGTCAGAATAATTCTTTAGATATAAAGAAATCAACGCGTAAAAGAAACATGAAAAGCTGAAAATAAGCGAAATAAGATGTACCACAAATGTTTTGTTCGAGTCTTCGGGAACAACGTTTTCAGAAACTTTTTTGATATATTTATCGGATAAGTTCTCTAAGAATCTCATGTTAAGCATTGTTTCGATTATAAAGATAATTATTTTTTATTGAAAAAACAGCTTATTACGATAAGATACTACTTCACAATTTGTGTCGTTATTATTTTATGGTTTCTGATTAAATAGTAAATTTGTTATTAAGGTTAACTAAAAATGATGAGAATACCGTTTATTTGGCTTTTTTCAGTATTAACAGGAATTTATCTTTGTGCACAGGAAGATTCCTCGGATATGGTTAAATACACACCTGAATTCAAATTTATAGAAGGCATATATGTAAATTTCAATCAGGTAAAAAACAATAGTCCTATCTCCAAATCGAGGATACTTACTGATGTGGACTATGACGATCCATATTTCTTCGACAGGGTTACAGAAGGCAAGAAGCTTTACTATTACGACTACAATGGTGTAAAACAGGAGATACCAGTAAAAAATATATGGGGCTATTCACGAAACGGGGTGTTATACATTGCAATAAATGATGGGTTTTACAGGATAACCATTGTTGGTAGCATCTGCCACTTCGTGGCCAATCTTACAACCTACACACCTGCTTACGGTTACGGCTATCCATATTACAACTATTACGATTATCACCCATACGGTATACGCCCCACAACACGCAATACCTCCGAGATGAGGCAATACCTGATAGATTTCAGTACCGGAAGGGTAATGGAATACGAAACTTCCACCGTAGAAGTGTTGTTAATGAAAGATCCTGAACTACACGATGAATATGCCGCTTTGAAAAACAAAAAGAAAAAACAACTTAAATTTATGTATATCAGAAAATTCAACGATAGAAATCCTTTATTTTTTCCAAAATAAAACACTTGATTATGAAAAAAATATTTTTTATGCTTTTGGTAACGGGTTTGATCAAACCTGTATTCTCACAGAGTTACATACCTACCCGTGAAGACATTAATACCTTTTTCACTACAAAAACATTGGTGGTGCTTGAGGACAATCCGCTGCTTGAGTACAATATGGTTATTAAAGATGTTATGAAACAGGAATGGAGTATTACCGAGTATGATTTTATTTCATTTAAAGAATTTGAAGAAAAAAGGAAGGATGCGAAGTACTCTTTTCTGCTTATGACCCAGGTAAGCTTTGAGAACGATAAGACAGATGCACAGTACAGGTTTCTGCACCTTTCGCTGGGTGGCGATTATTTTCGCCTTAACCAGATGCCAGATATAGCCTCGGTACCGGCTGCCTATTTCAATGTTGAAGAAGACAATTATGCTTACAAACTAGGAATTCTTGTAAGGTTTATCCAAAAACACGCGTTACTGATAAAAGAACGTCCTGAAATTCTATCGGCAAATGTACTAAAGCATTACAACAACAATATTAAAGATATCAAAGACAAAACCTTGTACCTGCTCGAAAGTGAACTGGCCAAAGATGTCAATTCGGTGGCGCGGATAAAAAAAATATATCCATATAAAATTAAAATAGTAACCAAAGAGGAAATAGAGCAAGCCATTGAGGAGCGTGATGACAACGTAGTTTTCCTTCACAAAGTGGGCCCCGAAGGCACCAAGATAGATGCCCGTTGTTATAAAATAATTATTGGTGCAGGCGATGCAAACTTTTATTATTTCGATTTCCACAAAATCAGCGAAAAAAACCCTGACGGGTTTCTTGCAAGCGATTTTAAAAAACTGGCAAAGTAACCGGCATAATTTGTACTAATTCTGTAACTTCTAAAACGAAATAACTATGAAACATTTCAAAACCTCATCAAGTCTTTTAATTATTATTGCTTTGTTTGTTTCCTGCGGCACAGGTGATAGCTCAAAGCAAAAAATCGTTATTACCAACGGGTCATCCATTCACCTGAAAGATAAACCAGTAACCCTTGTAAGAGATTCTTTGCGATTGCAAGAGGGCGTGAACCTTTATCCTTTTCTTACTTCAGAAAACGGAGATACTATTGCTTCGCAGCTTGACGACATAGATGGTGATGGCCGGTGGGACCAACTATTCTTTGTGGCTGATATACCAGCACAAAGCAGTCGCAATTTCAGCCTGAAATGGGTAAAAGTACCGCCCGCGTACACCCTGCGCACCAATGTGCGGTTTGGAAAACGCTCATCAAAGGAAACACCGGTATTTGCCAAAACCAGCGATACACTTTATGCAAACCAGGTGCACAAAGCCCTGGGATACCAGCCTTATCAAACTGATGGCCCCCTTTGGGAAAACGACAAAGTGGGTTTCAGACACTATTTTGACGGGCGTAATTCAAAAGATTTTTTCGGCAAAACGAGATCGTATATGACCCCCGATACAGTTGGTGTGAACAAAAAAGGCGAAGTGGAAGATAATTACCATGTAATGGCCGACTGGGGCAGGGATATTCTTGCCGTGGGTAATTCTGTCGGAATTGGAGGTTTTGGATTAATAACCGGTGATAAATTATGCAGACTTGGCATTACCAATAATGACACTTTGAACAATATTGAAAAAACAAATTTAAATATTATTGCTGAAGGCCCGGTACATACAGCCCTGCATTTTGGTTACAGAAACTGGCAGGCTGGTGGGAGATTATACCAGGCCGATGAGGTAACCAGTATTTGGCCTGGAATGTATGCCTTTAAAAACAGCGTAAAAATATCAGGCCTTCAGGGTGATGAAACTCTTTTGGTCGGACTGGTAAACATCAACACCGACAATCAGCCGTCTGAAATTGCTGTGAATGAAAAATTTGTGATTCTTTACACTCACGACAAACAAACATATGACAAAGTCTGGTACCTCGGGCTTGCGCTCATTCTTCCGCGCGATGCGTACCTCGGTTATGGTGAAGCGCCAGCTGAAGGGCCTCTTTCAAATACCTTTTATGCAAAACTTAAAATTACCGAAAACGAACCTGTTGATTATTTTGCGGTAGGTGCATGGGAATTGTCTGATCAGGGATTTACAGATTCCGAATATTTCAGGAGTTATGTTGAAAACCTGGCAGAACAATTGGCTGTGGAAGTTTCGATAAGTATTGAATAATAACCCACAAAAAAAAGCCGGCTTACACCGGCTTTTTTTATACCATCGGGTATTTTTTGAAAATCTCTTCTGATTTGAGCAACAGGTCAATATACTGTGCCCTCTTGTATACAAACGGGTCGTTTATCGTCTTGTTAGAAAGCTTGCCCCTGAAGTCAGAGAGTTTATCGTAACCTTTTTTCTCCATCCATTTCTGAATATCGTCTACAATAGTTTTAATAACCTCTATTTTATTCTTATAAACCGTACTCACTATCTGAACACAATCTGCACCGGCAAGAATCATTTTTACTGCATCGCCACCAGTATAAATCCCCGTGTTGCTGCAGATATTTGCCCTGATGTTAGCGTACAGCAGTCCGGCAAAGCGCAATGCAAGCCTGTTGTCGTCGGGCTGGCTGAGACTGTATGGGGCAAAATGCGCCTCTTTGTCAATATCAATATCAGGCTGGAACATCCTGTTAAACAACACAAATCCATCGGCTCCAGCTTTATCAAGCAGTCCGATAACATTCAAAGGATTAGCATAAAACGGACTAAGTTTCACACTTACAGGTATTTTCACTTTGGCTTTTACGGCTTTCAATACTTCCATCTGCATCTCATTGATCTTTCTGCCATCAAGTTCCATTTCTCTGGGAACAGAATAAAAATTGAGTTCAAGGGCATCTACCCCTGTTTGCTCAATAAGACGGGCATATTCAACCCATGTTTCCCTGTATATGGCATTAAGGCTGGCTATTACCGGAACATTGATACTTTCCTTCACCTTACGGAGTTTCAGCAGGTGCTCTTCTGGTCCTGCGTGTTGCAGGGTTGGAAAAAGGGTAACCATTTCGGCATTGCGTTCACTGTATTCATCCATGTCATCATCGAGCTGGGCCGCTTCGAGCTGAATCTGTTCTTCAAAAAGTGACTTATAGACAACCGCGCCTACCCCGGCATCAACTGCCCTTTTAATATTGTCGAGATTGGTAACAAGGTTGCTTGCACCTAAGATTACCGGGTTCTTAAGCTGCAGACCCAGGTATTTCGTTTTTAAATCAACCATAATGCTTTTTTTAATTGTTATAACCTGAAATTTCTTTTTATTTGAAGCACAAATTTATCAATAAAAATTAAAAAAGGCATCAGCCCGCAAAACCTTCTGTAATAATTATGCAAAATAGACAGGCCTGAAATAACACAAATTTTTTTATCTTTATAGTCCTTAACTAATTAATGGCATCTTAAATGCAATTTCTACATCTGTTGCGGCAATACCCGTTTATCAGGGTAATCATTCCATTTTCCGGAGGAGTTCTGGCCGGCAATCGGTTTATTTTTTCTGAAACCCTTGTGATTTTTGTTTTGTTGTTTTTAATCGGAACACTTGTTTTTATTCATTTTCATAACACGGCTTTCGGTTCAAGATGGCTGTTTGGAGTTTTTCTTAATCTTGCATTTATCACATCGGGGGTTGCTTTTGCCAATATATATTTACAGAAAAACCTTGATGATGTAAAATACGGCAACACCTTAACTGTTTTTCAGGCCGAAGTAATCAGGTCTCCTGTGGAAAAAGAAAAATCGGTTGGGGCAATGCTCCGTATCACTTGTATGATGTCTGACAGTGTGATAAAAGACCGGTTCAGGGTAATGGCATATTTTGAAAAAGACAATCATTCAAAAAAACTCAGGGTTGGAGACATTATTGTTGCAAGGGTCTTCTTAAAGGAAATTGCCGGGCCGACAAATCCCTATGAGTTCAATTATAAAAAAAGAATGCAATGGAAAAACGTTTGCCTTACAACCTATATTAAAAGCTGTTACTGGGAAAAAACAGATTTTAGAAACAGTATTTTGTCAATGGCGACAGGAATCAGAGAAAACATCTTTGCCCTATACAGTAAATGCGGGATAAAGGGGGATGAACTTGCTGTATTATCAGCGCTTACGCTTGGCTACAAAGACCAGTTGTCTGATGAAATAACACAATATTATGCCGCATCGGGGGCAATGCATATCCTTGCTGTTTCGGGTTTGCATGTAGGGATTATCTATATTCTGGCCAGCCGGTTATTGTTTTTTTTGAGAAAGACCAGATGGGGAAAAATACCATGCACTGTAATCATACTCTTTATATTATGGTCTTTTGCTGCCATTGCAGGGTTTAGTCCTTCGGTATCCAGGGCTGCCTTTATGTTTTCGGTAATTCAGACAGGAAAAACGCTCAGAAAACCACCCGATATCTATAACAATATTGCCTTTTCGGCTTTTGTCCTGTTGCTTATCAATCCCTTTCAGATATCCGATGTCGGTTTTCAGCTTTCATACATGGCTGTTACAGGCATCGTTTTTTTTCAGCCAAGAATATATAACCTGCTTTACATCAGGAACCGGGCGGCTGACTATTTATGGCAGCTTATTTCGGTTTCGCTTGCAGCACAGCTTGTAACCGCTCCTATATCAATTTATTATTTTCACTATTTTCCAACCCTGTTCTGGCTTACCAGTATTTTTGTAATTCCATTGGCAGCAATAATTATCTATGGCGCAGTATTTCTTATTTTTATGTATTACCTGCAACTGCCTTTTCTGTTCTTAGGAAAAATATTAAATATTATATTGAAAGTACAGAACCTGCTCATTTTCAAAATTCAGAACATATCGTTTGCATTGATTGAAAACATTGATTTATCTGTTTTTCAGGTTGTATTATACTTTATCATACTTTGCTCCTTCACCCTTTACCTGATAAGAAAAAAGGGCTCCTGGCTAATATTTGCCTTATCATTTTCAGCAGTATTTATGTTGCTGCATACGCTGCATGTAATGAAAATTGAAGACCAGAGACAAATCGTTGTCTTCAATATAGGTGTTAATACGGCAGTTTCGCTTGTTGATGGAAGAAACGCATTGTTTATTTCAGATTATGAACCTATAGAAGACCTTGCAGAAAATTTCAGGATAAAAAATTTTATTGTGAAAAGCGGAATACGTAAGATTGAGAATTACAGGATAACAGATGAAAATAAGCGGCTATACTATAAGCACATAAGTATTTTAAAGGCAAAAAACAGCATCTTTTTCACAAACGGAAGGTATAACGGCGTATTGATATACAAAAACACTTATAATGAGATACTTCCATCCGTCCCTTTAAAAATAAACTGTATAGTACTTGCCAACAATGCAGCCATTGATCCTATACTGCTTAAAGAACAATATGATGCAGACTGGCTGGTAATTGACCCGTCGAATAGTAAACAAAATCGCGCCAGATGGTTGTTTTCTGTAAATGATACCTTATACAGGGTTCATTCAGTTGCTGATGCCGGGGCATTTAAATTAAATGTTAATTAATGTGTTCTGAAATAAAAAACTTTAAAAGTTCTTTATTATTAAACAGATTATAACTTATTTTGTCCTGTTTTTTTTATTGGACAAAAATGCGAATAATTATAGCGGGGGCAGGCGAGGTTGGTTCTCACCTTGCAAAAATGCTAAGCCAGGAAAATCACGATATTATTTTGGTTGATCCGGATGAAGAAAAGCTCAAGCGGATTTCATCCAATCTTGATGTTATGACAAGGGCAGGTTCATCTACTTCCATAAGTCTGTTGACAGATTGCGACATTAAACGTTCAGACCTGCTGATTTCGGTTACAACTTCAGAAGATACCAATATTACCACCTCGATACTCGGCAAAAAGCTTGGTGTAAAGAAAACCATCGCGCGAATTGACAACCAGGAATACCTGTTTCCCAAGTATATCGAGTTTTTCACCAATTTAGGTGTAGATTACATGATCTATCCCGAAAAAATTGCATCGCGCGAACTTATCAGCATGCTTGAACAAACAGGCAGTATAGACCTTGTTGATTTTGACAGGGGTAAACTCACCCTTTTTGCCATAAAACTTGATGAGGAAGCCCCGATCATTAACAAATCGCTGATGGAGACAGCACGCGATCTTAAAAAACAGGATTACAGGGCCGTAGCCATCTCCCGCAACGGTAAGACCATTATTCCCAGGGGAAGCGACATTTTTCTTGCCGGCGATATTATTTATGTCATATCCAATACCGAGGGAATTCCCGAGTTGATGGAATACTCGGGTAAGGAAAAGATCGAGATTGACAATATTATGATACTCGGGGGCAGCAGAATCGGCACCCTGGCAGCTAAAGAGCTTGGTAACCAACATAATGTTAAATTGATTGAGATCAACCGTGAAAAAAGCTACCGGCTTTCAAACATGCTCGACAACACCCTCGTGATAAACGGGGATGGCAGGGACTTAAACCTGCTGGTAGAAGAGGGGCTTAAAAACATGGACGCTTTTATTGCTGTTACCGGAGATACCGAAACCAATATCCTGTCAAGTGTACTGGCCAGCAAACTTGGGGTTAAAAAGACCATTGCAGAGGTTGAAAACATAGATTATATAGTGCTGGCAGAAAACATGGGGATAGATACCATCATTAACAAAAAGATAATTACTGCCAGCCGTATTTTCAGGTTCACAACAAGTGAGTCGGTCTCTTCGGTAAAATGCCTTACCGGAACCAACGCCGAAGTGGTGGAATATTTGGCAAAAGAAGGCTCAAAGATTACCAAAGCGCCGCTCAACCAGTCTGGTTTTCCAAAAGATTCAATTATCGGGGGAATCATCAGGAATGATAACAGTTTTATAGCCAATGGATATACAATTATTCAACCCGGCGACAAAGTTATTGTATTCGCTTTGCCCTCGGCCATTGGTAAATTAGGTAAATTCTTCAACTGATTTTATGATCAATCTCAAAATTGTAGGTCTTGTACTGGGAATACTATTAATTATCGAAGGTTTCTTCATGCTGTTTTCGGTACCGGTATCATTGATTTACAAAGAACAAGACTTCTGGCAGATTACCCTTGCCTGCTTGCTGACCATCGGGGTTGGCGCTGCTTTGTACCTTAGCTTCAGAAAATCGAGCAAAGAAATAGGAACACGCGAAGGATATATCATCGTAAGCCTCGGATGGGTTGTAGCTTCTTTATTCGGTGCGCTTCCATTTTACTTTACCGGCGCAATTCCTTCATATACCGACGCTTTTTTTGAAACCATGTCGGGATTTACCACCACGGGCGCATCTATATTGAATGATATAGAAGCACTGTCGCACGGACTGCTTTTGTGGAGGAGCACCACACAATGGCTCGGCGGTATGGGAATTATCGTATTAACGCTTGTGATATTGCCTGTGCTGGGTTTTGGTGGCATGCAACTTTTTTTTGCCGAGGTTCCTGGAATTTCATCTGATAAACTCCACCCCAGAATCAAAGAAACAGCAAAACGGCTTTGGGGTATTTACGTGGTATTCACCTTTGCAGAAATTATATTGCTTACTGCAGGGGGAATGGACCTGTTCGACTCGGTATGCCACTCTTTTACCACACTTGCAACCGGTGGATATTCCACGAAAAATGCCAGCATCGCACATTATTCCTCCCCTTATATCCAGTACGTGATTATTTTCTTTATGTATCTGGCTGGGATAAATTTTACACTGTCATACTTTGCACTTAAACTAAAGTTCAAGCCTTTCTTTAAAGATGAAGAGTTCAGGAAATATACCTTCTTTATACTGTTTTTCTCTTTGGTTATTACTGTCATTTTGGTGGTAAGCAATGACCAGCCGCTCGAAAAATCTTTTCGCGATGCTTTGTTTCAGGTAGTTTCAATAATTACAACCACAGGATTTGTTACTTCAGACTACCTCAAATGGTTACCTATCGGATCGGTGATCTTATTTGCGTTGATGTTTTTCGGGGGATCAACAGGTTCTACCGGTGGCGGCATGAAAATTGCCAGGATTGTCTTATTGCTCAAGAACAGCAGTCTCGAACTAAAACGATTGATACACCCCAATGCCGTAATACCGGTAAGGCTTAATAATCAGGCCATTTCACCCCAGACCATGACAAACGTACTGGCTTTTGCCTCTTTCTATGTTCTTATTGTGATGGCAAGTGTTATTATTGTATCGTTCATGGGGTACGATCTTGATACCTCATTCGGCGCTGTAGTAACTTCTATTGGCAATATCGGACCGGGAATCGGGGAAGTGGGCCCTATGTTCAATTTTTCTCATTTTCCTGCGATAGGTAAATGGTTTTTATCGTTCCTTATGCTTATTGGTCGCCTTGAACTGTTTACCGTGCTAATCTTATTCAGCCGCCATTTCTGGAAGAATTAAAAAAGAGGCTCCTTCAGGTTATTTTATAATACCCATACCCTGCCTTACAATAACAGGTTCATCACCGGTGCAGTCAATAACCGTAGAGGGCTGGTTGTTACCAAACCCTCCGTCAATAACGCAATCTACAAGTTTTTCATACTGTATATGGATGAGTTCAGGATCGGTAGTATAATCAAGTATTTCATCCTCATCGTGAATAGATGTTGTAAGAACAGGATTGCCAAGCTCTTTAACTATTTGCCTTATAATATTATTATCGGGTATTCTTATACCTATGGTCTTTTTTTTGCTCCTGAATATTTTGGGTATATTGCTGTTGGCTTCAAGGATAAAAGTGTACGGACCTGGGACATGTTGTTTGATGAGTTTAAAAACAGAATTACTTATAGGTCTGGTATAGTCTGATAAATGACTGACATCTTGAAAAATAAATGAAAAATTGGCTTTTTCGATCCTGATACCTTTTACCTGGGCAACCCGGTCAATAGCTTTCTGCCTGGTGATATCGCATCCGATTCCATACACGGTATCTGTGGGAAATATTATAATTCCCGAATCCCTCAGCATAGAAACCACCTGGTTAATCTGCCTGTCATTAGGGTTATCGGGATGGATATTTATCAGCATGGCTTTGAAAAATAAAGGTCAAAGATAAGAAAATAATTAAGCACTCATGCTTTAAACGCTTAGAGCCATAATGTTTAAAGCTGAATACTAATAAATTATAAATAGAACTTGAAAGACCCTGTTCTCGTTTGCCCTAAGTAACTGCTTAATTATCATTTTAAACAACTTGCATTGAGTTCCCAATAAATGTTAAATAAGTCTCGTTTTTCACTCAATTTTTTGTATTTTCGCAACATTTAAAAAATAAATACAGCTGGCCATGTCTAAATTTACCGACAGAATAGTTTCCGAAGGCCTAACCTTTGACGATGTGTTGCTCGTACCCTCTTACTCGGAGGTACTGCCCAAAGATGTTGACCTAACTACCAGACTTTCAAGAAATATTATCTTAAACACGCCCATAGTTTCTGCGGCGATGGATACTGTCTCTGAGGCCAACCTTGCCATTGCCATTGCCAGGGAAGGCGGACTGGGAGTGATACATAAAAACATGAGTATCGAAAACCAGGCAAAGCAGGTAAAGATTGTTAAACGGGCTGAAAATGGAATGATTTTCGACCCCATAACCATCGAAAAAGACCTTACTGTTGCTGATGCCCTTAGCCTGATGAAAGAGTTTAAGATCGGCGGTATTCCGGTGGTTGACAGCAAGCACAGGCTCATTGGCATTGTCACAAACAGAGACCTTCGTTTTGAAAAAAAACTTGACAGACCGATAAGCGAGGTAATGACCCACGAAAACCTCATCACTACAAAAGTTGAGGTAAACCTTGAAGAGGCTTCAAATATCCTGCAGAATTATAAAATTGAAAAACTGCCTGTGGTAGATGAAAACCAGCGATTGATAGGCCTTATCACCTATAAAGATATAACCAAAGCCAAAGATAGGCCCTTTTCGTGCAAAGACAGTATGGGAAGGCTTCGTGTAGGGGCGGCTGTAGGGGTTACCAAAGACTCAATAGACCGAATCGAAGCGCTGGTAAAAGCAGATGTAGATGCAATATTTATTGATACCGCACACGGCCATACACACAATGTTATAGAACTGCTGAAACAGGCTAAAAAAGCATTTCCAGATAAAGATTTTATAATCGGCAACATTGCTACGGCAGAAGCTGCCTTAGATCTCGCCAATGCCGGGGCAGATGCGGTAAAGGTAGGTATTGGCCCCGGGTCAATATGCACTACCCGGGTGATCGCAGGCATAGGTGTTCCGCAACTCTCTGCAATATTCGATGTAGCCCAGGCGTTAAAAGGTAAGAATATACCCATTATTGCCGATGGAGGTATCAGGTACTCGGGAGACATTACCAAAGCGCTTGCAGCAGGCGCCAATTCTATAATGGCAGGATCGTTGTTTGCCGGTGTTGATGAGTCGCCCGGAGAAACAATTATCTTTAACGGCAGAAAATACAAAACTTACAGGGGCATGGGTTCTATCGAAGCAATGCAACAGGGATCGGGTGACAGGTATTTTCAGGATTCGGATGAAGATGCGAAAAAGCTGGTACCCGAGGGTATTGTTGCCAGGGTGCCTTATAAAGGATTGCTGTCAGAAGTGATCTTCCAGCTAATCGGTGGTCTCAGGGCAGGTATGGGCTATTGCGGGGCCAAAAACATAGAGGCGCTTTGGGATGCCAAATTTGTAAGGATAACCAATTCGGGGTTGTTTGAAAGCCATCCGCACGATGTGTCTATAACCCGCGAAGCGCCAAATTACAGTCGAGAAAACTAATAAACTAAAATATCAAACCATGAAGAGATACATTAAATTTTTGATTGTTTTTGCATCTATACCATTTGCAATCATTTCAGGCCAGGGAGACGAAATTCTGCTTACAATAGGCGATGAAAAGGTAAGTCGTGAAGAATTTGAGCGGATATACAGGAAAAATAACACCTCAACCGTCTACGACAACAAAGGTGTGGAGGATTATCTTCAGTTATTCATAAATTTTAAACTTAAAGTTACCGAAGCCGAAAGACTGGGATACGATACCTTATCATCATTCATCAACGAGCTTGCAGGGTACCGCGAACAGCTGGCAAAACCTTATCTCGAAGACAAAGAATCACAGAACCTTTTGCTTGAAGAAGCTTATTACAGGTCGGTGAACGAAGTTTCTGCCAGCCATATCCTGCTGCGTTTAGAACCAGATGCTGCTCCGTCTGACACCTTGCTTATATACAACCAGATGCTCGGCATTAGAAACAGGATAACAAAGGGTGAACCCTTTGACAAGGTTGCCCGTGAAGAATCCGAAGACCCTTCGGCACAGAAAAGCGGTGGCCATCTTGGATGGTTCTCGGCATTTCAGATGATATATCCTTTTGAAACAGTAGCTTACAACACAAAAGTAGGTGATGTCTCAATGCCTTTCCGTACAAGGTTCGGATACCATATCATAAAAGTTGAAAACAAGCGGCCTTCACAGGGTAAGGTCAGACTGGCACATATCATGGTGCTTGGCAATGAAGAGGACCCAACTGCCCGCAGTGAAGGAGAAAAAAAGGTTTATGAATGCTATGAAAAGTTGAAAAATGGTGAAGATTTTGTAAAACTTGCAGCCGAATACTCCGATGACAAAAACAGTTCATCAAACGGGGGCGACCTAAACTGGATAAGGTCTGGAGTTATTCCCGATTATCTTGAAAAAGTGATTTTCAGCCTGAAAGACAGCGGAGATTTTTCCGAACCACAACCTACTGAATATGGCTGGCACATATTCAGGCTATTGGGTAAAACACCAGTTGAATCGTTCGAAGAATTGAAAGCCGATCTTGAAAGTAAAGTCTCAAAAGACAACAGGAATACAGTAAACGAAAAGCTTCTTGTTGAACGTGTTAAGAATGAGTATGACTTTAAGCTTTACGAAGAAAACCTTCAACCCGTAAAGGAAATGCTTGATGATTCGGTATTTATCGGAAAATGGGACCCTTCGGTTGCCTTAGACCTTACCGACCCGGTTATATCATTTACCAACAGTAATTATACCCAGTATGATTTTGCCAGGTACATTGCCGACCAAAAAGCTTACAAAACCGGATATACCTACGAAGACATAATAAATACAAGGCTTCAGGATTTCATTCGTGCAAAAGCTATTGAGTACGAGAAAAGCCAACTTGAATCTAAATATCCTGACTTTAAACATCTTATGAAAGAGTATCACGATGGCATCTTACTATTTAACCTTACCGATGAGCTGGTTTGGAGCAAAGCCATGAAAGATACTGCAGGACTCGAACAATTTCATGAAAAAAACAAAAGCAATTACATGTGGAAAGAACGTATCAGCCTTTCAACATACACATTTCAGGATTCATTACTTTCAAAAAAGATATTGAAACTTGCCGGAAAAAGGATGAAAAAGCCAATGACCCCGCAACAGGTGCAGAAGCTGATTTGTAAAAACGATACCATTGCATGTGTTGACGTTGAAGACAGAAAACTTGAAAAGGATGATATGAAAAACCTTTCAGATATTGCCTGGCAAAAAGGGGTTATCGTTACAAAAAAAGACAATGGCAAATTTAAAGTAATGGCTGTAAATGACATAATTCAGCCAGAGCCCAAAAAATTGAGTGAGGCAAGGGGACTAATAACCGCCGATTATCAAACATACCTTGAACAGGAATGGATCAAAGTGCTCCGTGAAAAATATACCATTGAGGTTAATCAGGAGGTACTTAAAAAAGTAGTTCAATGACTATTCAAATAAACAGGTTTTTTAAACTGACAACGCACAATGATTAGCTTGAAAATAAAAGCAGCGGTTATCGTGCTGGCTGTTATGGCTGCCAGCGGGTGTAAACACAGCAAGAATACACCCGCTGAATCGCCTGTAGTAAGGGTTTTTGACAAGTATCTGTATCCAGGCGATCTGGATAATGTTATACCCGACAACATTTCAAAATCAGACAGTACAATCCTGGCCAATGACTATATTGACAAATGGGTGCGAAAACAATTATTGCTTCGCCGTGCCGAGCTGAACCTAACCGAAGATGAAAAAAATGTAGATGAACAACTCGAAAACTACAGGTCGTCATTGCTTATATTTAAATATGAACAAAGCCTGATAAAGCAAAAACTTGATACCATTATTGATATATCTGAGATAAAAAATTATTACAATGACTACCCTGCCAATTTTCTGTTAAATGAAAATCTTGTTAAAGCGTTATTTATTAAAGTGCCAAAAACAGCGCCAAACATTTGGGAATTACGATTGTGGTACAGGTCTGAGAATGAGGAGTACCTGAAAAATCTTGAAGCATACACATTTAAGTATGCCGAAAAATACGAGTATTACAATGATGACTGGGTAAATTTTGCTGAAATAGAAAAAGACCTGCCTCACAGGATTGATAATCCGCAAAATCTGTTAAAATACCGTAAGAATTACGAAGTAAAAGATTCGAGTCATTATTATTTTCTTAATCTCAAAGATTACAGGCTTGTTGGCAGCGTAGCCCCGCTAAGCTATGTAATGGAAGATATCCGCACGATCATTATGAACAAAAGAAAAATTCAACTTATCAACAGGCTCGAGTCAAATATCTACAACGATGCCCTCAACAAAGACTATTTTACAATTTATTAATTAAACATCATGCAAAGGTTATTTGTATCGTTTTTCATCATATTTTTCAATATGCAGTTACATGCCCAGAGTGTCATCGTTGATGAGATTGTTGCTGTAATCGGGGATAAAAAGATACTGTTCTCTGAAATAGAAAGAGAATACGCAAATATGCTGCAACAAGGCCAGGATCCATACGATGGGCTTCGTTGCAGTATTCTTGAAGGACTGCTTACACAGAAATTAATGGTAAACCAGGCCCAGGTCGACAGTATTGAGGTAACAGAACTTCAGGTAGAGGGCGCGCTAGATCAAAGAATGCAATACTTTATTAACCAGATTGGTTCCGAAGAAAAACTTGAGGCATACTTCAACAAATCTGTTCTTGAAATAAAAGACGATAACAGGGATGCCATACGCGAACAGCTACTCACAGAAAGAATGAGGTCTGAAATCGTGAAAGAACTCAAGGTTACCCCATCTGAAATAAGGGCTTTTTATAAAAAACTGCCTCCCGATAGCATACCTTATATTAATGCCCAGGTTGAAGTGAGCCATATCGTGCTTTACCCGGCTTCGGGAGAAAAAGCTGTGCTTGATGTACGTGAAAAACTTCTCGGCCTCAGACAGCGAATCATTGACGGTGAAAATTTCGCCACATTGGCTGTTTTATATTCCGAAGACCCCGGATCAGCAGTGAAAGGCGGAGATATCGGATTTGTTTTTAAAGGTGAGCTCGATGCTGAATATGCCAAAACAGCTTCGGCGCTTAAAGTGGGCCAGTTTTCAAGAATCGTGGAATCGTCTTTCGGTTACCACATCATTCAATTACTCGACAGGCAAGGAGACAGAATCCATACCCGGCACATACTTATGAAACCAAAAATATCTGTTGAAGAAAGAATTAAAACCGAAACCAGATTAGACAGCATTCTTACACTTGTAAGGCTTGATTCGATGAAGTTTGAAACAGCCGCGATGTATTTCTCAGAAGACAAAGATACACGGTTAAACGAGGGCAATCTTGTTAATCCTCAAACAGGCAATGCAAAATTTGAACTCGATGAATTCGATACCCGAGATTATATCGTAATAAACAAACTTGGCATCGGAGAAATTTCTCAACCTTACGAAACAATAGACAAAACTGGTAAGATCATATATAAAATCGTCAAGCTTAAATCACGGTCAAATCCCCATGTCGCCAACCTTAGAGAAGATTATCATCTCTTCAAGCAAATGGCTATGGCATCGAAAGAAAATGAAATTTTCATGAAATGGATTGCCGATAAAATCAGGAATACTTACGTTAAAATAGAAGACAGGTATAAAGATTGTGATTTCTCCTTTGAAGAATGGTTGAGATAAAAACCCATGTTGCAGCCGCATAATAGAAAACTTGATTTTCACGTTGCCGGAATTTTGTGGTTTCCTGCACTATTGCTTATTCTTCTGGCGTCACCTTTCGGAATTAGCGCGCAGGAAACAAGGCAGATCGAATACGATGCCGAAAATATGGAATATGATAAGTTCATTGCCAATGGTGCGTTCAGGCTTTGGGACCAGGTGGTCTTCAGGCACGAAGGCGCCATTATGTATTGCGACAGCGCCTATTATTATCCCAGCCTTAATTCTCTTGATGCATACAACCGCATCTATATCAACCAGGGAGACACCCTGCGCCTGTACGGCGACTATCTTCATTATGACGGTAATACAAGACTTGCCCAGGTTGAAGGTAATGTAAGGCTCCTCGATAAAGACAACGAGCTTACAACGACTGTGCTTGATTTCGATATGAAAAACAATATCGGTTACTATACCAATTCTGCTGATATTGTAAGAGGTGAAAACAACCTGCGCAGCCAAATCGGTTACTATTATGCCCGGCGACACATGTATTTTTTTAAAGACAGTGTGGTAATCGTTAACCCCGATTATACAATTTATTCTGATACCCTGGAATACAATACCGAACTAAACATGGCATATATGCAGGGCCCTACAAGGATAATCGGGGATAGTAGTTACATTTACTGCGAAGATGGATGGTATGACATGGAAAAGAATATTTCGATGCTGAGAGAGAATGCCTACATCGAAAATAAAAAGCAAACAATAAAGGGCGACAGCCTTTATTACGAACAAGACAACGGTATTGGCAAAGCATACAGTAATGTAGAACTGTTTGACACGAAACAAAACATACTGCTACTGGGCAATTTTGCCGATTACAACGAAAATACCGAAGAAGCGCTTCTCACAGACAGCGCAGTTTTTGTTCAGATCAACAACGGGGACTCAATATTTGTACATGCCGATACCTTAAGGTCTGAACTCGATACCCTTGGATATAAACTTATCAGGGCATTTTATAAGGTTAAGCTGTTTAAGAATGACCTGCAGGGCAAATGCGATTCATTGACCTACTCTTTTGCCGATTCAGTGATAAGACTCTTTCATCATCCGGTATTGTGGTCGCAGGATAATCAGTTAAGTTCGCAGTATATCGAGATTGCCACGAAAAATCACAAAATAGACAGGATGTACCTTTCGCAATCTGCTTTTATTGCAAACATTGTTGATTCTATAAGATTCAACCAGATAAAAGGCAGGGACATGATCTGTTATTTTTCCGATAACGAACTATACAAGATTGATGTCAACGGAAACGGAGAATCGTTGTATTATATTAAAGATGAGGAAGACCTTATCGGGGTGAATAAATCAGAAAGCGCCTATATTATCATATTATGGAAGGAGGGAAAGGCAGACACCATCAAATCGTTTCCTAAACCTACAGCGGTGCTGTACCCGCTCGACGAGCTTCCCGAAGATCAAAAAAGAATGAAAGACTTTAAATGGCTTGAAAATTTAAGGCCAAAAAGCAAAGAAGAGATTTTTATTTGGACAGAATAGAAAAAAGGGACTGGTAAAAACCAATCCCTCTATCAATATTCATCTTCGTTGAAGAAAAAGTCGTCTTTACTGGGATAATCGGGCCAAATATCTTCGATACTCTCGTATATCTCGCCCTCATCTTCTATCTCCTGCAAATTCTCTATAACTTCCATTGGGGCACCTGAACGGATGGCAAAGTCAATTAGCTCATCTTTTGTGGCTGGCCATGGAGCATCTTCAAGTTTTGATGCAAGTTCTAGTGTCCAATACATAATTGCTGAAATTTAAAAAGTTTTACCCTAAAAAAGTGCAAATATAAAAAAATTATCATTTAATCAACTTTTGATGGCCATTTAATTTCATCTGACTGAAATTCAAATGATAAGTAACGCGATAAAATAAAAAAATAATCTGATAGCCTGTTTAAATAATTCATTACCAATACAGGTACCTGACCGTGCCCGGTAAGTGCAATAACCCGCCTTTCAGCCCTTCGGCAGATGGTTCGCACCACATGGCATAACGATACAGTTTCATTTCCTCCCGGCAACAAAAACGAACTAATGGGAGGTACCTGTTCGCTCATTCGGTCTATTTCCTGTTCAAGAAATGCCACATCTTGTTCTTTGAGTGCGGGCAATTCTGTTTTACAGTCATCACAGTCTGCAGCAAGTATACAGGCACATACCATCAGTCTGTCTTGTACCATTATCAGTGTCTCTTTTATTTCGTGCTTTATATCCCTGTCCCTTAGCAGGCCAGTGAAAGCGATTAACTCATCTACTGTGCCGTAAGCCTCGATTCGTATATCCGATTTCATTACCCTTTTCCCTCCCAGTAAAGAGGTTTCTCCTGTATCACCCGCCCTTGTATATATTTTCATTGTTTAATTTTTAAGATGAAAACAGTAAACACAACAAAATGTTTATACCGTTTCAACAATCGGGTGGGTATTTCTCCTGTCGTATTCAATCTGTCCGTCTATGAGGCGGATAATCCTTCTTGCATGTTTGGCAATATCTTCTTCGTGTGTTACCAGAATAATGGTATTGCCGTTGGAATGAATTTCCTGCAAAAGCATCATAATGTCAATTGATGTTTTTGAGTCTAGGTTACCCGTGGGTTCATCTGCAAGAATTATAGAAGGTTTGTTGACAAGTGCACGGGCCACTGCTACACGCTGCCTTTGCCCCCCCGAAAGTTCGTTTGGCTTATGCAGCATTCTGTCTGTAAGCCCCACGCTTTCAATCACCTCTTCTGCCCGCTTTATCCGTTCAAATTTGGGCATACCTGCATAGATCAGCGGAAGCATAACATTTTCAAGGGCTGTATACCGTGGCAGCAGGTTAAAAGTCTGAAAAACAAAACCTATTTCGGTATTGCGTATTTCTGCCAACTGGTCGTCTTCCATCTTGCTTACATCCTTGCCATTAAGGACATACTCACCATGAGTGGGGGTGTCAAGGCACCCGATAATATTCATCAGGGTAGACTTGCCCGAGCCCGACGGACCCATAATTGCAACAAACTCATTCTTGTGTATCTCGGTAGAAAGCGAACGCAAAGCCTGTACAACCTGGTTGCCTACCTCGTAATTCTTAACGATACCATTTAACCTGATCATTGTATCCATGAAGAAAATTTCTGATGTTTACCTGTAAAAATAGCATTTATCATTCTTCTTTTAGCACTGCAAAATAAAAAAATTCACTCACTCCTGTTAATATTTTATAACATAATCCTGTTTCAGGTATTTCGGTCCTGTAATTGCTATACCCATTCTGAAAAGGCTGATTGAAATCTTCACCCTGTTGTCGGCCCTGATGAGTTTCCACGCGTTGTACATATCTTCAGACCAGTTGATGTCATCAAATACCATCAGCGACTCTTCAGCATGGCCGCAGCAAAGCCCGAAATAGTCCATGGTGGCATCTCCCCTATGATTGCCGTCAATATAAAACAACATCCTGCCTGTGCATCTTTTTAACAATTCGGGCAATACATCATCAAAATTACCTTTGATCACCTCTATGTTTTGCAGACCCGATTGTCTGAAGTTTTCTGCCGCAATGTCTGCCAATGCCTCGTTTGCTTCTATCGTGAATACCTTTTTTGAGGGGTCTGCCATTGCCAGGTACATGGTGCTGATTCCTGCCGAAGTGCCTAATTCGACGATTGTATCTGGATTGAAATATTTTACTGTACGGTACAGCATTGTTCCGTATTTCTTTACCACCGACGAACTTTTCACAACCGATCTGAGGGTCCTTGCCCCACCCTCTTTGGTTTTCGTACCCGCCCCGTGGTTATCTGTGAGAATCTCTTTTTTGCTTTTTAAAAGCGCTTCGCGTTTTTGTTCAATCTTAAGCATGCCGGCATTCAACGCTTTAGCGCACAGCGCCTCCCTTACAAAATTGTAAACAAAAGGTGAATGGATACCATGGCCTGATTTATGCCCCGCGAAGAGTTTGTAAGAAAGATACCGAAGTGCTATATTTACCGGTGCCATAATAAAGAAACAGGTTGAAGTTAACATACCCGACTGGCAAAAGTAAGCTTTTTTGACGAACACAAACCCAATGGCTTCGTATCTTGAACAGGAAATAAAATATCTGAAGGGCGTAGGGCCTAAAAGGGCTGAATTGCTGGGCCGGGAGCTTGGCATCTTAACTTTTCGCGACCTGTTATACCATTTTCCTTATAAATATATTGACAGGTCGAAAATTTTTAAAATAGAGGAAATAGCCACCACCCAGGCTTATATTCAACTTAAAGGCCGCATTGTAACATTCAAAACCGAGGGGCATCCGAGAAAAAAAAGACTTGTTGCCATTTTTACCGATGGAAGCAGAAATATTAACCTTGTGTGGTTTCAGGCTATAAACTGGGTATTGAAAAGTTATGAGGTAGAAAAAGAGTATGTTATTTTCGGCAAACCTTCGATGTTTAACGGAACGCTTTCGATTTCCCATCCCGAAATCGAACCCGCCGAAAAGCTTAACGATGAGCTGAACCCTTCATTTTCGCCACTTTACAGTACTACCGAAAAACTAAAAAACGAATACTTCAGTTCAAAAACAATTCAGAAACTCATCACCACGCTCTTGCCTGTTGTATATGAAAAGGTTGATGAGACACTGCCCGATTATTTGCTCACACAGCAGCACCTGCTGCCTCTAAAAGATGCACTGTTTAATGTTCACCTTCCGAAAAACAGTGCCCTTCTTGAAAAAGCCATATACCGTCTGAAATTCGAGGAGTTGTTTCTCATCCAGATGAGTATTCTGAAACAAAAATATAACAGGCAACAGCGCTTTAAGGGGATTGTATTTTCGAAGGTGGGTGATTACCTGAATAGTTTTTACAGGCTAAAGTTGTCTTTTGAGCTTACCGGCGCACAGAAAAGAGTGATAAAAGAGATACGGCGCGACATGGGTTCTGGAAACCAGATGAACAGGTTGCTGCAGGGCGATGTTGGCAGTGGCAAAACGCTCGTGGCTCTGATGGCGATGCTTATAACGCTTGACAATGGATACCAGACCTGCCTGATGGCGCCTACCGAAATACTTGCCAGCCAGCATTACGAAACTTTACGAAAGTTTCTGGAGGGCATGGATGTAAAGATTGGTTTGTTCACCGGATCAACAAAAAAGAAAGAACGTGAAATTTTGCATGATGAATTAAGAACCGGTAAGTTGCAGATACTCGTCGGCACCCATGCCCTGCTTGAAAAAACTGTTGAATTTGCCAATCTGGGGTTTGTGGTCATTGATGAACAGCACAGGTTTGGTGTTGCACAACGCGCCCGGCTCTGGAAAAAAAATGATACCAGTCTTCCTCATGTACTGGTAATGACGGCTACCCCTATTCCCCGCACCCTTGCCATGACACTGTATGGCGACCTTGATGTTTCGGTTATTGACGAACTTCCTCCGGGCAGGAAACCTGTTAAAACATTTCACTATTTCGATTCAAAACGCCTTCCGATGTTTGGGTTTCTCAGAAAACAAATCGAAGCAGGCCACCAGGTATATGTTGTCTACCCCATGATCAAAGAATCGGAAAAGATGGATTACAAGTACCTCGAAGACGGTTATGATGCATTTTCACGGGCTTTTCCCCCACCCGGTTACGTGGTAACCTGTGTACATGGCCAGATGAAAAATGAAGACAAAGATATCGCGATGAAATTGTTCGCCCAGGGAAAATCACACATATTGATTGCCACCACTGTAATTGAGGTGGGTGTTGATGTTCCCAATGCCAATGTTATGGTAATCGAAAGCGCCGAAAGGTTTGGGTTGTCGCAACTGCACCAGTTAAGGGGCCGTGTGGGCCGTGGCGCCGAACAAAGCTATTGTCTGTTGATGACGTCGTATAAGCTCAGCACAGAAGCTAAAAAGAGAATAAACACCTTGGTTGCAACCAGCGATGGTTTTGAGATAGCAGAAGCCGACCTTAAACTCCGGGGACCGGGAGACCTTGAAGGTACACAGCAAAGCGGCATTCCATTCGACCTTAAAATATCGAACCTTGCCAGAGACGGCCAATTGATACAGGTTGCCAGAGACATTGCAACCTTGATTCTGAATGAAGACCCTGAACTCAAAGGTGAGAAAAACATAAAACTGGCCGCGATGGTACATTCGATGAAAAAAAATACAGTTGACTGGAGTGTAATAAGTTAAACCATTAAAATGGAAATTGAAATACTGCAGCTTATTGAAGGAGCACGACAAGCAATGGGGCTAACAGTAATTATTGATGTATTCAGGGCATTCTCGCTTGCATGCTATATTTTCGATCAGGGAGCCGAAAAAATAATCCCTGTCGGAGACATTGACATGGCATACAGGCTAAAGGAAAATAATCCCGGCTATCTGCTTGCAGGC
>JAWOHT010000071.1:0-21361 GCA_046485045.1 Bacteroidales bacterium
ACAATAAGAAATATATACTAAACCTGATTGATACTCCCGGTCATGTTGATTTCTCGTATGAAGTATCGCGTTCGATAGCTGCCTGCGAAGGAGCCCTGCTGGTTGTAGATGCCACACAGGGAGTTCAGGCTCAGACCATTTCCAACCTGTTCAAGGCGCTGGAAAATAACCTTGAGATTATACCCATTTTAAATAAGATGGATATGCCCAGCGCGATGCCCGAAGAGGTGAAAGACCAGATTGTTGACCTGTTGGGTTGCACCAGAGAAGAAATTATTGAAGTTTCGGCCAAAACAGGTTATGGCGTTGACAAAGTACTTGAAGATATAGTAAATAAAATACCATCACCCGCTGGAGATCCTGATGCGCCGCTTCAGGCGCTGATTTTCGACTCGGTTTTTAATTCATTCAGGGGAATATTTGCCTATTTTAAAATCATGAACGGTACCATACGCAAAGGCGATAAGGTAAAGTTTGTTGCTACCGGAAGGGAATATGATGCTGATGAGATAGGGGTGCTGAAGATCAAATTCGAACCCCGCGACGAATTAAGCGCGGGCGACGTGGGATATATTATCTCGGGGATTAAAACAGCCAGGGAGGTAAAGGTGGGTGATACGATAACCCATGTGCTTCGACCCTGCGATAAAGCAATTGCCGACTTTGTAGAGGTGAAACCAATGGTTTTTGCAGGTATCTATCCTGTTGATGCAGACGATTACGAAGAGCTGAGGGCTTCAATTGAAAAACTGCAGCTCAACGATGCATCACTGTCGTTTATTCCCGAGTCTTCTGCTGCACTGGGATTTGGTTTCAGGTGCGGGTTTCTTGGATTGTTGCATATGGAAATTGTACAGGAACGTCTCGATCGCGAGTTCGATATGGACATCATAAACACTGTACCTAACGTATCTTACAAAGCATATACCACCAAAGGTGAAATGCTCGATGTTCATAACCCTTCGGGATTGCCCGATCCTACCAACCTCGATTATATCGAAGAGCCCTACATCAGCGCACAGGTCATCTGCCAGTCTGAGTTTGTCGGCCCGATTATGACCATGTGCATCGAAAAACGAGGTACGCTTAAGAATCAGATTTACCTTACCAGCAACCGCATAGAACTAACTTTTGATATGCCCCTGTCTGAGATTGTTTTCGATTTTTACGATAAACTGAAAAGTATTTCAAAAGGCTACGCTTCTTTCGATTACCACATCATGGGTTATCGCAGAGCCATCCTTGTAAGGCTTGATATACTGCTCAACGGTGAAATGGTAGATGCCCTTTCGGCGCTTATTCACCGCGACCATGCCTATAGTTTCGGAAGGCGCATCTGCGAAAAACTCAAAGAACTCATTCCAAGGCAACAGTTTGAGATTGCCATACAGGCTGCTATCGGTTCGAAAATTATTGCCCGCGAAACAGTAAAGGCTGTACGTAAAGATGTTACAGCCAAATGTTATGGCGGCGATATTACCCGTAAGAGAAAACTCCTTGAAAAACAGAAAAAAGGAAAGAAACGCATGCGCCAGATCGGAACCATTGAAGTTCCCCAGTCGGCTTTTCTTGCTGTATTGAAATTAGACTGAGAACAGATAAGAACTGCGTTTGGGTCAACAGACAAAAAGGTTGGAGAAACAGTTTAGACTATTTGATGCATGAAATAATAAACATCTTCAAGTTCCTTTAAAGGTTATTTTTTTTTCTTTGGCACGTATTTCAATCCAATATTCCAGGCTTTCCCGATCACCCTGCCGGTATTATAATACAAGTTGTTATTGATAGAAAATAAAATTGGCTTAAGCTTACGCATGTAAGGACGATTGTTTTTAAGATATTTCTTTTCTGAATAGGACTGTATGATTTCGGCTATATAAATCTGACTGCCGTTATTCAGGTCTATTTGTTTATACAGGCGGCATTCGAGGTTAAGAGGTGTTTCTTTTATCATCGGGGCTTTTTCAAGCTCACCATAGAAAATATCAAAAATTGCTGATTTATCAACGCCCTGGCCCGAATTCATCCCTATATAATCAGTTACCCTTAGCATTTTTGTATTGGGGATGTTTACACTAAAACACTTGTTTTCGGCAATGCCCCGGTTGGTAAAATGCGAGTCGGTAAGCGTAATTGAAAGCATTGGTGGCTGGTGTTGAACAATGCCGATATACGAAACGGTGATAAAGTTGGGAACTTCGTCAACCATAGCTCCCACAATTACAGTAGGCATCGGGTACAAGTAAGGATATTGGCCAAGTTTTATTTTTTCCATTCTTACAATGAAGTCAGTTTTTGGAATTTGTTTCGACTTTTAACGATAGTTCTTTTAGTTGTTCTTCCGAAATTGAAGCAGGGGTATCTATCATCATGTCTCTGCCGGTATTGTTTTTTGGAAATGCAATAACATCGCGTATTGAATCAAGGGCGGCAAAGATTGAGACCAGCCTGTCGAGCCCGAAGGCGATTCCGCCGTGTGGGGGTGCTCCATATCTGAAGGCATTCATCAGGAACCCAAACTGCCGTTCGGCCTCTTCGTCGGTAAAGCCCAATACCTTGAACATGGCTTGTTGTAATTCTTTGTTGTGTATTCTTATCGAACCGCCTCCTATCTCCACTCCGTTAATTACCAGGTCGTAAGCGTTTGCCCTCACTTCAGCAGGATTGGTAACAAGTTTTTCTGTGTCTTCGGGCTTGGGTGAGGTAAAGGGGTGATGCTTGGCGTAAAATCTTTTGGTTTCTTCGTCCCATTCAAGAAGCGGAAAGTCAACCACCCATAGTGGTTTATATATATTCTTGTCGCGAAGCCCAAGCCTGTTGCCCATTTCAAGCCTTAGCTCATTTAGGGCGTTAAGTGTATGGTATTTTTCACCTGACAGTAACAGTAGCAGGTCTCCTTTTTCGGCATTGCACTGTGTGCCCCATTTTAACAGATCATCTGCAGAATAAAACTTGTCTACCGATGATTTAATGGTTCCATCGTCCTGAAATTTTACATATATCAATCCTTTAGCTCCTATCTGGGGCTTTTTTACAAATTCGGTCAGTTCATCAAGCTGCTTGCGTGAGTATTCTCCACAGCCTTTGGCACAAATACCTCCGGTGTACATGGCATTGTCGAAAATGGCAAATCCTTTTCCTTTTACTGTTGCGGTAAGCGCTGTAATTTTCATGCCGAACCGCAGGTCGGGTTTGTCGCAGCCATATTGTTCCATTGCCTCCTGGTAAGGCATCCGTTTAAATTTTTCAGCAAATTCAATATTTTTTACCGTTTTAAAAAGATGCCTGATCAACCCCTCGAAAGTACTTAGTATGTCATTCTGGGTAACGAAAGACATTTCGCAGTCTATCTGGGTGAACTCCGGCTGGCGGTCTGCCCTCAGGTCCTCGTCCCTGAAGCATTTTACAATCTGAAAGTATTTGTCGTACCCGGCCACCATCAGTATCTGTTTAAATGTCTGCGGCGACTGCGGAAGCGCATAAAACTCTCCGGGGTTCATGCGCGATGGCACTACAAAATCGCGTGCCCCTTCGGGGGTGGATTTGATAAGCACAGGTGTTTCTATTTCAAGAAAATTCTGGCTGTCAAGATATTTTCTTGTTTCCTGTGCCACACGGTGACGCAGTATTATGTTGTTTTTCAGGGGTTCACGACGAAGGTCAAGGTAGCGGTATTTCATTCTAAGTTCGTCTCCGCCATCGGTATCGCCGATAATTGTAAACGGAGGTATCTCAGAAGGGTTTAATACATTTAGCTCTGAGGCAATAATCTCTATCTCACCGGTGGCGATATTCGGGTTCTTGTTGCTTCTTTCGGCTACTTTACCCTTCAACTGTACCACATATTCCCTCCCCAGTTCTCGTGCTTGCAGGCATAAATCTTTGTTGGTTTCCATGTTGAATACCAGTTGGGTAATGCCATACCGGTCGCGAAGATCAATGAATGTCATACCTCCAAGGTCTCTTGAACGCTGCACCCATCCGCTCAGCACAACTTCTTTGTCAATATCGCTTATTCTAAGCTCACCGCAAGTATTTGTCCTGTACATTGATTTCTTACTTTATTTGATTTTGTTTTGCGAAAATAGAAAGAAATTGCAAATTTACCTTTTAATACATCAATAATTCGTGTAAAGGACACAGGTTATGGATTTAATAGTATTTTCTGACGAATACTTTATGAAAGAGGCGCTGAAAGAGGCCGAAAAAGCACTGTTAAAAGATGAAGTGCCTGTTGGGGCTGTGATTGTTTTTAAAAACCAGATAATAGCCCGTGCACATAATCTTACAGAAACACTTAACGACGTAACCGCACACGCAGAAATGCAGGCAATTACCTCTGCAGCAAATACCATTGGAGGAAAATACCTGAACGATTGCACCATGTATGTAACATTAGAGCCGTGTGTAATGTGTGCAGGAGCAACCTACTGGGCGCAGCTTGGCAGAATTGTATACGGGGCCCGTGACGAGACGAGGGGTTTCGCACGTATCAGACAAAAGATAGTACACCCTAAGACACAGGTTGTTGCGGGTGTACTTGCAGCAACATGCAGCGGCATACTTAAAGGTTTTTTTAAAATAAAAAGAGAGCGCGAAGAATGACATGGTCTATAATTCCGGTTCATTGACTTTAAATGGTGAAAAAAAATATCTTTTTTTTAATTTTACTTCATAATATAAATTACAGACGATGATTATAGATATCCGTAAAACAGTTTTGCGAATAAATGTCAGAAGTTTTTTCACTACGATCATCTTTCTGGTGGTTATTGCCTTGTTTCTCGTCTCTGATCTTTTATCTTACAAGATATTGGGCGTGAACAAAAACATTTATGCCATTGCACTGGCTGTTGTTTACATCGGATTGGTGCTATACAATTCACTTAAAAAATATCATTACATCTATTACAATGATGAAGGCGAAAAGATCATCCTTCGTTTTTTCTCACTCGGTTATTTTACCAAAAAAAAGAGTTCTATTGAACTTAGAAGAAGAGATTTTGCAGGGTTTCATATCGAAAAGAAATTTTTCGGATTGCGTGAAAACCTTATCATCTATCAAAAAACAACGAACAGGCCTGCCAAATATCCCCATATTAGCCTTACAGCCCTTACAATTGATGAAAAGGACAAATTAGTGGAATCGCTGAAAAGTTTTACCGTTATGTTAGATAAGTCATGAAAGCCTTTGAACCACTTTTTGAAATACTTTCTGTTTTTGTTTGTAAGGGGGAGGATTTACATTGAAACCAATGATACGTGCCGGTAAGTTGTTGTATGTGATTATCATTTTTTTGGTATGGGAAACCGATATCGTGGCAGGTGGACCGGTATATAACATCCGGAAGGTTTCTTCGGCCAATACTGTGAATGCCTCAGGTGACAACCAATATTATATGGTTAATAATTGGCTGCCATCTCCGGTAAGGGTGCAGGTTACCGATAGTAATGAAATACCGGTTTCGGGCATTGCGGTTTATTTCAGGTTTATTGATGTCCCCGGTGGTGCCAGTAGTTACAGGTTAAGCCAGATAAAAGCTGTTACCGATTCTGTGGGCATGGCCCATACGCGTGTTTTGTTGGGATCAAAGGAAGGTGAATATGAGGTTGTTGCAGGTGTAAATGTATGTTCCGAAGCATGTCTGGCTGTTTTTAAGCTTTTTGCAAGAAAACCTTCATGGTTTATTGTAATAGTATTCAGCCTTGCTGGTGGCCTGGGCATGTTTCTATACGGTATGATACTGATGAGTAACGGGTTGCAGAAGTCGGCAGGCGATAAAATGCGGGCCATCCTGAGCAGGTTGACCTATAACCGTTTTATTGCCATGCTGGTAGGCGCTTTTGTCACTACGGTTATACAGAGCAGCAGCGCTACCCTGGTGATGTTGGTGAGTTTTGTGAATTCAAAATTGCTTAAATTCAGGCAGTCTATCGGTATTTTTTTAGGTGCTGCCATCGGGTCAACTATTACTGCCCAGATCATCGCATTCAATATTACCGGATATTCACTTTTATTTGTCGGGGCCGGATTTTTTGCCATGATACTCTTTAAAAAACCCGGCTTAAAGAATATTGGCGAGTCGGTATTTGGCTTCGGGATACTGTTTTTTGGTATGCAAATTATGTCTGATGCTATGGCTCCACTAAGGTTTTACGAGCCTTTTATAAACCTGCTCTTGAAGCTTGAAAACCCTGTAGCCGGAATTATAGCAGGCGCCCTTCTCACTGCCCTTGTCCAAAGCAGTGCAGCTTTTATAGGTATTCTGATAATTCTTGCAAGCCAGGGACTGATATCGCTGCATGCTTCTGTTCCGTTAATTATCGGGGCAAATCTCGGAACTGCAATTACTGCCATACTGGCCAGTTTAGAATCAAGTCGCGAATCGAAACAGGTCGCCGTGGCTTTTACCATTTTTAAAGCTTGCGGGGCACTGATCATTATATGGTGGATACCATCGTTTGTTCGTCTCGTGGAAAATATTCCGGCACTATTTTTAACCGACCCCGGCACTTCTAACGGTCAGGCTGCATTGTTGCCGAGGCAGATTGCCAATTCACATACCATTTACAATCTTATCCTGGCCGGTATCTTCCTGCCATTGATAAATCTTTATGATAGATTTATCAACTATATTTTTCCTTTAAAAGAAGTACAGGAGGAGGGGTTAAAGACTGTGTATCTCGATGAAAGCATGATTAAAACACCGGCGCTCGCGCTAAACCTCGCAAAACAGGAGGTTATAAGGTTGATGAACATGGTAAAAGAGATGACAGGGATGATCATTCAGCCATTTCTCGAACGTAAACTCGAGGTGGCAAAAGATATCGAAGTACTGGAAGCACAGGTTAATTTTCTGCGTGACAAAATAAATGAATATATTCTGAAGATCACCAGGGAAAATATTTCAACGGCAAGCATTGAAGAGGCTTTTCAAATGATGTATGCGGTGAAGGAATTTGAACAGATAGGCGACATTGTGGCCTCAAATCTTAAAGAAAAAGCAATAAGCTGGTGCGGGCATAATTATTTATTTTCTGAGCCGGGCAAAAGAGAACTGTCAGAATATCACCAAATGACACTGGAACATGTTCAGCGGGCAATAGACCTTTACCGGAATATTAGTCTTCAGGGGGCTATGGAGTTGAAAGAAGGTTATAAAGAATACAGACAACATACCTTTGAACTGGAGAAGCAGCATTTTGAGCGGTTAAAAGGGCAGGTAGAAGAATCTATTCTGAGCAGTAAAACTCACCTTGAACTAATGACCCTGCTCAAGGCAATTGGAAGCCATGCAACAAATACGGCCAGAATAGTACTTCAAAAGAAGAATTAATAACACCAGAGAAATGACACAGGTAAATCCTCAGATTGAAGCAAGCTGGAAAGAGATACTGAAAGATGAATTCAATTCAGATTATTTTGCACTCTTAAAAGAGTTTCTGGTTGAAGAAAAATCCAGGAATGAAGTATATCCGCCAGGCCCATTGATATTTAATGCTTTTAACCTTGCTCCCTTTGATAAGGTGAGGGTTGTAGTGCTTGGACAGGATCCGTATCATGGCAGGGGACAGGCTCACGGCTTATGTTTTTCGGTACCCGAAGGTATGCCTCTGCCACCTTCGCTGGTAAATATTTTTAAAGAGCTGAACAGCGATCTTGGATTACCGGTTTCCAGGTCGGGCAATCTTGAAAAATGGGCCGGACAAGGAATTCTGTTGCTGAATGCCACCCTTACAGTTCGTGCCAGCCAGGCAGGTTCTCATCAGGGAAAGGGTTGGGAACGCTTTACCGACAATGTGATTAAGAAGATTTCTGATTCAAAAGCCGGTATCATCTTTATTCTTTGGGGAAAGTATGCACAGGCAAAAGAACCGCTGATAGACACAAAAAAACACTATATCCTCAAGGCTGCGCATCCATCGCCATTTTCAGCTTACAATGGTTTTTTTGGTTGCAGGCACTTTTCAAAAACGAATGAACTGCTTTCAAGGCATGGATTTACCCCCATTGACTGGAGGGTTGTGTAGGGCGCTTATCCTATTTTCTGCAGTTTTTCCAGAAGTTCCATATTGTTTATGGTCACTTCTTTTCCGGCAATTTTTATAATGCCTTCCTGATGAAATTCTTTTAATAACCTTACCACATTTTCTACCGAAGTTCCGGTGAGCAATGCCATATCTTTTCGGGCGATGTGGTTGAAAATATCCGGTATTTTATTTCTTAGCTTATCCAGATATAATATTGTGTCTGCAAGTCTTCCGTGCAATTGTTTGGTGCCGATAACCATTAATTTTGTGTGCAGGTGCCTGATATATCCTGAATACTGTTCAAGTATTTTATCTCTCAAATATGCATTATTATTGATAACCGATAGAAAGTCCGATGCCTGAAAAATGATGATGGAGGAGGGTTTAAGCGAAAAGACCGTGTAACTATGCACACTCTTTGAAAAAAGGTCTGAGATGCCGATGATATCACCATCGCCTGCAATATGTATACAAATGTTCCGGCACCTTTCTCCTTCAAGAATAAGGCTGAGAATTCCTTTCTGAACAAAAACGATGTTTGAGGCGAAGGTGTTCTGTTTGATAATGTTCTCACCCCTGGCAACAGTGAGCGATGTTTTTCTATTGTACAGAAACTGTTTCTCTTCGGGAGCGAGCAATGTCATAAAATGCTCATCTTCAGTGCGATGTGTAGAATCTATCATGTCGTGTGAATGCCGGATATGTAAAAAATGTTAAATTAATAAAATTCTAAATATAACTCAACAAAGAATATCCAAGGTGTGTTATTTATTCAGAGATGGTAAGCCCGGTTAGAGGGTGAAGATGAGTTTTACTGTTGCACCACCTTTGTTTTTGTTTTCTATCTCAATCTGGGCAGAAAGAAGGTCTGATATCATTTTGGCGGTAGCCAGCCCGATTCCGAACCCGTAGTACTCTTCGTTAATATTGTCGGCAGTAAGGAGGTCGAAAATCTGGGCACGCGCTTTATCTGAAAATCCGGGGCCGTTGTCTGATATTTCTATGATTGCCTTTTTATCATTAAATTCTGTTTTTAATATAACTTCTCCATTTTCAGGTGAGAATTTTACAGAATTATCAATTAAAATACCAATACATGCCTTCAGCAATTTTTCATCTGCCAGCAAATGAACATCAGAAGGAATACTGGCTGTTACGATTTTTACATTTCTGCCTTGCAGGTCAGCATCGCGAATTGTTTCGTTAATACATTCAGATAATGACACTTTCTGCAACGAGAGTTTATAATTATCTGTTTTAATTTCGGTAAAAAGCAACGAAAGCTCCGATACTTTGATAAGTCTTTTTAAGAGCATTTCGATAGATACCAGATATTCCTGCTCTTCTTTGTCATGGAGACCCGGGGATAGCAACCTTACAAATCCGCTGATGCCCTGCAGCGGGGTACGGAGTTCGTGGTTGATGTGCCGAATAAAATCGTTTTTCAACTTGTCGAGCTTCGATAGCTCAAAATATGCTTTTGACAGGTTTTGGTTTGCAGATGTAAGTTCGTTGTTAAGTTCCTGAAGCTGTGCGGTACGCTCAGTTACTTTATTTTCCAGGGCATGGTTAAGTTCTTTAAGTTCTCTGGTTTTTCTTTTGAGTTCGATATGGGTGTTAACCCTTGAGATCAACTCGGATGTGTTGAAAGGTTTTGAAATATAGTCAACTGCACCTACCTGAAAACCTTTAAGAATATCTTCGTGGTCATCGCGGGCAGTGAGGAAAATAATCGGTATTTCTACTGTTCTTGTTTCAGATTTTAATAATCTGCAAACCTCATAGCCATCCATCAGCGGCATGGCAATATCAAGCAATATCAGGTCAGGAACCTTCCCGGTTGCTATGTCAATTGCATCGCGGCCGTTTGTTGCCACCAGTATGCCGAACCCTTCATTAAATAAAATGTCACTGATGTAGTTCAGGTTGCCCGGAATATCATCAACAATAAGTATTACCGGTTTTATGTTGTTATTTGTCACGCGGTTTCAAATTTATTTTCCTAAAGTTCGTAAAATTTTTCATTTATCAATAAATCACATCTGTTTAGAATTTATTTTTACCGGTTCAAAACAAATAGAGCATGTTTATGTATATTAAAACCTGACAAGGCAAATGTTTGGGACAGTAATAACCTAATGCATACAACTTCAACCCATCGTATTACATGCTTTTAGTTGAACAGTAACCCTTGTCAATAAGTTCTTTTGCTACAGAAGCTTTTCGCTTTCCAGAACAAGTAATGACAGGTAATGAATATATACAATTAGATAGCCTAATATAATAATTTGGCAATCAATAATTTATATCATTATTAAACGAGTAAAATATATTTCGTCCCTAACGGGACTTAAAAACATTTTTTAACACATTGTCTACCAATATATCGTCCCTACGGGACTGTTCCGTAGGGACAAAATATCGGTAGTACAAAATTGACCTTAAGTTATTAAAGTCCCGTAAGAGCCTTTCCCGTTTAACGGGAGACGAAATATATACTGATACTTATTTGGTTTATTCGCTTTCAGCTCATGAGCTTCGGTTGCGAAAGCAAAGCAAATAAGTATCAGTTATGCCGCAAGCTTTTTTTAACAAATTCAAAACGCAGCGGTATAAATAAGGGAACATCGTGAATTTTTAAAATATTTAGTCGGACAGTAGTGAATTTATGTATTAATAACTTTTTTTCAACTCTTAATTCGTATTATTTAATCAGTTTCATCTTTTTGGTTACTACAAATTCATCGGTTTTAAGCTGGTATATATAAACACCGTTAGATAATCCCGAAGCATCATAGACAATTTTGTGAGTTCCTGCATTTCGATATCCATCCACCAGATTGGCAACCTTATGCCCGAGAAGATCATAAACAACAATTTCCGTCATGGTGGCTGCGGGTAATGAATATTCAATTGTGGTTCTTGCATTAAAAGGATTCGGATAGTTCTGCATTAATGCAGATGCCATGGGTGCGTCACCAGTTTTATCTTCTATTCCGGAAACAGAAATTGTTGCATTGGTAATTTCTATCTCATCGACCGCAAGCCAGCCCCACGAACCTGCAAAAGCATCAACCACTTCGATAATAACCTTTTGACCGGCAAATGCAGTAAGATCGATTGTGTCTGATGAAAAAACATTTCTGTTTGAGGTATGCACGCTTGCAAGAAGTGATCCGTCATCAGCCGAAAGCACCGCAATACCAGAAGATCCATTTACATATCCGCTATCCGGATCTGCATCAAGTACAGGCGCAATGGTTGAAGTTGCAAGACCCCCACCAAGAGACCACACATATAACATGGCATCGGCAGATAATTCCAGGATTGGGGATGTAGCAATCTGATCATTGTCCTGAATATGAAGCCTGTCGCCCCATTGATTTAGGTTATAAGTATTAAGGTAACTTGACTGGCCACGGCTATTTACTTGACTTGCTACAAAGCCAAAAGGATCGTTGCATGCGCTATAAAGGAGCTTGCCATCAGGACCATCATCGTGACAACCCTCTGAAAATGCAGGACTTTGTCCGTCAAACTGGTTTGGGGGTCCAATAGCCCAGGCAATACCTGCATCTGGCAGGCCATAAACCCCACCTACGCCTGTTATTGCTTCATCACCAGCAATGTCGGCATTATCAGTGGCAGGTGTTGCATCAATTATGCAACGTAGAATGAAATCATGGTCTTCACCATTCTCAAAGTCCCAGACAACCTGAGCCTTAACAGTCAAAGAGATAAAACACAAGATTGTGAACATAAAAAATAAAGTAGATTTTAAGAATTTCATAGTAGTTCCTTTCTTTTTTTGGTTTAAATAAAACAAGTTTAAAAACAAATATAAAAATAAAAAAAATGTAGCTAAATACAAGGTTTTATTCAGAGAAAAAATTCTTCTCTCAAAGGAAGCACATTATTCCGGAAAGACATCCCTGTTTTGTTTTCTGACAGTAAACAGACAGCCTTCTATCCGGGTATAGATATCGGCTCCATCGTTAGTTCGAAACGAATTTAGAATTTTCTGTTTCACTTTTGCTGGCCTGAATTTCAGAAATTTAACATAATACTGTAAATCATCTCTTCAATAAAGCGTTATTCTGCTTACAGGATGCTAATTATTAGCGATTATGGCAGAAGCAAGATGCAATGTGGTCGTTAACGATACCAACCGCCTGCATAAAGGCATAGCAAATGGTTGACCCGGCAAAAGTGAATCCCCTTTTTCTCATATCCCTGCTCATAGCATCCGAAACCGGAGAGTTTGGAGGTATTTCTTTATCGGATTTCCAGGTGTTAATTATTGGTTTTCCGTCTGCAAATTGCCACAAATAATTGCTGAAAGCGCCAAATTCATCCTGAATTATTAAGACCTTTTTTGCATTATTAATGGCAGCTTCTATTTTCGATTTGTTTCTTATAATACCATCGTTATTCAAAAGTTCAGTCACTTTTTCCATGTTATAGTCTGCTACTTTTTGAATATCAAATGCATCAAATGCCTGCCAAAATGCGTCACGTTTTTTCAAAATAGTCAGCCAGCTTAACCCAGCCTGGAAACCATCAAGGACAAAATTCTCGAATAACCTGGTATCGTCATGCTGCGGCACACCCCATTCATGGTCATGGTATTCAACCAACAGCGAATTTCCCACGGCCCACTCACACCTGATAAACTGATCTGATGAACTCATGTTGTATAATGTTTTAGAGTTTATATGTGTTAGCGTAAATAATTATAAAAATACTTCTTTATTTTTTAAACTGGTGAATCCGGGTTCTGAATGATTTTTTTTGTTGTTAATCTGCTGGTCTTATTCTTTTAAATTCGATAAAAATAAGCGAGATGCAGATAAGGTAAGGAAGTGCAGATATTAAAACCATGTTTTCGAGCAGGGAGTTATTAATAATAAATCCAACCGATCCCAGCAGGCCAGAAACCCCAAAAAGAATAGAAAAGGTCTTCACCCATGAATTTAGTCCGCTACGGTTGAATATACCCGAAAAAGCAAGAAATGCCAGCGATAAAAAAGTGTAGCCCAGGTTATCGGCAGCATAAGAAAATGACGCCGGATTGTTCATCAGAAACATTTTAGTGGTTTCAACCTCATTCAATGAGATATTTCTGATGACCATACTTAACTGAAGGTAATAGTTTATGCCTGAGCATACCATGTATCCGGTTCCGAAAAGAATTCCGGCAAGACCGAAAACCCTCTTCGTATTATCTGCATAAAAATAGAGGGCTGCAAAAAGAGGAATATTTGCCAGAACGAGCAAAAAGCTTGGAATAACAGGTATTATCCCTGAAATCTTAAAATGACTCAGATAGGCTTCTGTAGTTGTGTAATCTGCTGGTGGAAACAGTATAATTGCAATAATAAAGATAAGTGTGAGCAATATTATTAATGATGTGGCAAAAAGTCCTGTTTTTCTCATGAAGTGGTCCATAACTTTTATTCATTTTTATCAAAAGTAAAAATTTTCTTTTTAGTGCTTTAATTAATTGCATATATGTTTTACTGCCGATGTGCATAAAAAAATGCATAAATATTATGTAAGGCTTGTAAAAATCCTGAATTTTAACCAATAAATCACTAAACAACCCTGAATATGGTAACCAAAGTTTTATATATCATTTCAATCATTCTTCAGCTGTTTGTTGCAATTCTGGCCTTGAGGTTTATTACTTTCACAAGAATCAGGCTTTCATGGATGCTAATCTCTTCGGGTTTTTTGTTGATGGCCTTCAGGAGGTTTATTGAGCTATCTGCCATAATGAATACCAGGTATGCCGGGGAGCTCTCTATTCTTACCGGTTGGATTGGAATAGCAACCTCCATCATCATTGCTGCCGGAGTATGGCTTATACGAGATTTGTTTTTTTCATTAAGGCGTGCTGAAGTTGATAGAAAAAGGGCAGAACGGAAAGTCCTTACTGCCATTATGAACACCGAAGAGAAAGAACGAAAGAGATTCGCCGAAGATATGCACGATGGCCTGGGGCCGCTTTTATCTACCATTAAACTGTATGTGAATGAATTGGTATCTGATGACCTTTCTGCTGTTGAAAAAAAAGATTATGTAAACTATGTAAACCAACTCATAGATAATGCCGTGTCTGATATCCGTACCATGTCGAACAATCTGACACCCAGAATTATACACGAATATGGCCTTGTGTCTGCCATAGACGAGTTTTGCAAAACCATTTCACGTACACAGAAACTTGAAATTTCTTTTAAAAAAACCGGGAAAACTTTAGAGTTAAATAAAAGCGTGGAGATTAACATTTATAGAATTGTAAATGAATTACTTAATAATACCATCAAGCATGCAGGAGCCCAAAGTGCATTGCTGACCCTTACTTTCAGGCCGGCCAGGCTGGTATTACGATATTCTGATGACGGCAAAGGTTTCGATTACGAACATAAACGCACGAAAATGAGAGGTGAAGGCATTAACAATATTATTACAAGGGTGAATTCAATTGATGGCCAGATTAAAATCTTCAGTCAGGAGGGCAAAGGGTTCAGCGTACAAATTGATGTGCCCATAAAATAACTTTGCCTGAATCTCAGGATAATATCTTATGTATTCATTGACGCTTAATAATTAATTCATAATTTTAGGCAATTATATCAGCTTCATGATAAAAAGTGCAAAGATTATCATCGCAGACGATCATGAGATTTTTCGAAAAGGGCTCCGGATCGTTCTAAGCCGGTTGAAAAATATTATTATCATAGGAGAGGCATCATCGGGCCGTGAGGTTCTTGATATCCTGCAATCTGCATTGGCCGATATCGTGCTGATGGACATTGAAATGTCCGATATTAACGGCATTGAGGCCACTAAAGTGATTTCGAAAATGTATCCCGGGGTAAAAGTAATAGCCTTGACCATGTTCAACAACGATCATTATATTCAGGATATGCTCGATGCCGGGGCAAAAGGTTTTCTTCTTAAAAATGTTACCAAGGGCATACTTGAAAAAGCCCTGAACACCGTTTTAGCCGGTAATACTTATTATTCTGACGAGTTGTTTAACTTTTTTACGAAAAAAATTACCTCCGAACCTGCTCAGGTTAAGCCCGATTTTTTATTTACAAAACGCGAAAAGGAGATACTGCAATTAATCTGCGAGGGGTTTTCAAATACAGATATTGCAGATAAACTGTTTATCTGCGAAAGGACTGTGATAGGCCACAAATCAAACCTTCTGGCAAAAACAGGTTGTAAAAGCACTGCATCATTAATTTCATATGCATTGAAAAATAAGTTGATCCAGGTGTAAATACTTTGCATGTTTTTTTATTTCGTCCAAAACATTCAATGCCCTTAGAAATACCAAAACCTGCATTTGTCCGATGATGTCTTTCTAATGATAACCTTACTATCTGGCCCGGTATCATACGTATTTAAAAACCGGCTAAAAAGAACCGATAAATGCGGTAATTAAATTGAAGAGTGCATCGTACCTGCTCAGGCTTAGTGAGCTGTAATCGTCATTCAAATCATGATATGCGCCAGTCCCTCCCATTGTATAAATAAAAAAACAGGGTACTTCTGCCTTGTGAAAAGGGCAGTGGTCGCTGTTACAGGCTTCACCTCTTGCCTTAACCATGGGAAAATAACCCGATGCATGATTGATCTCTGCAATTTTTCTGAATTGCCCGGTATGCACAGAACCGTTTACCACCGCTAAACCGTCTTCACCATTTCCTGCCAGGTCTAAATTTATCAGAAATTTTATTTTTTTCAGGTCAATCGGGGTATTTTTAACGAAATAGTCTGAACCGAGCAGTCCTGCTTCTTCCCCGGCAAATGCAACAAAAATAATTGAATAATCAGGTTTGTTTTTAGCGTAATACTTTGCCAGGTCGAGTAATACAGCCACACCACTTGCATTGTCATTAGCACCGGGAAAATAGCAGTCATTTCCCATGCGTCCGAGATGATCGTAATGTGCTGTGATTAATAAAAATGAATCGGGAATTAATGTACCCTGCACAAAACCGGCCAGATTAGACGCGGGATATTCATTGAAGAACCGGTTTTCAAGTTCCAGTTTTACCGACTCTGCACCAAAGGGCCATGAGGCTGTTTTCACCAGAAAAGA
This sequence comes from Bacteroidales bacterium, assembly GCA_046485045.1. GTDB lineage: Bacteria > Bacteroidota > Bacteroidia > Bacteroidales > UBA10428 > JAFGPL01. The sequence continues at coordinate 16,151 of JAWOHT010000071.1, forward strand.
GGGTCGGGGTGCCAGCCCCGTTGAAACATTCCAGCTCAGTTTTTTATCTGTTAGTTCAATAACTCCGGCAATCTGCAGACGTGGATCGTATTTCAGAATTTTTATAAGCTGGTTTATATGCTCTGCATCGTAACCGGGGTTATTTTCATTTTCGGGTTGATCTATTACAATAAATTTTCCTGCTGCCTCCGTCAGTTTTTTGTTCAATTTCCGCTGCCTGAACAAGGTTGACCGGGCAATGGTAATGAACTCGTATGTGCCTGACAGTGCGGGTGAGGCAGGATCGGCGAGAAATTCAATTCCGGGCTGCATACATATACTGTCAAGGCATAAGCTTAATTTGCCGGGAAATGTATTCACCGGCATATTGAACCACTGACTGTAACCTTCAAATAGAGGCTGCAAACCTGTATTCTCAAATTCTTTCTGAATATAACCAGCTGAAACTTCAAGACCTTTATTTACATATCCTCTGCCGTGAAAAGCAGGCGATGAAAGCGTCTCAATTATTTTCCCTGCATATTCAACATCCTGCGAACTAACAACAGCATGTAAGAAGAAAAGATACAGTAGAAAAAAATTTCTGATTTTCATAGTATTAGCTGACTAATTCTCTGAGTTGCTGAATATTTTTAATAATTATCTCTTTTTTATTCAGTTGCAGTATCCCGTCTCTTTCCATTTCTCCCAGAGCCCTTGTCAGAGAAGGCCGTGTCACGCCGAAATAGTCCGCTAACTGTCCCTGTGTCTCGGGCAATAAGACTTTTATGTATTCTTTTTCGGTCATTTTTAATAAGTAATGTGCAATCTTGCCCTTGATGGTTTTAAAACTTAAAAACCTTATTTTATCTGAAAGAAATTGTGCCCTGTTTGATATTACATCCAAAAAATTATTCAGTATAAGGGCATCCTGCTGCAGTAATCTTATAAGTGTTTCTTTCGGGACAATCAATAATGAGGTTGGCTCGTTGGCAATAATATCCACAGGGTAAACATTTTGCCTGCCGAAAACAAATGCAGGGGCAACAGGACGGGGAGCATGAATATCCTCAATTTTGATTACCTTACCCGAAAAGTCTGTCATCTCGCCCCTTACAGAGCCTTCGATCACAAAAATCAGATTGTTACATGGTTCGTTCGCGTGTACCGCAATTTCGTCTTTTACCAGTGTTCTTTTCCTGTATAGCTTGTCCGAGAAAAGATGTACGAGCTGCCCGGGAGACAGTCCGCTGAAAATTGCATTTTTCGATAATATTTCGAAGAGTTCCGTCATAAAACTTTTGTTTGTAACATATGTTACAGTTTAGAAAAAGATGTTGTGATAGTTTTGTCTCAAAATTAATCTTTAAAACAAAATTATGATAAGGGATGTTGTAAAAATAGATGAAGAATTGTGCGACGGTTGCGGACTCTGTGTACCGGGTTGCCACGAAGGAGCTTTGCAGATGATTGACGGGAAGGCCCGTCTTATCAGCGATCTTATGTGCGACGGGCTTGGCGCCTGTATCGGGCATTGTCCGCAGGGAGCCATTACAATCGAAAAACGCGAGGCCGAACCATATAACGAAACCAAAGTGATGGAATTAATGGTACAAAAAGGCAAAAACACGGTGGTTGCCCATATGAAACATTTGAAAGAACATGGTGAGACAGAATTTTTGAAGGAAGCCGTGAGGTATCTTAACGGGCATGCCGAAGATCTTGATTTTGATCACAGAGAAGTCATTGCTATGGTTCACGGGCATCATGGGTCACATACCCATAGTCAGGAGAGTGGTTGCCCGGGTTCCAGACCTGTAACTTTCGAACCTAAGGCAGTGGCTGTTGATACGTCATCTTTTGTGCAACAGTCTGAACTCAGGCAGTGGCCGGTGCAAATGCATCTTATTAATCCGAATGCACCTTATTTCAGGAACTCGGATGTGCTGATTGCTGCTGATTGTGCAGCTTTTGCCATGGGCGATTTTCACAGCATGCACCTTAAGGGTAAAAGCCTTGCTATTGCCTGTCCAAAACTCGATTCAAACACAGGGGTTTATATCGAAAAGCTGATGCTCATGATTGATGAGGCTAAGGTAAATACAATTACGGTAATGATCATGCAGGTGCCCTGCTGCATGGGGTTATTGCAGATGGTGAAGACCGCCGCTTCACAGGCACAGCGAAAAGTACCTGTAAAGCTCATTGTTGTTGGACTTGAAGGAAATATTCTCAAAGAAGAATGGATTAATATTTAACACAATAAAAAAGGAATACAATGGAAACAATTGAAAAATCGAAAGTATTTGTAGCTTCCGCGATGGTTGATTATGCTGCGGGCGCCATCGTAAGTAAAACCATTGCCAAGCAGGCTGGGGGCAACCTTACACTCTTTGCCTTCGACAAAGGCCAGGCGCTTAGCGAACATTCAGCCCCGTTCGATGCTATGGTACAGGTGGTTGACGGCGAAGCTGAAATTATTATCAACAAACAGCCTTTCAGGGTGAAACCGGGCGAATGCATCATCATGCCTGCAAATATTCCCCATGCCGTGAATGCCACCGAAAGGTTCAAGATGTTACTAACGATGATAAAAAACTAAAAGATCATTATTGAAGGTTTGGATAGCTCGTTGTTTAAATAAATTTTTTCATATATTTGAATCAGCACCGTACAGCACAGTGCAGATATTATAATAAACAATGAACAGATTTAATGGCGATTTACCAAAAATAGGCATCAGGCCTACAATAGACGGACGTCTTGGTGGAGTAAGGGAATCACTTGAAGCCCAGGTGATGAATATGGCGAAAAATGCCGCTAACTTTTTATCAGTCAATCTTAAACATCCCGACGGCAGCGAAGTGCAATGCGTTATAGCCGATACCTGTATCGGCGGTGTTGCCGAAGCTGCACAGGCAGCGGAAAAATTCAGGAAAGAAGGGGTGGGGGTGTCGTTAACCGTTACTCCCTGCTGGTGCTACGGTACCGAAACCATAGACATGGACCCTTTCATTCCAAAGGCAATATGGGGCTTCAACGGTACCGAAAGACCGGGTGCAGTTTACCTGGCTGCCGCCCTTGCAGGGCATAACCAGAAAGGACTGCCGGCTTTCGGCATTTATGGCAAAGACGTGCAGGATGCCGGGGACAATAATATACCGCCCGATGTACAGGAAAAACTTCTGGCATTTGCACGGGCGGGCCTTGCCGTGGCTACCATGCGCGGAAAATCTTACCTCGCTATGGGCAGTGTATCAATGGGCATCGCGGGTTCGGTGATCGTGGAAGACTTTTTTCAGAACTATCTGGGCATGCGCAACGAATACATTGATTCATCTGAGTTTATAAGGCGCATGGAAGAAGGTATTTATGATAAAGCTGAATTTGAAAAGGCGCTTGCATGGGTGAAGAAAAACTGCAAAGAAGGCCCCGACCCCAATCCACAGCAGAAACAGAAAACACGTCAGCAGAAAGACAATGACTGGGAATTTGTTGTAAAGATGGCGCTGATAGCACGCGACCTCATGGTGGGCAACCCGCGGCTGGCAGAAATAGGTTACGGCGAAGAAGCGCTGGGACATAACGCCATTGTTGCGGGGTTCCAGGGACAGCGGCAATGGACCGACCGTTTCCCGAATGGAGACTTCCTTGAAGCCATACTCAATTCATCATTCGACTGGAACGGTATCCGCCAGCCCTATATCGTGGCCACCGAAAACGATTCGCTGAATGGTGTGGCCATGTTATTGGGGCACCTGCTTACCGGTACGGCACAGATATTTGCCGATGTTCGCACTTACTGGAGCCCCGAAGCTGTGAAACGCGTTACCGGAAAGACACTCACGGGCAGGGCAGAGCACGGCATCATTCACCTAATCAACTCCGGTCCTGCCGCGCTTGATGGAACAGGAAGACAAAGCGATGCCAAAGGCAATCCTGTTATGAAGCCTTATTGGGACGTAACCGATGATGAGGTAAAGAAGTGTCTTGAGGCCACTGAGTGGTGCCCTGCTTCACTGGGTTATTTCAGGGGAGGCGGGTATTCTACCAGGTTCCTCACCCACGGGGGCATGCCCGTTACCATGTCGCGCATAAACTGGATAAAAGGCCAGGGTCCGGTGATACAGATTGCCGAAGGTTACACCGTAGACATACCTGCCGATGTAAACAAAATACTTGATGAGCGCACCGACATGACCTGGCCTACTACCTGGTTTGTGCCCAGGCTCACAGATGCCGGTGTATTCAAAGATGTGTACTCGGTAATGGCCAACTGGGGCGCCAATCACGGGGCAATCAGCTATGGGCATATCGGATCGGGGCTGATTACGCTTGCAGCCATGTTGAGAATACCGGTATGCATGCACAATGTGCCTGAGGACAGCATCTTCAGGCCAAGCGCATGGAGCGCTTTTGGAATGGATAAAGAAGGCGCCGACTACAGGGCTTGTAACAGTTATGGCCCTTTGTATTAATAAAAAATTAAAATCTTTCAAAGGCCGTTGAAGTTTTTCTGAAAGAAGCGGCAACGGCTATTTTTAAGTTACTAAAATACTATTTAATAATTAGATGACACCTTTGTCAGCCTGAGTCCCGATAGTCCCTATATTTTCAGAAGGTTACATATATTTGGATGTTTTTGTCGATAAGAATTGTATTTTTGCATCGTAATATGATTTGATTGTATGACATAGAATTCTCAGATAGAAGTTGAAAATATACTCATCTCAATTGTTAAACAGGATGAGCAGGATATATATAAACAAAATGAAATTAATAATTATAATAGTAACACTACTTTTTACGTTTGATATATCGAACGCTGAAATTATCTACAAAACAACATATAAGCCTGAAGCAGATCATATTGTTTATGTAACAGCATATAAAAGCGAAGCAAATATAATTGTATATGTTACGGATTATAAAAGTGAAGCTAAACCCAATAGCGGTATTTGGTATTGGACTGAATACAAGAGCGAAGCAGATTTGAAGGTATTTATTACGGATTATAAGAGTGAAGCAACTTTGTTAGTTTATTATACAAAGGATAAAGCCGAGGCGGGAAAGAAATAAAACCGGATTAGCGGTGAAGCTTTGTTCCGCGAAAATTCCAATTATGAATACTTCTAACCAGTTGAAAACTATCCGCTTGAACAGCTCTCCCAATGGCGCGCGTTTAGCTTTTGCGTAACGCGTGCATAGCTTCTTCATCTTGCATAGTTTGTA
>JAWOHT010000009.1:0-6136 GCA_046485045.1 Bacteroidales bacterium
TTTTTGGATTCGATAATGACGCTTCCGCGGAAAGACTTAAATCCAACTGAAATAGGACAATAATTTCAACAAACAAGCATGATTGGAAAGAAGATCCCTAACTCGACGCTGATAAGGTTGGATGGCGTCGGACATCCCGATGTGCTTCATAATGAGATGGCACAAACGGCCCTTAATGAGTTTGTAAGAAAGAATTTATAGCACATTTGGGTTTCAGGCAGTTGCCAAGTCAAAATTAATCTGGTTTTACTGATTGGTAATGAAAGGCAAAGGCATATTTTGACACTTGGACTGGTTTATATAATTCATCTGTTTTGCTTCACCTTAACAAAAAAAACCTTAATCACAAACGTGATTTGAAGGAATTAGCCAGCTTAAGATTTCTCCAATGATAAACGCACATTTTAAAAACTGCAATATGAAAAACAGATTAAAATTGGCTTTGGTTGGGCTTCTGCTTATTAATAGCTGGGCAAATGCCCAGTCTGTTGAGGCGCAGTTCCAGGCTTTGATTGATTCAGTTTTCATAAGAAATCCCTCATCAGTAGGGATATTGGTTCATGTTGAATCACCCGGGAAGGGAATTTCCTGGAGCGGGGCCAGTGGTTATCCATACAAAGATGCTAAAACCAAGCTAGAGCCAGACCAACCGGCATTGATTGCATCCAGTATGAAGCCTTACGTTTCTGCAACTATCCTGCGACTGCAGGAATTAGGAAAACTCACTATTGAAGACCCCATTTGCAATTGGTTGACCGAAGAAACCATAACCTTATTTGAATCGGATGGATATGACTTGAACCTTATCAGAATCAAACATTTACTTTCGCATACCAGCGGAATTGAAGGATATTTAAATTACGAATTCTTTGATTGGGTAACCAGGAACCCCAACTTCAGCTGGACCCGGAATGGTTTGCTTCAGCAAGCCGTTAAGATGGGTGACCCATTGGGAAAGCCTGAAGATGTCTTTCGCTACCAAGATGCAAATTACCTGCTCTGTACCGAAATTATTGAAGGGGTAACAAATAAACCTTTTTATGAAGCTATGAGGGAACTTCTCCGATACGATGAGTTTGGTTTTACTGATACCTGGTTCCCAACTTTGGAAGCGAAAGGAGAGAACACAAAAACCCTAATCCATCAATATAGGGGTGAAATGGGTTGGGATTCTTATAACATCGATATCTCCTGGGATTTATACGGTGGTGGCGGAATCGCAAGCACTACAAAAGAAACTGCCCAATTCTTTTACAAGCTGTTTACTGGAAAAATTATTGAAGATCAAAATACGTTCAATCAGATTTTCACCCAAATCAACACTAAGGATGGAGGCGGTGAAGATTATTTGCTGGGTGTAATGGAAGGAAGCGTGAGAGGCTACAAAAGCTATGGCCACAGGGGTTTTTGGGGCACTGATGTTTTATACCTCCCGGAAATAAAAAGTTCAATTGCTGTATTTATTTCAGAGCGGGACAACCTAGAATTACGACATGAAATAACCGATCGAATCATTGAAATACTGAATAAGTAATAATCGGCCACAGCAGCTTATATAACTGATGGCGGATGAACGGGGTAATTCAAGCTTAGTCCATAATTTAAACAAACAACAATGACCTGGAAGAAGTAAAAACTTAAAATTTTTCACAATGATACGAATCGCGAAAATCCTTATCGGGCCTAAATGACTTTCGCGTTTAAGTGACGCAACTCGCATCAAGTTTATTCATATACAATTATCTTTTAAAAGTGTTTAACCAAAACCACATTCAAATGAAAAATTTATGTTTTACCGCAATGATTGCTGTATTCATATTGCTATATACTTATGGAATACAGGCGCAAACTACACAAAATCAATCCGCTGCCGTCTCGTTTGGGATAAGGGATAACATTGATTCCAAAATTCTGAATGAACAAAGAAGAATTCTGGTTTATGTACCTGCCAGTGCAGTAAGTGAAGTTTTTACCAAACAGCTCTACCCTGTAATATATCTTCTGGACGGTGAGGCGGCTCACTTTGCTGCAGTTGTCAGCATGATTAACCAACAAAGTTCGTTGTTTGCCTTGCCGGAAATGATGGTGGTTGGGATCCCCAATACCGACAGAACAAGAGACCTGACTCCAACGCCTATGAGAGATTTCTGGCAGTTCCTGGATTTTGACGCAGACAGCATCTTCCTGCAAAATTCGGGTGGTGGTGACAAATTCATTACATTTATTGAAAAAGAATTAATTCCGCACATCGAATCAACCTACCCGGCTGCACCCTACCGGATGCTGATTGGTCATTCCATGGGTGGCCTGACAGTAATGAATTCATTGATTCACCATACGCATTTGTTTAAAGATTATGTTGCCATCGACCCCGCTATGTCATGGGATAATCAGAAGCTTTTAAAAGAAATAAAAACAGCAATGGCAAATAACCAATACCCGGGGATTTCCCTGTTCCTGGGAATTGCCAATACGATGGAAGAAGGAATGGACACTACACAGGTTAAGAAAGATTCCTCGAGGAGTTCAGAGCACATCCGGTCCATTTTTAAATTAAGGGACTATTTGAGCAGCAACAGGGAAAACCAGTTAAATTTTGCCTGGAAATATTACAGCGATGACGAACATAACTCTCTCATACTGATAACTGAGTATGATGCGCTGCGATATTTTTTCAATTACTATGGTATTAGTGTGTTCTATAATGACTACAGGAATATAGAACAGCTTTATGAAAATGTATCCAGGCACTTTGGCTACACAGTAAAGCCCCCAGAAAGCAAGGTAAACAGTTTAGCTTACACCTTTTTAGCTTTCAGATCATTTGACGATGCCGGTTATTTGTTCGGCTTGAATGTTACCAACTATCCTGAAAGTTATAATGCGCATAATGCAATGGGTGATTATTTCTACTATAAAGGAGAAAAGGCCAATGCAATAGAAAGTTATACCTGGGCCTTATCAATCAAGGAAGTGGCGGCCATCAGACAAAAGCTGGATAGAATTCAGTGAAAACAGTCCAGGATTAACCTTTAAAACCAGGAGAAATGAAAACTTCAAAAACAAAAAAGCTTGTATTAACTACAATGCTATTGCTGATTTTTAGCAATATTTCAATTGGCCAAAAATTAGAGCCAAAAGTAAGGGTAACAGAACCCGATCATGTAATAACTTCTGAGTTAATGGGAAGAGATTATCAACTTTTCATTTCATTCCCCAAAGGCTATTCTACCAAGGACACCATTTCTTATCCGGTTTTATATGCTTTGGATGGCGAATTATTCTTTCATTCGGTTAGAGCAACAACAGAGGCATTGGCTGTAGTTGGAAACGAGATAGAAGATTTAATCATTGTAGTAATAGGATCAGAAGGTTTGGACTTTCAAAGTTCGTTTTTTAATAGAACCTATGACTATACAACCTCTATTGATACTGCTTCTGTTAGAAATTTTGAAAAACAATTTGGTTTTCCGGAAGGAGCATTAAAATCTGGTGGGGCTGATAAGTTTCTTGAATGCATAAAAACAGAAATAGCTCCATTTGTCGACAAACATTATAAAACCAATAATGACAGGGGAATTGCAGGAAACTCATTAGGAGGTCTGTTTTCCGCCTATTGTTTTATAAATTCAGATGGTTATTTTACACGATTTGGAATAAACAGTCCTTCATTTTGGTGGGATAAGAGAAAGTTATTAAACCAGACAGCTCTTCAATTCACTAATAACAAATCCTGGGATATACCACCAACTAAAGTATTTGTTTCTGTTGGCGAAAAAGAGGGACCATCAATGCTTCCAACAATGCAAAAGTTTAAATCACTTCTTGAAGCTGCTGGTTATGAGAACATAGATTTAAAATGGCAAGTATTCGAAGGTGAAACCCACCTTTCAGTGGTGCCTGCCAGTACAAGTAAAACGATTACAACTTTGTATGGTATAAAGTAGTGAGTGTTTTTTATAATGAACAATTCGTCTTTGCTTTATTGGCAATGGTTAAATCTGTTGTGCATATGAAGCCTTCATTTGTAAACTTTTTTCTTTTGCAGAAGCTTTAACTTTTTGATTTAAACATTAACTAAACATCTTGACAAATGAACCTAATTATAATCATTTTTCTGGTAGTGATTGGCATAATAATCTTGATTTTATTCGGCCTTTGGATTTATTTCCAGGTATGGGAAAAAAATGCTGAAAAAACCCTGCCTAAATACTCCAAACTATTTGAATCCTCGCAAGGGGCTATCGAATACTACACGGTGGGAGATATGACAAACCCGGTGCTGGTATTTCACGGGAACCCGGGAAGTGTATTTGTTAACAGTCTCTTTGAAGATATTTTCAGCTATGCAGGTCTTTCGATGGTTTCGGTGTCCAGGCCAGGATATTATCAAACACCTTTGTCATCAGGAAAGACACTTGAGGAGCAATCAAAGCTGTATAAATTGCTGCTGGATGAACTGGGCATACAATCACTTTTTGTGTTTGGTATTTCCGGTGGAGGCCCTGCGGCCACACAATTTGCCCTGGATTATCCCAAACAATGCAAAGGGTTGATCCTGACAGCTGCAATTACTCAAAAGTATGCACCACCTGGCTTAGAGAAATTTCTGTACTCAAATGAATTCCTTTTCTGGATGGCAATGCAGGGAATGACAATGACTATCAGGGACAAGGAATTCCTGAAAAAAATGAAACCTTATTTTAAACTTGGGATTTTCCCCTTTAAATTCTCATCTCAGGGCTATTACAATGACTGTAGCACATTCGAAGACCTGGAATTTGATTTAACAGCTCTTAATATGCCCGTTTTGCTAATCCACGGAACTAAGGATAAAGATGTTCCATTTTCGTTTTCAGAAGATGCCCACCAAAAGATCCCTAACTCCACGCTGATACGGATGGATGGCGTCGGACATCCCGATGTGCTTAATAATGAAAAGGCACAAACGGCCCTCAATGAGTTTGTAAGACAGAATTTATAGCACATTTCTGTTTCAGACAGTTGCCAGGTCAATATAAATCTGGTTTTACTGATTGGTATGAGTTTTTCCTTATTTTGATAGAGATGCGATTGACCTCCCCGGTTACTTCAAGTATAATCATAGGTTCAGAAATGAGAAATTATTGTTATAGTTTAGTTTGTTTATATTAAGGGTAAAAAAAATTAGATAAATTAAAGATATTCCAAAATAATTCCTTAAATTTCAAAACAATTGTTTAATCCCATGTTAAGAATACCCTCCGGCAAGAAAGAATAAATTTTATTTTTATTGAGGATCAGCCCCCCGTGACCCCCAATTTTTCATTTTAGCTAAAAATTAAAATGAAAAGTTATATGGTCATTGTTTTTTATCTTATGTGTTACCCTTCAAAAAATTGGTGGCACAATAAGTTTGGTATGAGAAATTTACAAAATCTCTCTATCCAGAGAAATTCTTCTGCTTTTTCCCTCCCTTTTCTTGTTGCAATTATCCCTTTGAACACCCCCACCCCGCTCTCTCCAGTCGGAAAAACACTTATCCCTTGTTCTGCAAAATCTATTTTGTTCCTATATCAGTTATTAAATGTTTTTTGTTTAACCAAAAATCAACGTTTATGAAAACAAAACTGATTTCCGTTTTCGCCGTTTTTGCCATTATCTTGGCATTTACGGCATGTGAAGAAAAAGATTACGGCTTTAATGAGCCGGAAAATGAACTCTCAATCGACCTGAAGGCCGGGAAACCGGGTTCAAACGTCGTTATGCGCGCGATCGCTAAAGGTGCCCCTTTTCGTGGCACCAACGGCATCAACTTCGGCCCGGATGGCAATTTATACATCGCCAGCGTGCTTGGTCTGGAAATAATTGTAATGAATAAACAGAACGGAAAAATCATCAATCGTTTTGGCAGGGAGGTGGGTGTAAAATTTCCGGATGACCTGGTTTTCGGTCCGGATGGTTCCCTCTATTGGACCGATATTGTACATGGAGAGGTAGGACGCATGACGCCAGGCGGAGTCGTTACAAAGCAGTTTGTAGCTCCAGGTGTCAACCCGATTACCTTCTCGCCCGACGGTCGTCTGTTTGTTGCCTTATGTTTCTATGGAGACGGACTCTATGAACTCGACCCGGAACTGCTAGCACCTCCCCGTCC
>JAWOHT010000046.1:0-26831 GCA_046485045.1 Bacteroidales bacterium
CAAATACGTGCCGAAGACCCATAGGCTACTAAAATATATTCTGCATCGGAACAGTCAATTTCTTCGAACCTAACCTCATTTTCCTTCATTTTCTGGTACTTGGCCTGTAAATCCCTGTTGTGCATTTCCATTTTTATCGGATCAAGATCAAGCGAAGTAACAATGTTTCTCTCGCGGTCGGGGGTTTTTCCTGTTGTTGCCCATGACTGGTCGAAAGAGGTGTTTCGGGGGAGTGGTTCGAACAATTCGACTTTCTCCATCATCTGTCCTATAATACCATCGGAAAGTATCATTACGGGGTTGCGGTATTTGAAAGCCAGGTCGAAACCGAGGGGAACAAAATCGGCCATCTCCTGCACCGAGGCAGGGGCAAGCACGAGCAATTTGTAGTCGCCATGACCGCCGCCTTTAGTTGCCTGAAAATAGTCTGACTGGGCAGGGCCAATGGTGCCAAGGCCGGGGCCTCCGCGGGCAACATTTACAATAAGACAGGGCAATTCAGATCCGGCAAGGTAAGAAATTCCTTCCTGTTTAAGGCTGATACCCGGGCTTGACGATGAAGTCATGGCTTTTTTGCCTGTCCCTGCAGCACCATAAACCATGTTTATAGCTGCAATTTCGCTTTCTGCCTGCAATAAAACCATCCCGGTGCGTTTTTGCGGTTCTTCTGTAGCAAGGTATTCCATTACCTCCGACTGAGGGGTAATGGGATAGCCGAAATAAGCATCACACCCGGCCCTGATGGCTGCTTCGGCAATGGCTTCATTGCCTTTCATTAATCTTAATTCACCCATTTATCTCGATTTTTTTATTCAACCTTTGTTCTGTATACAGTAATCACCCCGTCGGGGCATACAATCGCACAATTCATGCAACCAGTGCAGGCATTGTGGTTTTCGGGGTAAGCATAGTGATAGCCTTTGCCGTTTACCTGTTTCTCCATGCGGATTACATCTGTGGGACATGCCACGACACAAAGTTCACATCCTTTGCACCGTTCGGTGTCTATTACGATTGCTCCTTTTACTTTTGCCATGTTTGAAAAAAATTTGTCAACGTGGTATTTAATGACTCGCGGGTAACAGATACCCGCGACAGTAAAAAAATCCAATATTAGATATTTTGAGTTAAATAACCATGCTTTTTATTATTTATGATGCTTTTTAAAGAACTGTAAACGTTCTTTAAGTATAGGTATATCTCCTTTGTTTGTTCTTGATACACAAATTCTTAATCCTTCGGTTCGTTCGCTTCCGGTAGTATCGAGGGTTATCGCGCTTATGCCATACCTTAAAAGTTCCGACAGCAGTTTTTCGCCTGAATAATCGTTGTATGCCACAGTGAAATAAAACCCGTCACCGAGCAATTTGTCTTCGTCTCTGTCATATACAATCCTGAACCCGTTTTCGAGAAAAGCCTCTTTCATCATTCCGGAGCGGACGCCGTATTCTTTGATGTTTTCAACAAAATTGTATGTGCCGTCGTTTACAGCTTTGAGCATAGCAACAAGGCCGTATTGTGCCGAGTGGGCTGTGCCGGCAGATAATGAATAGATAGCTTCCTGAATGATGGCGGTGCCAAATTTTGTGGTTGAAAAATTGCTGGTGAGGTCGGGGAATTCGGTATGAAAAAGCTGATCTGAAATCAATATGGCGCCGATACGCTGGCCGGCATAGCTAAAAGATTTCGACCCTGAAAAGAGCAAAACATAATTATTAGTATAATTAGCCACTGTGGGTTGATAAGGGGGAACACCGGGTAACCCGTAATTCTCCCTGAAATCCATTCCGAAATAGGCGAGGTCTTCCAATACCACAACATTGTATTCGGTTGCCAGTTCGCCGATGGTCCTGAGTTCTGTTTCTGTAAAGCAAATCCATGAGGGGTTGTTGGGATTGGAATAGAGAAATGAAGAGATATTGCCCTGTTTCAGGTAACTTTCCAGCTTCTGCCTTAATTTTTGTCCCCGGTAATTGTAAATATCAAAGCTTTGGTAAGAAAGTCCGGTAATATGGTGCTGCATTTTATGCACCGGGAACCCGGGATCAATAAACAGTGTTGTGTCTTTTCCTTTGATACGCCTGTTGGAAACAAGAAACACAGCCATCGAAGCCTGCATAGAACCCACCGAGGGAACGCATCCGGCAGGTGATATGCTTATATTGAGAAAAAGCTTTGAAAAACGCGACAATTCGTTTTTCAGTTCTTTTATCCCTTCAATGGGGGGGTACACAGAGGCGACACCACTTTGCAATGCCGCTGCTTCGGCGTCGGTTCCGATTTTTGGTGCAGACAGTCCGGGCACCCCCATCTCGGTGCGGATAAACCTGATGCCTGTTTGCTCTTCTATATTGTTGACTAACTGAACAATTTCGCGTATGGTAGCAAACGCAAGGTTGTCAGGGCCTGACTTCGAGCGAATGGAGTTTATTATTTCATCCTTTATGGGAAAATCATCCATTGTGTGTCATTTTGATGTGTTTAATATATCCTGTGAGGCTATCAATAGTGTAACTGTTAAAACTTACAGTGACCGTTTATCAATCACCCTTTTTGATTTTCCTTCGCTTCGCTCTATTGTTTTGGGCTCAACAAGTTTCACAGATACAGACAAGCCTGTGGCACTCTCGATATTATGCTGTATCTTTTGCCTGAGTGCCTGCAACTGGCTTATTTTATCGGAGAAAAAGCTGTCTTCTACCTCTACCTGCAATTCGAGGGTGTCGAGGTTATCAACGCGTTCGACCACCAGCAGATAATGGGGCTTTGTTTCGCTCATATCGAGCAGCACGCTCTCGATTTGCGAAGGAAAGAGGTTTACCCCCCTGATGATGAGCATATCGTCGCTACGGCCCGTGCATTTCTCCATGCGCACCAGGGTTCTGCCACACTGGCATTTTTCGTAAACCAATCTTGTTAAATCTCGTGTACGGTATCTTATCAGCGGGAGTCCTTCTTTCGTAATTGTAGTAAACACAAGCTCTCCAAGTTCGCCTTCGGGCAGTACCTCAAGAGTATCGGGGTCGATAATCTCGGGGATGAAATGGTCTTCGTTGATATGCAAACCGCATTGGAATTGGCATTCGCTGGCCACACCCGGGCCAATTACCTCGCTTAATCCGAAAATATCAATGGCTTTGATCCGGAGTTTGTTTTCTATTTCCCTGCGCATATTTTCTGTCCAGGGTTCGGCGCCAAAAACACCGACCCTGAGTTTGAGGTCGCTTCTTTTAATACCGCTTTCTTCAATGGCCTCGGCAAGGTAGAGCGCGTATGAAGGGGTGCAGGCCAGCACGGTACTGCCGAAATCAAGCATCAGTTGTAATTGCCGTTTGGTATTGCCCCCTGAAACAGGGATAACCGAAGCGCCGATTTTTTCACCCCCGTAATGCAACCCCAGCCCGCCGGTAAACAAGCCATAGCCGTAAGCCACGTGAACAAAGTCGTCTTTACCGGCCCCGGCACTGGTAAGCGTGCGGGCCATTACCTCCGACCAGACACCGATATCTCTTCTTGAATAGCCAACTACAGTGGGCTTTCCGGTTGTGCCTGAGGAAGCATGCAACCGCACAATTTCGCTCATCGGAACCGCGAAGAGCCCGAACGGGTAATTGTCGCGAAGGTCGTTTTTGGTTGTAAACGGAAGATTTTTCAAATCGTCAACAGACTGAATATGTTCAGGGCCCAGGCTTTTTTTTTGCAGTTTTTCCCTGTAAAAAGGCACGTTAAAATATACACGTTCCACCATATCGCGAAGCCGTTCCCCCTGCAATTGCCTCATCTCTTCACGGGGCATCGTTTCAAAGTGCTTGTTCCAGATCAATGTCATGAGAATTGGTAAAATTTTGGTTTAAAATTTATAAAGATCGCTGGCTTTTATCAGTTCCATCTCGTGTCGCTGAAATTCCATGATTGCTTTTTCTGTCTCATCGGTTTTCATCACCACGAATGATTTTTCACCCATTGAAAATGCATACAGATATTCGATGCTGATACCCGCGTCTGAAAGTATTTTCAGCGCTTTTGCCAGGGCCCCGGGCATATTCGGGGTGGCTATCGAGAGTACCTCGTTGATGTTTACCGAGAAGAGTTTTGCTTTTAACACCTCTCGGGCTTTTTCGGGTTCAGATACGATAAGCCTCAGTATACCATATTCAGAAGTGTCGGCAAGGCTGCAGGCAGAAACATTAATATTCTCAGTGCCCAGGGTATCAAGCACCTCTTTGAGCCTTCCCGAACGGTTTTCAAGAAAAATGGATAATTGTTTTATAATCATAACCGGATATTGTTTTAAAAAATGCTAAAAGTATATATTATTGTTTAAACTTTTACCTTTTCTACCAGCACCCTTGCATCTACGACTGTAATTTTATCGGGGTTGCCGATCAAAGGGTTCAGGTCAATTTCTTTAATTTCAACTGCATAGCGAAGAAGTGATGACAACCGCACAATTATTTCGGCAAACCGGTCTTCGTTTACCCCTTCTTTACCACGTGTGCCGTGAATAATGGCATAACTCTTCAGGTTTCTGATCATAGAATAGGCTTCGGCAAAAGTAAGCGGGGCAAGCCCCGAAGAGTAATCTTTAAAGACCTCCACGAAAATACCTCCCAATCCGCATAAGATCACGTGCCCGAATTTTGGTTCATATTTTGCCCCGATGAACAGTTCGGTGCCGGTTTCCATTTTCTGGATGAGTACAGCTTTTACCCCTTTTATCTTTCTCATGCGCCTGTATTCGGCTATCAGGTGGACATCTGATTTAATATTCAGTGTAACGCCACCCACATCAGACTTATGTACAGGGCCTACAACCTTCATTGCCAGAGGGTAGCCGATTTCATCCGATTTATTTATCAATTCCCTTTTAGAATTTACTACCTCCTCCTTCACAATAGGGATACCTGCGGTACGTAAAAGCTGTTGAATGGTTCCGGGTTCCTGAAACCCATCAGTGCCGTTTTCGATAATAGCGCGCATTGTATAGATATCAATGTCTTTAAGAAAAATCTCTTCTTCAGCGGGGTAGGGGGTATTGTAAACTTTGGTAAGCGCCCTGCCGAGAACCACCTCATCGGGAAAGTTGATGTGCCCCTTCGAAAGAAAATAATCAACTTCTTTTCTGGCGCTGCTTATGGAGGGGAGAATCGGGAAAACAGGTTTGGAACACTGCTGCATTTTTTGGTGAATGGTCTCATACACATCAAACACTTCGGTTAGCCCGGTGCTTCCAAAAATAACAATCATTCCGTGAATATTGTCCATTTGCGTGTCACAGTAGTCAATTACCCTGCCCAGTTGTTCGGCCGTACCGGTGGCTATCAGGTCAATGGGGTTTGAAGCTGAGGCGCCGGGATTGAGCATTGCGAGTATTTTATCCTGGTGATCACCGCTTATATCAGGAATATTCAATCCTCCGGCAGAAAGTGCATCGGTGAGCATCACCCCCGGGCCTCCTGCCTGTGTAATAATGGCCAGGTTTTTGCCCTTCAGCTCTTTGTACATAAAGACCGAGGCTACTGTAGTGAGTTCTTCTCTGCCATCGCACCTCACGATACCCGCTTTTCTGAAGAGCGCTTCCACTGCCGAATCTGAACTGGCAATGGCCCCGGTATGCGATGAGGTGGCACGTTTGCCGGCATCGGTAATTCCCGACTTGATGGCTGCTATGCGGCATCCTTTTCTGATTAATGATGACGCGTGTTTTAAAAGTTTATCCGGGTTTTTGATGTTTTCGGCATAGATAAGCTTGATCTTCGAGTTCTTTTCGGGGTCAAAGGTTTCGTCCCAGTGTTCAATGATTTCTTCAATACCTGTCTGGGCGCTGTTGCCGACGGAGAAAAGGCTTGAAAACGTTAGCCCTTTGGGGATGGCCGATTCGAGGATAAAAATTGCCGTGCCGCCCGAACCGCTCACAAAATCACACCCCTGCGGATGCAGCTTGGGTACCGGCGAGGTAAACACACCGTTGTACCGGGTGTTTATTATACCAATACAATTAGGCCCTATCAGGCTGCCGTGGTTTCGTGCTATGATCTCTGTAATCTCTTTTTCAAGCTTTGCACCTTCGGCGCTCTCTTCGCTAAAACCGGCAGAGATAATGATAAAACCTTTGGTGCCCTTCTTTTCGGCAAGTATTAAGACAGCTTCTTTGCAATATTTTGCAGGTATTACAATGATGGCAAGATCAACCTGGGGAAGATCGTTGCAGCTATGCAGGCTTTGTACTCCCTGCACCCCGGTTTCTTTTGGGTTGACAACATACAGGTTACCTTTGTAGCCTCCCTGCAGGATATTCTCAAGTACCTTTCCCCCCGGTTTGTGGATATTGTTCGAACCACCTACTACAACAATGCTTTCGGGATATAACAACTCTTTTGTCATCATTAGCAGAAACTTTTGAACCTTCATCAAATTTAGAAAACATAAGGTACAGTTCTTATAACAAATGTCATTATTTAACAAAGCAGATGGAAATAAAGGCGATGGTTACCTCTATCTGGCTTAATTCTGTTACTAAAACCTCTTAATAAAAGAAGTTTGCAACTTCGGATTTGAATCCAGACTTTATTGAGATGCTTCCTTCGTCAGCATGACAAAAGGAAACTGTGTATTTGTCATCCCGGGGTAACCGGTGGATATTCTTTCGTTTAGGGCTATTCAGGGAGCCGATACTTCACTATCGCATAGCCGGTTATTATCAAGAAAAAAAAATATGCGATACCATACAATTATTAAAATATTTATTTTTACCTTACAGGCGATATTACTTCCACCTAATCAGCCATATAGACCCAAAATACCATGTGACTGAGGGGGCGGGAGCATGCCTGAAATCAAGTATTCTGGCGTAATAATATTAAAAAAAGCAGGCAATTTGCAATAGACTTTTGTGCGTATTTTTAATTTTGTAAAACAAGTTGCCAATAAAAGAAACATCTTAGGGGCAGATGCAATTTTATTCATTATTTACTTTACAAACATGGCTGTAGCCCTTACCATATAAGGTTGCCATTTAACAAGCTGGTATTTGTTGCTTCTAAGTAGCTGCCGAAAACCGTAATCGTAACAAAACCAGTATACATTACCTCCATTTGTCCGGTATACCGAGGTTAAAAAATTAAAATTATAATTCTTTTCTTCCAACGTTTGTTTATCAACAATACATTTCCCTGTCGGATTTAATTCAGCCAGGATATTGCGGTTCTTAAGCTGTATTTCGTGAACTCTGGATTTGTGTGCATTAAATTCGGCATTAACAGAATAGCAATATTTTGACCGGCATGTACCGGAACAAAATTTTTTATCGGAACGTCCTGCTAATTTCTTCCCACAGTGTAAACATGATTTTCTGCTTTGCATGATCGGATTGAATTTATAATTTACTAAAATAAGCGTTTAATTTTTTTTAAACGTTTATTGAGCTTTATTTTTCTTATGGATACACATTTTATGAACGATTTTATCTTATTTTGAGTTTGGACAATAGTTTTTATCGTCTTGATTTCCGAACGTTAAAACAAAATGTATCTTATACAGATGGAACGAGATTGTATCCGGCTTTATCAATACAAAAATGCAGAAGGTGAAATGATAGGTATATCATTTCCTATGAAAGAGCCGTTTAAAACCCTGGTAAAACAGCTTGATGGACGAAAATGGTGTAAAGAGCACGAATGGATTTATGTAAAGAACACTCCTGAAAACCTGAAAGAAATATTCGACAAGTTCAAAAAACTTGCATATATAGATTCGGGAGGGCTTTACAACGGGGCAGGTTATAGTGCAACAAAACCAGGTATGGTGCGCATGATACATAGTGAACGAAGAAAAAAAATTTACATTGATCTTCCGGCAGATGCAGAACCCGAATGGACAAAAGAGTTAAAGGATTTTGAAGGGGCATATTATCTGAAAGAAACCGGACAATGGCTGTTTACTTCAACTGATGAGAATTACCGCAGATTAAAAGAATTTTTTATAGCCCGTGGAAGGGTATTGTCCATAAAGAAAATAAGCAGGCCTAAGCATTACAGGGAATCAACAACAAATAGCTGGAATTACGGAAAGCCGATAAACATGGAGTGCATGGAGGATTACAAAAACATGCTTATGATGAAAAGGGTCAGCCCGAATACGGCTAAATGCTATACATCTATGTTTACACGTTTCCTGGCATATTTCTACGGAAAAGATATAGGCGGGTTAACAAAAACAGATATTATTGATTACATGCTTTGGGAAATCCAACAGAATGTTATTTCGGCCACCACACAAAACCAATTGATAAATGCAATAAAGTATTATTATGAAAAAGTGCTGGGAAATCCGCGTGAAATATACAATCTGCCACGTGCAAAAATTGCCAGGAACGAACCGTTGGTGCTCAATAAAAACGAATTGCACAATATTCTGACAGGAATAACGAACAGTAAACATAAATGTATACTATCACTGATATTTTCAGCAGGATTACGCAGGAGCGAACTGTTAAATCTTAAATTGAGCGATATTGATTTTGAGCGAAAAACCGTTTTTATATATAAAGGCAAGGGAAGTAAAGACAGGATAAGCATACTGGCAGAAACCACATTTAGATATATTCATGCGTATATTGATGAATATAAACCGAAATACTGGCTGTTTGAAGGGCAGAATGGGGGACAATACAGCGCTGAGAGTGTCTGGAAAATATTTGAAAAAATAAAAAAGCATTGTGGCATAACCAAAAGAGGCAATGTACATTTATTGAGACATACATTTGCTACCCAGCTTCTTGAATCTGGTACCGACATAAGGTACATACAAAAACTTTTAGGGCACAGCAGCATAAAAACAACTGAAATATATACCCATATTGCCAATAACGACCTGATAAGAATTAAAAGCCCGATTGATGATTTGAGGATTTAAAAAAAACCAATAAATTTCATGCTGATGAAACAAAATATGCAAAAAATTAACAATATGATCTATAATGCTCATAAACAACATTTTACGCCTAACAAACAACTAATGATATATGCGAAATATATGTACCTTTAAAGAAAAAGTACATATATTTGGATGTTAGCTGCAAGTGTAACAGCGACACGAAACCAAACAACAACACGATATTTTGACAACTGATTTATTAAAAATTCAGATTGGCTCTTTGAAGATAAGGCGGTGCAGTGCGAGGGAATTTATTTTGTTTTTTCTCCCCCCGCACAAAGAAAGAAGAAACCCCGCCCACAAAACAACACATTTGCAAACCGCTGCAAGCCAGCCCTGCAAACCAAAGTTTGCAAAAGAGTTGTTTTTTTGCCGACGCACTCGTGCTAATTTGTTATTTTGCAGCTTATTTGAAAATTTGTACAAAAAAGAATTGATTTAAAAATATATGACAGATAATATCAACCAAAATCCTGAGCAGATTGCAAGAGACCGTATCGACCATATGTTGGTGGATGCCGAGTGGATTGTGCAATCCAAAAGCAAGGTTGATTTATCGTCAAATCAAGGTGTTGCAGTTAGAGAATACCAGACAGATGTTGGTCCAGCAGATTATGTTCTATTTGTTGACCGCAAACCTGTTGGAATTATAGAAGCAAAACGTGAAAAAGAAGGACACCGATTAACTGTTGTCGAGGAACAATCTTCTGAATATGCAAATGCAAAGCTAAAATACCTGAATAACGACCCTCTCCCTTTTGTTTATGAGAGTACAGGAATTGTAACCCGATTTACAGATTATCGAGACCCAAAACCAAGAGGAAGAAATATATTCAGTTTTCATAAACCCAGCACGATTGCTGATTGGTTAAAAAAAGAAAAGAGTTTACGCGGACGGTTACACAACATACCAACACTCGACCCAGCAGGGCTTCGCCCTGCTCAGATTGTTGCTATCGAAAACCTCGAAAAGTCTTTCAAAAACAATCGTCCTAAAGCATTGATACAGATGGCGACAGGTGCAGGGAAAACCTTCACCGCAGCCACATTTATATATCGTTTGTTGAAATTCGCTGATGCCAAGCGGATTTTATTTTTGGTAGATACCAAAAACTTAGGAGAACAGGCTGAACAGGAGTTTATGACCTATAAGCCTACCGATGATAACCGCAAATTCACGGAGCTTTATAATGTGCAAAGATTGTCATCGAGTTATATCGCAAACGACAGCCAGGTTTGTATCTCAACTATTCAGCGTTTGTACTCAATCCTGAAAGGTGAAGAATTGGAGGAAACCGCAGAACTCGACAATCCAAATGAAAACACCTGGATGCAAAAACAATTGAGTAATAAACAGGCTGTTCCTGTTGAGTATACTTCCAGAGTACCCATTGAACAATTCGACTTTATTGTGGTGGACGAATGCCACCGTTCTATTTACAACCTTTGGAAACAGGTGTTGGATTATTTCGATGCTTTCTTGATTGGACTAACTGCTACACCAGATAAACGAACATTCGGATTTTTCAATAAAAACGTAGTAAGCGAATATACATATGAAAAGTCAGTTAGTGATGGGGTAAATGTTCCATATGATATTTACACTATCGAAACGGATATATCAGAAAAAGGTGGGAGTATAAAAGCGAAACAATTCATTGATAAACGAGACAAGTTAACTAGAAGAACACGTTGGGAACAACTTGATGAAGATACGAATTATCTCAGAAATGATTTAGATAAGAGAATTGTTAATCCTGACCAGATTCGTACTATTGTTCAGGAGTTTCGAAGGGCATTGCAAACTGATATTTTTCCAAATCGTGTGGATGAAAACGGGGAATACGAAGTTCCCAAAACACTCATCTTTGCAAAAACCGACAGCCATGCCGATGACATTATAAAAATCGTTCGTGAGGAATTCGACGAGGGCAACGATTTTTGCAAAAAGGTAACTTATAAGATTGAAGAAGACCCTAAATCGGTGCTGAATCGTTTCCGTAATTCCTATTATCCGAGAATTGCCGTTACGGTTGACATGATTGCCACGGGAACCGATGTAAAACCGCTCGAAGTTTTGTTGTTTATGCGTGATGTAAAAAGCATCAACTACTTTGAACAAATGAAAGGACGTGGTACACG
Organism: Bacteroidales bacterium; assembly: GCA_046485045.1. GTDB lineage: Bacteria > Bacteroidota > Bacteroidia > Bacteroidales > UBA10428 > JAFGPL01. The sequence continues at coordinate 11,077 of JAWOHT010000046.1, forward strand.
TACCATCGACAGCGATAAGTTGATGCAGGTTACACGTACTGCAAACAGCAAAACCCACTTTGTGATTATTGATGCTGTTGGTGCAACTAAATCAAAGAAAACCGACAGCCGACCATTAGAACGCAAACCAACAATACCACTTAAAGATTTATTGGGCGCAATCACCATGGGCGTTGAAGATGAAGACCTTTTTCTTTCGTTGGCAAACCGTTTAATTCGACTAGAAAAACAAATCACCGACAAGGTAAAAGAAAAGTTGCTGGAATATTCAGGAGGTAAAAACCTGAAACTAATAACCAAGGAACTGATAAATGCTTTCGACCCTGACGAAATTGAAAAGAAAGCACAGGAACAAATTAATAAAATTCCAGTTGAGGAAAGAACACCTGCAAAGGAAGAAGAAGCCAAAAACGAAGCACAAAAGGAATTAATCCGTCAGGTGGCTGGAACTTTCAACGGACAATTAAACGATTATATTGAGAATGTCCGCAAAGAACATGAGCAGATAATCGACCACATTAATATCGATTCGGTAACAAAATCGGAATGGGATAGCTTTACCACCGAAAAGGCAAACGAAACCGTTAACGATTTTACCGAATACCTTGAAAAACATAAAGACGAAATAAAAGCCTTAAGCATTTTTTACAATCAACCATACAACCGCCGTAATATCACGTTTCAAATGATTAAAGAGGTGATGGAAAAGCTGAAACTGGAAAAGCCTTTGTTGGCTCCCGATTATGTTTGGAATGCTTATAGTGCGCTTGAAAATGTAAACAGCAAGCAACCAAAAGACGAGCTTACCACCCTTGTTTCGTTAATCCGCAGGGTATGTGGAATCGATAATGAATTAAAACCTTTCGACAAAACCATAAACGAGAATTTCCAGAACTGGATTTTTAAACAAAACGCAGGGCAGCACAATCGTTTTTCACAGGAGCAAATGGACTGGCTACGAATGATAAAAGACCATGTTGTAAGTTCCTATCATATTGAAATTGACGATTTGGACTTTACACCTTTTGATGCACAAGGCGGAAAGGGTAAAATGTACCAATTATTTGGTAATGAAATGGGAAATATTATTAACGAATTAAATGAGGTATTAGCAGCTTAATCAAACAAAATGACAAACAAAGAACTCAAAGATGCCCTAATTAATGCACAAACACCAAGTTGGTTCGAAAATATTTCTTTGAACCTCAGTTTTACTACAATTGGTATACAGTTAAATTTAAAAGGTTTTACAAGTATATATCAGTATTTTCAAACACAGGTAGAAGGTTGGAAATCGTTTGGTGATAATATACCTCAGGTTTTAAAGAGTTCTTTTAATTTTTTCAATACTGTTTACCCAATTCTTAATCAAATTGCATCTAATGCACATAGCTTTAATGAAAGTCAATTAAATAACACATGGAACAATTTAAATAATGCGGTCTCACGTAACCAACAGCAAAATACTTTTACCTACGACTGTCCTGAAACTGAGTTTTTATTTAAAGTTAATGAAGAACAATCTTCTTATGTCAATGATATATTTAATTTCTTAATTGCCTTTACAAGTAATCAGAGCATCCAGCCATCAAACCCTAAAAGTTTTACAGCCTATCTTATAGCTTATGAGTTCATACAAAAAGACCATACCAATATTACAGAGCGCAGAAACTCTGAAAAATCTTCATTATCCAGATTGCGAAACGATTTTCAAAAATACCTGAGTACATCAGAAGAACAATTAAACCAGTTTCTTCAAGAATCGAAACAAAAGAGTGAAGATTACGCAAAAGCTATTGATGAAACCAAAGAAACAAAGGAATCTGAGTTTAATGAATGGTATAAGGAAGCAAAAGAAACCCATGAAAATTTTGTAAAAGAAACAAACGATAATAGAGAAAATCTTGAAAAAACATATCGTGAATTTTTAAGCCTAGATGCCCCTGCAAAGTATTGGGATGACAGGGCAATAGATTTGAAAAAACAAGGATGGAAATCTTTAATCTGGCTAATTGTTCTTGTTGGTTTAGGTGCAGGTTCTTTATTTACCTTATTGGTTCTGCTTCCAGGTGAAACATTAGAGAAGATTTTTAAATCTACTGGAATGGCTATTAAATGGTCAATCATTTTTATTTCTTTTGTTTCTTTTATAGCCTATGGTATTGGTTTATTAGCTAAAGTAACCTTTAGTGCATTTCATTTGGCAAGGGATGCCGAAGAAAGAAAACAACTAACCTATTTATATCTTTCCTTGAAAAAAGATGGCAATGTGGAGGACAAAGACAGACAATTAGTTCTTGAATCATTATTTAGCAGGGCAGACACTGGGTTATTAAAGGAAGACTCTTCACCAACAATGCCTGGGGCTAGTAGTTTTCTAAGTAAAATAGGTATTCATTAGAGTTTTATTGAATGAAAGAGGATTGGATAGAAATTGAATTAGGTGAAATTCTAAATGTTTCAAGTGGCAGTGGTTTAACTTCAAAAGAAATGTCGGGAAGTGGTTTTCCTGTTTATGGCGGAAATGGTATAACTGGATATCATTCAGAATACTTATTTGAAGATGAAAAACTAATAATTGGTAGAGTTGGTGTTAGATGTGGAATTACACATATTACAAAACCAAAATCATGGGTAACTGATAATGCATTAGTCGTAACATTCAAAGAAAAATGTTTTGACTTAAACTTCATGAAGTTAAAATTACATTTTGAGAATCTTAACAAACTTTCTAATTCTACAGCACAACCTGTAATATCTGGTGCAAAAATTTATTCTTATTCTATAGATTTACCGCCACTCCCTATCCAACGAGCCATCGTAACCAAAATCGAAAACCTCTTTACCTCACTCGATAAAGGCATTGCCGACCTTAAAAGAGCACAGGAACAACTTAAAATTTACCGTCAGGCAGTACTTAAAAAGGCGTTTGAGGGTAAATATGTAAATGATAGTTCTAATTGGAAGCAAGTTAAGATTTCTTCCCTTTGCGAAGTCGTAAGAGGCGGTTCTCCACGTCCAGCAGGTGACCCAAGGTATTATGAGGGTAATATACCCTTTTTAAAAGTTGCGGATTTAACACGGAATGAAGGAACTCATTTGAAAACTTACACATACTCAATCAAAGAAGCTGGACTAAAAAAAACAAGATTGGTTAATGCAAATACTTTACTTCTTTCGAATAGTGGTGCAACTTTAGGTATTCCAAAAATTTGTTCATTTGAAACTACCTTTAATGATGGTATCGCAGCATTCTTGGGTTTAGAAGATAAATCGCTCTTATACCACTATTATTTTTGGTTAAGCAAAACAAAAGAGTTAAGAAACATAAATCAGGGGGCAGCCCAGCCAAACTTGAATACAAATATGATTGGAGCAATGGAAATACCAATAGGTAGTTCCGAAGACCAAAATAATACAGTTAAAGAAATCGAATCCCGTCTTTCTGTTTGCGACAAGGTAGAACAAAGCATTACAGAAACATTGGAAAAATCGGAAGCCTTGCGACAAAGCATCCTTAAAAAGGCATTTGAGGGCAAACTTTTGAGCGAAGCTGAAATAGAAAAATGCAAACAGGAAGCCGATTATGAACCTGCAAGTATGTTGCTGGAAAAGATTAAAACCATTAAAAATGGATAGTTATGGAGGTTAATGACAAAGGCATATTTACAGGATTAACTTTTTGGAAACTTGGTTGCAATTGGGGTTCAGGTCAACCTAGTTTTTATAACGAAATTAAAAGCAGGAACATCGTTATTGGACATAATTCCAGTGGAATATACAATGTTGGAGATATTGTTCTCATTGGTGAAGGTCATACCATTCGGGCTTTAGCCAAAATAAACAATGAACAAATACATATTAATTCAGAACCAGCACTGGTTGAAGCATTAGCAGCTTACAACGTCGGCGACTTCAATAATATCTCATACTACAATGTTGAATTTTATGAGATACCCCAAGACCAAATATTTAAATATGAACTTCAGCAAGGTATTGTTAAAGTACATAAAGAACATATTAAAAGATTTGCTACACAGAGTTGGTTAAATAATCCTACTTACAAAGATAAAAGGATTATGCGCCTTACTTGGAACTCAAATAACTGGGAATACCCTTGTGGCCATGCATGGCGTGAGAAAAATCAGGGCAATTCAAACATTGCTTACGAAAACCAGTATGGCTATGGTCATGAAGAATGGCTATTTAACGAAAGGTTTAGGATTGATGGTTATCAATATGGTTATATAAGAGGTGTCAACAATCTTTCTACAGATATTGAAGTAATTGACCAAATAACGCTATATACTATTAGAGAAGACAAGCAAAGATGTTTGGTTGGGAATCTTTATAATGTAGAAATTATTGAAGGGGTTGAAGAAGAAGAAAATAAAATTCAAGATTTAATTTCTACTTATAAACCTGCAATGATTGAAGAATTGAAAGAAGTTAATGCAGACTTTGAACATCTTAAACACGACCAGTTACTCCCGAATATAAAATTTCATTGGGAGATGGCTGAAATATTTCAACAACCCGTTCCAGTTGATTTTTTAGATGGTGCTGAATTTAACAGGTTTCAGGCATATTACTTAAAAGATGAATTGATTGCCCCAATTCAAAAGGAGTTTGAAACGAAATCTAAATTTATTTTTGTAGCAGGTAAAGCATCAAATACCGCCGAATACACCAAATCTTCTTCTAAAAAACAAACTCAGGTAAAAAGAAGGCATGGTGAAATTACTGATGACTTGTACGACTACCTCATTGCCTCTGGTTTTACAAAGGAGGTTTTATCAGTAGAAAAAACTCGAATTGGAGGGGCAATAGTTGATGTTGTGCTTAAATTGTCTGATAGTTTTGAGTTATTTGAAATAAAGACCAGTAATACAGCTTTGAATAATATTAGACAAGCATTAGGTCAGATTTTTGAATATGCATTACTTGATGCTGAATTAAACTGCTCCAAATTAATCATAGTTGGGCCTGCATCTATGAAAGAAAATGAAAAGGAATATTTTAATCGCCTTAGAAAAATTATTAAAATAAAACTTGAGTATTGGGAATACAATTCAGGAGCTAAAAACATTAAAGAAAAATTTATAGTTGAATGACAGATACAGCAATTATATCAAAGATTTGGAATCTCGCCAATGTATTACGGGATGATGGAGTGAGTTATGGCGATTATTTAGAGCAAATTACTTATCTGCTTTTCCTTAAAATGGCAGATGAGTCAAATAAACCACCATACAATAAAAACCTGAAATTCCCACGCCTGAAAGATGTGGAAGATAAAGAGATTGAAAATGGTGATGTGTGTAATTGGGAAACGCTTTCGAGTAAACGGGGTGCAGAACTGGAAGCTTTTTATTCTCAAATGCTCCGCAGTTTAAGCACCGAGAAAGGTATGTTGGGGCATATTTTTACCAAAAGCCAGAACAAAATACAAGACCCTGCAAAACTGCTTCGGGTTATCAGCATGATTGAACAGGAACAATGGTCAATGTTGGGTGCCGATGTAAAAGGGAAAATTTACGAAGGGTTATTGGAGCGCAATGCCGAGGATACAAAATCGGGAGCTGGGCAATATTTTACCCCTCGTGCATTGATTAAAACAATGGTTGCATGTATTCAGCCTAAACCAATGAAATCAATTGCCGACCCTGCTTGCGGTACAGGTGGTTTCTTTTTGGCTGCCTACGATTGGATTGTGGCAAACCATAATTTGGATAAAGAAGAAAAAGGCTTTCTGAAAAACAAAACCTTTCACGGAAATGAGATTGTTGCCAATACCCGCCGATTGTGTTTAATGAATATGTTCCTGCACAACATCGGCGAAATCGATGGCAACAGCACCATTTCAACTAACGATGCTTTAGTGGCTGATAGTGGCGAGCGATACGACTATGTATTAGCTAATCCGCCTTTCGGTAAGAAAAGCAGTATGACCATTACCAATGAAGTAGGAGAAGCTGAAAAAGAAGATTTAAGCTACAACCGTCAGGATTTTTGGGAAACAACATCCAACAAGCAGCTTAACTTTTTGCAGCATATTAAAACCATGCTCAAAATTACAGGACAGGCTGCCGTTGTATTGCCCGATAATGTGTTGTTTGAAGGTGGCGCAGGTGAAGAAGTACGCAAACAACTAATGAAAACTGCCGACCTGCATACAATTTTGAGATTGCCCACTGGTGTATTTTATGCCCACGGTGTAAAGGCAAATGTGCTGTTCTTCGATAACAGAGCCGCCAGTAAAGAAGCACATACTAAAGAAGTATGGTTTTACGACTACAGGACAAACATACACCACACCCTGAAAAAGAAACCATTGTCAACAGCCGATTTGGAAGAATTTGTAAAACTTTATAACCCAGGCAACCGCCATAAACGGTCGGAGACATGGAGCAAAGAAAATCCCGAAGGTCGTTGGCGCAAATTCACTTACAAAGAAATATTGGCAAGGGATAAAACCAATTTGGATATCTTCTGGCTTAAAGACAAAAGCCTTACCGATTTGGATAACTTACCTGACCCCGATATTTTGGCAAGCGAAATTATCGAAAACATCGAATCGGGCTTAAATAGTTTCAAGGAGATAATGGAAACAATAAACGGCACAAATTCAGAGGACTTACAATAGAAATAAAAAATTATCGTTAAAGAATCAAAGGTCATTAGCGTTTTAGGCAGATTAATCCACAAGGAATAGGAAAACGGCAATAAGGAATACAAGGGAATCCATAAGATACGCTCAAGGAGCGTTAAGGAACAGACGGGCGTTCGTAAGGAACGCATGAGAAGCCATAAGGAATCGACGGGAAGCTTTAAGGAATGCATAGGAAGCCATAAGGAGCGCAAAATTGCCTTTAAGGAACAGGCAAGCATCCGTAAGGAGTTCGCAATAATCCAAATTATTAACCCGTCTGCCGACAAGGCAGGCTTAAAATTTATTTTTTATGGCAACTAAAAAAACATTAAGCGAAGCCGAAACCCTCGAACAATACAGGGTAGCATTAGACAACGTCGAGAACCAGTCAGAAATCGCCACCATTATGGCAGAATTCGGTTACGATTCAGAAACAATCAATCAGGGTAAAACCTTGTTAGCAGAAACCAGACAAAAGTATGATGCAAACAAGACCGAAGACGACGAATCTAACGAAGCGTACAAAACGTTTTCAACCTTAAAGGATAATCTGGCCAATACCTATTCTCTACACCGTAAGAAAGCCAAAGTAGTATTCCGTAACGATTCCCTCACAATGGATAAGTTAGCTGTAACAGGCAGTGTACCTAAAGCCTATACAAAATGGGTGGAGACTGCTAGGAAATTTTACACCATAGCCTCGACTGATGCCGATATACAGCCAAAACTGGCAAGATTAAAGGTTACACCAGAAGATTTAACCGCTGGCAACACCATGATAAATGATTTGGAAGCGGCAAGGGCTGAGTATTTAAGAGAAAAAGGGGAATCACAAGACGCAACCAAGATAAAAGATGCTGCCTTCGCCAAAATGGATGACTGGATGAGCGAATTTTACGCAGTAGCAAAGATTGCATTAGAAGATAATCCGCAATTATTGGAATCGTTGGGTAAATTAGTGAGAAGCTAAATTGCCCACGCTATTTGCAAGCACATCCCGCAATCCCCGCAAGGCCAACGCCAGACCAAAGTTTGCGGGAAGAGCTTGCAAATGCCAGCCCAAGCAGCCCACAGGGCTTTAAGGATTGCCCGCCCACAAAAAACAAAATAAATTCGTGCTCCGTAAGAAACGTCAGTGCAGATTGATTGGATAAGTAAACGGACAACATAAACGATTAGTAATCAGACGGAAATACAATAACACCAGCAGCTAACACGCAATATACGTAAGCCGGGTGATGTGGGTAATTTTAACTTTCGTACATTTATTAAAAATTGTAACGGTTTGATAAGTTGGAGCTCCGAAATCCCGGCCTACGCATATTGCCATCCGTTACAAGCCATTAAAATGAGACACTACATTACAATAACATTGACTTTGGTAATTGGATGTTTAAGTGCATTTAGCCAGCAATCTGATTATATGATAAAAGGAGAAGTGATTTCTTGCACTGATTCAAAAGATAAACCAGGTGGATATATTTATTTATATCATGATTCAAAACCAATTGATTCTGTGTGGACTTATCATCAAACTCTATTTGGAGACATATATTGGACTAATGGAAAGTTTAAATTTAAAGGATTGCAGAACGGGAGTTATCAAATCAGATACGAAACATATTTTGACACGCAAGATTTTCCAACCTTTGAGATAAATGGTGCTGATTTGAAAGGTATCGAGATTTGCTTTGATAAGTTGCCCGAAAGACTTTATAAAGAAAAGACAAGCCTTGATAGATTAAAAATTAATGATACACTGTTCATTAATGTTTATATTGCATCAGGTGGAGAATTTGGTGGATACGATGAAGGATTTTGGATAATTAAGGAACAAAATGGATTTGTTGGTAGATTTTATAGATTGCCAACTAAATATTCAACTCATAGAGATACAACAGAGGTGATTAGGAGCTACAAGAACTATATTTTTGAGAGTAAACCGATTTCTGAAAATATTGAGTTAAAAGAAAATGACTTGGAATTGATTAGACGATTTATGGTTGAAGTAAAGCATTATCAAGATGACTACATAAGTAATGCAACTGAACATATTTTGATTTGGAATAATAAAAATGATATGATATACAGGATTAAAAATAATTCGCATTTTCAACCTTATTTAAGACTAAAAGACAGAATTATTAACGGCTTGTAACACGGCATATAAGTAATGGCGGGGTTTGTGGGTCGCAAAGTGCAGTACTTCTAATGTAGTTTCTGCCTCGGTTGACAATGACTCGCTTCGAAAACCGCCACTACTCATATGCCCACCGTTACCGTACATAAAAAAATTTGCATTTATGCACGTTCTTAAATATCGGAAATTTGGCCATACTCGCCCAGGCAGCGCGGCAAGCGGGTATTTAACAGGTTTCGGCGTTATTTAACGTTGGTACATATTTACCAGAATTAATTAAATGGGCAGTATAGCTACGCTCTGTTATCTCGTTAGATTGGCCTGCCCACGCCCGGACATTTTTGTCCCTCTGTTGTTACAACAGTGTTGTGCCAGCGGCGGTAACATTTGTCAACAGGCTGATAAAAAAAGGTTACGTACGGTAACATTGAGTATATTTCATTGCCGGCCTCATGGTTTGCCAATTTAAGTTCTTTTGGTTACATTCGTGTAAACTGTTAAAGAATTGCATTGAAATCGGCAACAAAATATACTCTGGGTGTTGGCAACAAGCCATAAAAAAATCTAACAACCATAATTACAAATAGTTAATTCGAATTTTATAATCATATAATAGGATTTGGTTATATTTGCTTCAAAGCATTATGAAAATGAGCAATATTAAACTTTTTGAGAATAATCAGGTTAGGGCAACTTGGAATAAGGATGATCAGAAATGGTATTTTGTGATTACTGATGTTGTTCAAATTTTGACTGATTCTACAAATCCATCAGATTATATAAAAAAGATGAGAAAGAGGGATGAGCAACTTTCTCAAGGGTGGGGACAAATTGTCACCCCCCTTTTAATAGAAACTGCTGGTGGCAAACAAAAATTAAATTGTGCAAATGCTCAAGGATTATTAAGAATAATACAATCAATCCCTTCTCCTAAGGCAGAACCATTTAAATTATGGTTAGCAAAAGTTGGTTCAGATAGACTTGATGAAATAGAAAATCCAGAATTGGCGGCGCAACGGACACGAGAACTTTATAAATTAAAGGGATATCCTGATGATTGGATTGAAAAACGAATGCGAAGTATTGCAATTAGGGAAGAATTAACTGAAGAATGGAAAAATAGAGGAATAAAGGAAAAGATTGAATATTCAATATTGACAGCAGAGATATCAAAGGCAACATTTGGATTAACACCATCAGAATATAAGGAATTAAAGGGACTAAAAAGTCAAAGTTTACGAGATCACATGACAGATCTGGAACTAATTTTCTCGATGTTAGGTGAGGCTTCAACTAAAGAAATTGTAATCAATACTGATCCAAAAGGATTTGAGCAGAATAAAAGAGCAGCAAAGGCAGGAGGGAAAATTGCGGGAGACGCAAGAAAGCAGCTTGAATTAAAATCTGGCAAGAAAGTAGTAACAAGTAAGAATTATTTGCCTGAATCTAAGAAAAAGAGCTTAAAAGATAAATAATAAAGGCCAGTTGCCAACAGACGGTAATCAGTAATAGCGGGCAATGTAGAAGATTTTATCAGTTCATCTCGCTTTCGGACGGTACATTTCCGCAGGATTACGAAAACCGCTACTACTGATACCGTCGAGCGTTGTAACACATTTTGACAACGTCCTGAATAACATTGGGCAAATATTAAAATTCTAAATTCTAAATCCTATGATGAAAATTAATTCACAAACTAAACCATTAAACATAAGGCAATTTCGAATCATCTATGTTATATGGGTTACACTAACATTAACATCGTGTAATAATGAACTGAAAACTGATTCAAAATTTCAAGTTCATATTTCAGGACAAATTTCGAATTATGTAAAAGGTGAAAATACATTCTACTTTGCTGTAAACCGCTTGGGGCAAGATCAAAAGGTTTATTATCCAGAGATTACAAAAGATGGATTTTATGCCCTTGATATAGAAACTCCAAGAAAAACAGACTTTTGGATTTCATATAAAACCAATATTTTACTACCTCTGTTTAAAAGCGACAGTATTCATATTGTTTTAGATGGTTCAAAAACGCAACAAAGTGATTTTTACAACAGTATTATTTTTACTGGAGGTGATGTAAAATACTTATTAGATGCTTTAGCTTTCCGAAAATTCATGATTGCAAATACACTTGATTTTGTTACAATGACCGAAAAAATGAAGAAACTTGAAGAAGCTGAAATAATACACTTCATGGATAGCATAATGCATAATCTTCAATTAGCGTATAAGGATTTCATACAAAACACTAAGCCAAATAATGAAATAAAGGCATGGACATATTTTGAACTTGAAAGTTATTATTATGACAACTTGTCTCGTTTCCCATTCTATAAAAGAGATTTTACTGTTTGTGGTTCCAAAGGGTATAACAAAGGATTTTATAATTTTCAATTAAAAAGGTTACCATTAAAACATGAAGATTTAAATAATATTGGAGGCATTAATCGTTTTGCAAATCAGTTTGGGTTCTTAGGAGAAAAATTTGATTCACTTTCACCTGAAACTTACACCAGGGAATTTTGGGATTCAAATTGGGTTGCAACAATTATTAATTATACGCCCGATGTCTTATTAAAACAACTTATACTAATCAATCATTTCAACGATTATATACAACGCGAAGAACTTGATATTTTTGAAATGTATAAAGATTCCTTATTGAAATATGTAACAGATAGTTGTTTATTAAATCCTTTACTTAGAAACTATGAAAAAAAACTGATTGATTTGAATAACAAAAAAGATTATTCGGCATCTATACTTGATCAAATTAAAAATACGAAGTTAAAATCCGTATTCGATTCAATATTCGAAAACAATCGCAATAAAATATTATATATTGATTGCTGGGCAACCTGGTGCAGCCCTTGTCGTGCAGAGATGCCTCATTCAAAACAACTGTCTGATGAGTTTAAAAATAAGAATGTTTCTTTTATTTATTTCTGTATCGAATCTGACAAAGATATTTGGGATGCTCTTCTATATAAATGGCAACAAGGTGGTCAGCAATTTTATCTGGATAATGAACAGAGTAAGGCTCTAAAAGAAGTGCTTGGTTTTCAAGGTGTTCCTTATTACATATTATTGGATAGTGATTTGACAATAGTTGCAGAAGGTTCATATCTAAGACCAAGTAATTCAGATACTAAAATAGAAATAGAGAAACTATTAAATGAATGAAAAACGTGTTACAACACACAATATAGCAAATGGCGGGGAATGTAGTAAATTCGGATATTGTAGCCCGATTCAGGCTTTTTTCTCGGTGGATAGTGACGCGCTCCCAATGGCGCGCGTTTAGCTTTTGCGTAACGCGTGCATAGCTTCTTCATCTTGCAAAGTTTGTACTTTTTTTTCCTCAATACTCAAACTCCAACTCAAACTGATTTCCCAGCCAATGCTATACGCAAAATATATGTACCTTTTGAACAAAAGGTACATGTATTTGGATGTTGCCAGCAATTTTGACAGACCACCAGGACACTGCGATAGAAATTTTGTATATTTGAAAAAAGAAAACTTGATATGGTAGTAGAAAGGACAAATAACGAGATATTAGTACGACTTTCTTCCAATGTTGACCTCTCTGAGTTACAAGATATGTTGGATTATCTAAAATATAGAGAATTGACTGCAAATTCAAAAGCAAAACAAGAGCATGCAGATAAGCTTGCAAAAGAGGTTAATTCATCAATGTGGGATAAAATTAAAAATCAAAGGATTTTTAGATAATAAATTTGATGAGATTTATAATTTAATAATTTCAAAAATCCGTTTCGTTGATGATATACTTATTTCTGATAAATCAATAAAAAATGCATTTAAACTGACACATGATATTGATGAGGAAGATACTCTTTTTGTAGCATTGACAAATCATCTTAAATCCAAACTTTGGACGGGTGACAAAATATTGGAAAATGGATTAAAAAAGAAAGGCTATTCTCGCATTATCACGACTTCTGAACTGTATGACATCTTTATAATGAAGGAATTAAAGAGAAAAAGGACAATATGAATAAAAACTGCTGGCAATACATAGGTATAAAACATTGGGGTTTAAGTGGTTATTCAATCGTTCTGCCACACATCAAGTTCGGTGTAACTGGACAGTAAAGTAGCCAGCAATCTAAAGGTATTCATACCGCAATTCGTTAGGGCGTAATGCAACAAAACCTCGCAAACATGATAACATATCGTGAATTTGAACCTGATTTAAGATTAAAGGATTACATCAAATGCTATTGGTATTTTAGTATTCGGACTAATACTCAAAAGCCATTCGATATACTGCCAGACGGATATTTTGATTTATTAGTAGTCATAAAGGGAAATAGAATTGTTGATATAAGTATGACTGGAATTTGGAGTAAATCAGTTTCGATAAGCTATTCTGAGAACACAGAAGTATTTGGAATTCGTTTTAAGCCATTATCAATTGGTGGTTTGTTCAAATTCAATATTAAAGAAGCACTTGATGATTATCAAAATATTACGTTAAAGGATTTTGATTTAAATGAGCAAATCTTGATTGATAGCTTAAATGGATTTCCTGAATTTCTTGTTAATTATTTGGACAAGCAGTTTTTAAAACTAATTCCAAATAAGTCTGACAGGAGATTAAAAAAGTGTTTTGAGCTAATAGATACTTCAGTTGGAAACATTAAAGTTGACGAAATTTCTCAAATAATCGGATTGAGTCCAAGGCAGCTGCATAGATTAGTAAGCAATATGATAGGGATAGGCATTAAAGATTATTCAAAAATAATCCGATTTAAAAAGAGTTTGCGAGACGTAAAAAACAACAAATCTGATTATTTTTATTATTACGACCAATCACACTATATTCGAGAAATAAAACAATTTACCGGATTGACACCTGAGAAATTGAATTTAAATAACAATGACCGATTTATACAATACTATGATTTTGAACGAATATAGCTTTGTCGAATAATCATTTTAAAAATTTAAAATTATGGAATTAAATTGTATTCGACTATTAGTCAAAGATTTCGACAAATGTTACAAGTTCTATTCTGAAACTCTTGGATTACAAGTTACTTGGGGCAAAATTGGTGGCGATTATGCAAGTTTTGATATTGGTATTCCATCTGGATTGTCAATTTTCAAATCTGATTTAATGGCAAATGCTATTGGTAATTCAGAAAAGTCATTGCCAACAGATAATAGAGAGAAAATTGCTATTATTCTGAAAGTTGACAATGTAGATAATTCATTTCATGAGTTATCAGACAAAGGAGTTGCATTTATAAATGAACCAGCTGATATGACTGGCTGGGGAATGAGAACAGCACATTTTCGTGACTCAGAGAGCAATCTGATTGAGATATGGTCTGAACTTGCGAAAGAAAAATGGGATAAAGACCTGCAAGATGAAAAATAAGTCGCATGTCATCATGCGCACTGGAACTGCACCCTGACAAAACGAAGATCGTTTATTGCAGGGATTATCGCAGGAAGGAAAAATACCCGGTAGTCAAATTTGATTTTCTGAAATATTCCTTTCAGCCTCAAACAACAAAATCAAAGAAAACAGGAAAACTGTTTCTGGGGTATGATTGTGCAATAAGCATCAAATCCCGCAAACGAATTGCTGACATACTGGAAAAGCTGGAGATCGAGAAACTAAACTATAAAAGTATTGTAGGCATAGCCCAATTTTGGAACCCCAAGATTCGGGGTTGGATAAATTACTATGGACGATACCGTGGTAATGAATTATCGAAAGTATTCAGATGCCTGCATAGTCGGTTGGTTCGTTGGGCAAGAAATCGTTGCAAACAATACAAGACAAGTTTAAACCGTGCATTCTTATGGTTGCATAGGGTTCGGAAACAATATCCGAATTTGTTCTACCATTGGGAGGTTGGTTTTTCATGTTAAATCGTTTAGATTTGTATGACAGGAGCCGTATGACAGGAGACTGTCACAGCCTGTCCCGATTTTTTCATCGGGATACGGTTCTCCCGACCAAAGGTGCGGGACAGGTTGAGAGAGGCTTGGGGTGAAATTCCCCTTGTCTACTCGACTTGTCTAACGTTGTGCGTCATGCAGGAAACATGCAGAGAATCATTTCTTAATTGGGCAAATAGATTAAAAGGAATATAAAATGAATGAATCAAACAAGATTACAAACGGAAAAATCATCATTATTATTGGTATGATCACATACAGTATTAACGCCAATTGCTTATGTAAAACAGCTTGAAAAATTTCACTTATCAATTCTTTTTTAAGATAAACAATGGCTTCATGGAATCTCAGATGAACTACGAGACTTTTGCAGCATTTTGGTGTTTGTTTTTTGAATTACCAAAGAATTCGTTGATAAATAAAGACTTGGATAAAATTGATTATTTCGATTCCTACTCAATTAGAAAAGAGACGAATTATTCAGTTGACGAGATAACAAAAAAATACTTTCATTGCCAAACTGGATTAAAATACTTTTACATATCAGGCTTTATTTAATAGTAAAACCATTTGGATTAAGTTCAGGAAAACAAGAAGTTTCAATTCTTTATAAAAATGGAGGGTATAATGGGAAAAAAAATCAATTTTATTGTTCTTTTACCGATAGTTATATGTTTAACTACTTGCAAAAAAAATGAAAATGGGTCAAATCCTGCAACAATAAGCAACTTCAATGATCTAAAAATTGAAATTGCAAAGATTTATAAAGAAGGTGGTGGTACAATTTATATTCCTGAAGGAACCTTTGTTTGGGGACAAGGCGAGGATAATTTAGCTATACCGGGCGGTATAAACTTGATTGGTGCAGGTAAGGATAAAACTTTTATTGTTGCCAACGGAAAAAAGGCATGCATGTTTCTCATAAATAAATTTGGTAGTGACTGTCGCCCTGTAAGAATTTCTGGTATTTCATTTCGTGGGTGGTCTCTTGATGCCAATTTTGAGGCTTCCAAA
>JAWOHT010000132.1:0-7409 GCA_046485045.1 Bacteroidales bacterium
GCCGAGCATGGTTTTTGTACCACCCCCTGAAATCACTAGATTTCCGTATGCAATTCCTTCGACATCCTGTGCTACCGGTAATGAGTAAGTTACCGTTGAATTATCTGCAAGTATTTCTGTTCCGGCCCATACCGCAGATAAATTGTTGTTGTGCACATAATTTCCACCATTGTCAATTTGAAAACTGGTGGCAGCAGCAACTGTTATTGCACTGTTTGCCTGGAGCAAACCTCCGTTTTCTATCTGAATTTTTGAGTTTGCCCCTGAAATACTCCAGGGTGCAGATACGGTCATGGTATGGCTGTTTTGCACCACAAAACGGCTGCCATTGGTGAAATCAACTGCAGCAGCATTAATTCCGCTGCCATCTCTTTGTGTGTTCCAATTGAAGGGTGTTTGAGCGTCAAGGTTACCCTTTGAATAGAATGTGGGCAGAAGCGTTCCTGTAATTTCAAAATCATCAATGCAGAAGCGTTCCCTGATGGAATTGTTTAATAAGGAAATTCTTACCCTAAGATTTGTTGCAGAGGGTAAATTAGATATATTCATAGTGCTGTAACCATCTGTTGTTCTGTTTCCTCCACCAGCAGGAGTAAAGGTTACAACCGATGCATCACCGTCATATGCAGTGGATGCAACACCGGTTCCGTCTGCATAACTCCAGTAAGCATCATTATTACCTGTAACACGAAGTGTATTATAATAGTTTAATCCATCGTCGGGGCTAATTTCAATAGTAACATAATCTGTTAAATCTGCACCATTGTTAGTTCTATTAATCGAAAATGAAGCAAGTCTGAGATTTAATGAGATATTATAGTAATTAGAAGTATTGATACTACTTGAAGTCATTGTAGCAGCCCCATCTACAACCCCGAAGGAATGGCTACCTTCGACAGTAAGCGGAGAATTAGCCGGCCTGTCACCTCCACCTGTACTTCCAGTGTAAAAGCTGCCACCGGTTATTGTAAAAAGGGAGGAACTGTTGTTCAACCCATCGGCAACGATGGTAACCTGGCTTCTGGATGTCAGAAAAAATGAAACAAAGAACACCATGAATGATGCCTTACATAATATTCTTAAATAACTTGCTTTTCTTTTCATAACAATAGTTCTTTAACAGTTGCATGAAAATTTTTTCATGCAATTCAGGGTTAGTCAAACTTAAGTTCAAATTTACAAATACAGTTTCAATATGATATCCTGAAAATTAAAAAGTTATCAATAACATTTCATTTTTACGATGAAATGGGAAAAGGGTTTTCAATCGCGTATATATATTTGATAAACAGGTGTATTATTCCATGAAAATTATTCAGGGAATGATTAAAAACCTGGATTGACCGAAAAATCTCTGTTTATGTTGTTGAAAACCTGCCAATTTCTTTTTACCGGTATTTTTAAAAACCTAAAACATCTATGCTTTGAATAGAAGATTGAATGGGGATGGTGTTAATATTTACAGCGCCTCTCGAGGCCAGTTCGTACCTTACCCTCGCAAGTGGTATCTGGCTGTTTTTGGTATCTACCTGTATACTTATCTCGGTATAATTGGCGCCAATATTTTTTGTAGGCTCATCAGCGAAAAGGTTATTGTCGCCCAGGAATTTTTCTAATACTGAAACTTTATTGTTTGGCACATTAAAGATGATCATTACTTTGTTTTCGGCATTTACCACCCCGTAGAGGTTAATAAGGAACATTTTGAGCAGTTCTGTTTTGCCATTGTCGTTTTTCAGGGCGGGGTTTATCCAGATACCTGTTTCAGATTCCATTATTGTATCAATAATGGCAAGACCGTAGTTTTTAATAGCGCTTCCCGACTGGGTGATGTCAACGCCCAGATCGGCGCTGCCGTTTTTTACTTTGGCTTCTGTTTTGCCCCATGTTTCATAAATTAAAACACCGCTGTTAATCCGTGAAGGTGTTTTATATTTCTGTACCGAAAAATTGCTGTATTTTTCGAGCAGGTTATTTCTTTTAAGAACGGTCTGAATCCAGTCCAAAGCCAGGTAAGGCATTTCGGTAACAACGGTAATAAGGCTTTTTTCTTTACAAAGTTTTTTGAAGAAGCTGTCAATACCATCAGTATCAGCTTCTGGCGCTATGCCCACGATTTTTACATCACCCCGTCTGAGCGACAATACTTTTTCGAGTTTCATTTCTGTCTGGTACTCTAACCTGAATTCCAGGATTCTTTCCTGTATCCAGTCGTCGCCGGCAATGGCCACATCAATCTCGTTGATGCCCAACTGTGACCCGAACTCCTGTGGACGACCGTCGCACCCGTATAAATAATTTACCGAACTGAACCTGCTCGGGCCGCCTGACTCGTACCCCGAGGTTTTAAAACCGGCAACTTCAAGCAATTGTACGAGGTTACCACCACGATTTGGATTTGCCAGAGAACCGGCCGGCATGCCTATTTTAAGTTGTTGTGTTGACATTTATTAGGATTTTGAAATTATTTTTCTGTAAAGAGTTACCTTTTTGGTATGAATTTGTAAGGATTGTCGGCCATACTCCCGAGCATTTTACCAACTTCTTCATATTTATTAATCAGCGAATTATTTGTTTGTTCATCAATATATTTACAATCTTTGGCGAAATCAATCCAAACCATTGTTTCGCTGGCTTCTCCATCAGCATCAGATACTTTGCTGGTGAAATTTTTAGGGTATCTCTTTTTTCTATATGCTTCAGCCAAACATGAACAGACCGATCTTGATGATCGTCTGATTTGATCGGTTAATGAGTAAGTTTCTTCTTTCGGGAACTTTTTAGTTATCTCAAAAATCTGCATTGCCAGTTGATAGGCTAACTGATATACTTTTAAACTTTTGAAACCTGATTGCATATTTCTAAAATTTAATTTTGCTTTAAAAAATGAGGTTTATACATTTTCCAATGTGACTGTCATTTTACCTGCCGCTGCCGCTGCCCCTGCCCCTGCCGCTGCCGCTGCCCCTGCCGCTGCCGCTGATATTTCCACTCCTCATCACTCTTCAACAAATACGAGTCTGTTATCAAGAGTAATTTTCCGATAATAGCATGAAGTATGTGGCATTCCATCTGCCTTTTTTGCATGACATGCCCCTTTGCCTATGGGAGTAACAAGGTAGAGAAGGGAGTTTTGTTCGCAATTGATCCTTATTTCTTCAATCTTTAGTAAATCACCGGAGGTTAATCCCTTCTTCCATAACTCATTACGGCTACGGCTGTAATAAGTGGCATAACCGCTTCGCAGGGTCTCTTCAAATGCTTCTTTGTTGACAAATGCAAGAATTAAAACCTCTTTTGTTTTATAGTCCTGGGTAACAACAGGTACTAATTGACTGCCGTCTTCTCCGAAACCAAGCAGCAATTCATCTGTATATTCTTTGGCCATTTTTTTATTATTTAATGGTTGTGGGGGCGTAAAAGTAGTTGATAGAATTTATAAAAAAAAATCCCGTCGGTTGAATTGCATCCAAATTCTGGACGATAATGATTTTTGACCTATGTTTTTAGTACGTGTTTAAAAAAATCTTGCCATTTTTGCGGGTTCAAGTTTATCAGCAGTAACAGTAAAAAATGAAACCAGACAATGGCAGCAGACAGGGAATCGTAATCAGGATAATTTTTTTTCTGACATATGCTTCGGGTTCGGCCTGGTTGTCGTATTTTAATCTTTTTCTTAAAGGGCATCTGGGGTTGACAGACGGACAGGTGGGGATTATTTCGGCAGTGCAACAGGTAAATATGCTTTTACTTTTACCATTCTGGGGAATGATCGCCGATCGTTTTGGAAGGAAAAATATACTGTTCTTCAACATGTTTATGGTTTTTTTGCTTTTATATGGTTTTATTCTGCAGAAAACCTTCTTTTCGGTATTGATATTTACCTATTTGTTTACGGTGTTTTACAGTTCGATTGTTCCGTTAACCGACAGTGTTTCGCTTGATTATATTGAACAGTCGGGCAAGTCTACTTACGGTTCGCTGAGGTTATGGGCATCGGTAGGGTGGGCAGTCTCTGCACTGGCAACAGGTTATTTTATCAATGCAGAAAGAATATACCTGATATTCGCTGTTGCATCTGTAATAATGCTCGTAAACCTGCTTATTCTTAAACTGATTTACCGGCCACTTAAAGTCCAGAAAAGCCTTCAATCTTTAAAACTCAGTCATCTGAAAGATATACTTTTTAAAGACAGCAGGCTGGTTATTATGCTGGTAATTATGTTCTTTTACGGGGTTTTTTCCGCACCCATCCATCTGTTTATCAATGTTTATTACGAAGAGATAGGTGCAGCGTATTATCATGTGGGTTATGCATATGCTTTTCAGGCACTAAGCGAACTGCCGTTTTTCTTTTTCGGCCAGAAAATAATTAAAAAGACCGGCGCCCGCCGCCTTATTGTTATTACCATGTTTGTTACCTCGGTACGAATGCTGATTTACAGCCTTACCTCAAATCCGTGGGTGGCAATCTGTACCGGTATGCTGCACGGTATCAGCCTGGCACTTTTCCTGGTAGCATTTATCGCGTTTGTACACCAATTTATTCCCCCTCAGTGGAGGGCCACAGGCCAGTCTTTCGTATATGCATTCTATTTTGGGGGAGGACTGGCTGTTGGTAATTTATGGACCGGTTTCCTTGCCGGCTTTATCGGAATGAAAGGGGCTATGATCACAGAATCAGCCCTGTCTTTCATGCTTGTTATCATAACATTATTTGTTTTTGGTGTAACAAAGAAGTTTGCCGGAGAAAGAAGAACTCTCACAGGGTAGCATGTATAAGTAATTTCCCTTCACCTTGTATGGGTTTGGGGTATATGGGGTTAAAACTCTTCAAAAGCATCATCCTGCTGGGGCTTGATATATGATACCGCTGGTGTGTGAATTTTATTGGAATTACCCGGTTGTTTCTTTTTTGGTGGCTGTTTCCCGGCAGATTGAGCCTTCTCATTATCAATTTTAAAGTATCCAACCAGCGATTTTAGCAGATCTGCCTGGGCTGACATTTCTTCTGAACTGGTAGCCATCTCTTCTGCCGATGCCGCATTTTGCTGTGTAATCTGGTTAAGTTGCTGAATAGCATTATTTATCTGGTCTGCCCCGGCATTTTGTTCAGCGCTGGCGGCTGCAATTTCCTGCACAAGTTGCGAGGTTTTTTGAATTTCAGGTATCAGTTTTGCCATTAGGTTACCGGCGCTCTCGGTTACATCTTTGCTTTGCGATGCCAGGTTTATTATTTCATCGGCTGCCTGTTTGCTGCGTTCTGCAAGTTTTCTAACCTCAGCAGCAACAACGGCAAAACCTTTGCCATGCTCTCCTGCGCGTGCAGCTTCAACTGCTGCATTCAGGGCAAGGATATTTGTCTGAAATGCGATATCGTTGATTACCTGTATTTTGCCAGCTATATTTCTTACAGAATCAAGGCTTTGCATGGCAGCAGAAGACACATCAGAGATACCTTCTGATGACATCTGGGCAATCTTTTCGGTTTGCAGTGAGTTTTGCGAATTCTGTTGAATATTTCCCGCCATTTCTTCCATAGAAGAAGATATTTCTTCAAGTGAGGATGCCTGCTCTGAAGCGCTTTGTGACAATTGTTGCGATGCAGAGCTGAGTTCCTGGCTTGCAGATGCAAAGCTGTTGCTGGCAGTGATGATATCAATTACCAGGGCCCTTAGTGTTTCAACCATTTCAAAAACTGCTTTATATACTGTTCCGAGTTCATCTTTGCGTAATTCAAGGGCCAGGTTTTTTTCCATTCTCAGGTCACCCTGTTTTAGCTGGTTCATGTTACCGGTGATAGCGCTTATGAATGCCCGAATAGTTACAGAGAGGCCAAAATTCATGAATACCATCATGAGCGACAAGACTATAAGCACCGTGATTAAACTGCGCAGACTTAACCGCAATGTTGAGGTTACTCTTTTAGCTTCATTTATTTCTTCTTTAGCCAGCTCTCTGTAAATCTGGTTGGCCCCGCTTGTAATTTTATCGTTTAAAACCAGATGTTCGTTATGGTTGTGAATATATTGGTTAATTATTTCTTTAATTTTTATTGTTGCATTGCGCGCATTTACAGGAAGCTGGGCAAACTTTGTCCGGGCAAGCCTGGTTACATCTTTTTCTACATTTTCAATGGCCCTGTCAAGATAATTAAGAATGTCGTGCCTGGTATCTATATTTTCTTTAAGGTTTTTATACATCACCTGTAACTGATAATTCAGGTTATTGTTTTGGTTAGCCCCTGCTATTACCTGTCTTTCAAGAATTGTGACGCTGCTTTGTCTTGCCGGGTCTGCAAGTGCCTGGCTTACAGAGTTAATAAACTCATTAGACTGGTTGATGGATTGATTGGTGAGGTCAACGATATTTTTCTCAAATTCAATGTTTTGTCGGGCAATGTCTTCAATTTTTTTAAGGTCGCCCCAAATCTCATTAAGACGGTCGCCGGTATGAATTGATGTCTGGCCTGCCAGATTTTTATAGGCAGATTCAAGCCCGGTAAAATCTGTCAGTCCGTTTTGGTAATCTTTTATTTTAAGGGTAAAAACCATTACGTTGTTCATCTCTTCAGTAATACGTTCACGTTTTTTATCCGTTTTTTCAAGATTACTCACAGTTAAGAAATAAGAAACAAGAAGTATGGCCACAAAAAGTAACTGCAAAGTAATTAAGATGAGCAAACGGGAACTGATTTTCAAATTTATCTTCATGATTTATTTGTTTATAGGTACTGATATTAATGATAATTCATTTTTTAAGTCAGTTTTTCTTTATAAAGATTTAATTTACGAAAAAAAATAATAAATATTTAAAATCCGCAGGTTAAAAAGTTGATAATTGGAAATAAACACCCTTTCCTGACAGTCCGGTACTTAGGTTTGCTGGCGGGCAGAGCACCTGCCCGACGCGCTGCTAAGACAGGCCGTAAGTCCTGAAGGGAATATGAAAAATTACTTGCCGATTTAAGGAATTATAATAACCAGAATGATGTTTTTTGCAAGTTACGGGCCGGAATAATAAGAAAACTGAAGTACATGGGGGTTTTGGTTTCTGAAAGCAGGAATTCATGATAAAAGCCAACCTGAATTATGGGGGCTATTTAATCAATAGAACCAGAAATTCTCTTTTATGAATAAATAGATGATGAATGAAAAAAAAAGAGGCTGTATCTGACAGCCTCTTTTTATATACTATTTTGCAGAATGTTACTGGATTATACCGGTAAATGCTTCGTTTGATGCATATTTTAAGAATTCAACATCTTTCTTTGCATAAGCTTTAAGGGTGGCATCTTTGCCAACTGCTGTGCGAAGATTATTGAATACTCCTTCGTCTTTTCCACCCCGTGCACTGGCAATAGCTTTCAGGTAATAAACAACAGCCTCGTCAACATCGCCAAGTTCGTT
>JAWOHT010000179.1:0-9124 GCA_046485045.1 Bacteroidales bacterium
CGGCGGAAAAGGTGAAGGAGGCATGGCGCCATGCATTTGTGCGCATCAAAAACAAAGCCACTTAGCGTCCTGGAGCGAAAGCTCACGCTGATTACTATGCTTTGAAGAAGTCACGCTCATTTTGATCTCCTCATAATAATGATGTTACGGTCAGCGAATTACGGATATTTGAACGTGCGTCTGAAATTGGGGCAAGGAAGTCATTTGGGGCAAGTTCGTACTATATAACACTGCAATTCATAACAGAACAGTTATTTATAGTTTTAATAAGTGGTACACTGGCCCTGATATTATCATTTGTTGCTGTTTTCGTTTTTAACAATGTCAATCCTGTTCCGAACCTGAAATTGCATATCGGGTCCCAGACATTTCTTATAACACTGGCAATTTGCATGCTCTTTTCTTTGCTTACAGGTGTATTTCCAGCATTGCGTTATTCAAGGATGTCAATTATTGATTCACTAAAATCAGAACAAAAATGATAGCACATATACTAAAAACCATTATTAAAAGAAAAACAACTACCAGGTTGCTTGTTATTGAATTTGCGATAGCCTTTCTCACCTTGTTTGCCACTGGTGTGTTTATTGCCAGGTATATCAGCAACTATCAAAAACCACTTGGTTTTAAATACAGTAATGTGTTGCAGCTCGATTTCCAAAACCTGAAAGGTGAAGATTGGGATGCCCAAAAGGTCATGATACAATCATTTGCCGACCTGTTTAAATCGTTTCCCGAAGTGGAACATGTTGCATTCTATGATCGCAATGTCCCCTTTCAACCCAAAAACTATACAGAATTGTTAGACATTAAGTATCAGAACACTGTAATTCGAAGGGCCAAAGCAGCCATGTCCGATAATAACCTGGCTGCTGCTTTGTCAATTAAAATTAATGAGGGCAGGTGGTTTCAAAACACAGATTATACAATGAAATATTTGCCCATTGTCATCAACCAAAACCTAAAAGACAAATTATTCGGCAGGAAAAATGCCCTGGGAGAAACTATTCTGCTTCATAAAGAACCTGCAACAATTGTTGGTGTTATTGAAGATTTCAGATATGCCGGAGATTTTAGCGATGCCGGACCTTTCTTTTTTATCCAATCGTTTTTTAACGTGGAAACGACTTACAATCAAGACTTGCAAATTGACGCAAACAATAGTGATTATAATTGTCCGGCTATCATTTACCTTAAACTTAAAGATGGCATTGGTCTTGATTTTGAAAATCGGCTCAAACAAACAATCAATACCAAATTGCCCGATTGGGATTTCAGGATTTATAAAATGGAAAACGTCAGAAAAACTTATATCAAAAGGGTTTGGTTGCCAATATTCCTTGTTTCATTGGTAGTGGGCTTTTTATTGATAAACATCGTCCTGGGGCTTTTTGGAGTATTGTGGTACAACATTTCGCTCCGTAAATCAGAAATCGGACTACGTATGGCCGTAGGAGCAAATAAAAAAAATATATACCGACAATTCATCGGCGAAATGCTAATACTGGCAACGCTGGGCATATTGCCGGGGATAATCATAGCGGCACAATTTACATTTTTAAAAGTATTTGACATTGAAAACAAAGTATTTATTATCGCCATGCTGGCAGCAACAATAATAATTTATCTGCTTGTAATGCTTTGTGCTTTGCTGCCCGCAGCCCAGGCAGCCAAAATTCAGCCGGCAATGGCTTTACATGAAGAATAAAATAAACTGATAACTTTTATAAGGAATAAATAATCATTATTAAACGAGTAAAATATATTTCGTCCCTAACGGGACTTAAAAACATTTTTTAACACATTGTCTACCAATATGCCGTCCCTACGGGACTGTCCCGTTAGGGACAAAATATCGGTAGTACAAAATTGACCTATAGTTATTAAAGTCCCGTAGGGACGGAATATAAATAAAGGAACTTCATGAAGTTATAAAATATTTAGTCGAACAGTAGTGATAAATAATTTAAAACCAATAAGAATGATTACATTAAAGAACATCGAAAAAGTCTACCAGACCGACGAAATCGAAACGGTAGCATTGAATAATATTAATCTTGAGATTACCAGAAGCGAATTTTTATCGGTTATGGGACCTTCGGGTTGTGGAAAAAGTACGCTGTTAAACCTGATCGGTCTGCTCGACATGCCCACCAATGGGGTTGTAGAAATTGACAACCAGGTTGTTGAAGGATGGAAAGACAAGAAACTTGCTGCATTTAGAAATCAGAAACTGGGATTCATCTTCCAGAGTTTCCATTTGATTAATGACCTGCCCGTGTTAGATAATGTAGAGTTGCCTCTTTTGTACAGAAAAGGCGTATCAGGAAAAGACCGCAGAACAAAAGCTTTGGAGGCTCTTGAAAAAGTCGGCTTAAGCGCACGGACCAGGCACTATCCTTCGCAACTTTCGGGCGGTCAGAAACAGAGAGTGGCCATTGCCAGGGCAATAATCGGCCATCCTGAGATTATTCTTGCCGACGAGCCCACCGGAAACCTCGATAGTTCCATGGGTAGCGAGATCATGGAAATACTCCATACCCTGAATAAGAAAGAAAAAACCACCATTGTAATGGTAACACATGACGAACAGCTTGCAAAAAAAACAAACCGGATTATTCATTTATTTGACGGAATGCAGGTTAATTGACTGTGAGCAATTGAGTAAACCAATATTTCCCATTTATGCTGGAAATTAAATATTTTTGCCACTGACTTCAAACTAAAATATGATTTTAATTATTGATGACGATATCGCTATCCAAACATCTTTATGCCTGTTATTGAAACAATCGGGCTTTCTGCCCATTTGTGCGTCTGGTCCACATGAAGGAATGAAAGCGCTGCAGGATAATAAACCGGAAGCTGTTATACTTGATCTTAATTTCGGCAATACCACTTCCGGAGAAGAAGGGCTGGCATTCCTCGAAAAATTTAAATCCATACATCCGGATGTACCTGTTATTCTTATTACAGCATGGGCATCTATTTCGCTGGCGGTAGAAGGTATAAAAAAAGGGGCGTTCGATTTTGTAAGTAAACCCTGGGACAACAGCGATCTGTTGAAAACAATACAAACGGCCATTGAACTTAATAAGGTATCACAGGATGGTCGGGAAAAAAGACGAAATGAACTGGATAAAAAATTTAACTTCGACGGTATTATCGGAGAAGATAATAAATTAACTGAGATATTAGAAACCATAAGCCGTGTATGCAAAACAGATGCACCGGTATTAATTTTGGGAGAAAGCGGCACCGGCAAGGAATTGATTGCCGAAGCCATTCATAAGAATAGTCACCGTAAAGATGCTCCTTTTGTAAAAGTAAACCTTGGAGGTATCTCTTCAAGCCTCTTCGAAAGCGAGATGTTCGGGCATAAAAAAGGAGCCTTTACCGATGCTTATTCCGACCGTAAAGGCAGGTTCGAACTGGCAAACCCGGGAACCATATTTTTGGATGAAATTGGTGATCTTGACTTCAATTCACAGGTAAAACTTTTAAGGGTACTGCAGGATAAGACTTACCAGGTATTGGGTGAAAGCATTACCCGGAAAACAGATGTGAGGATAATTTTAGCAACCAACAGGAACCTGAAAGAAATGGTACGTAAAGGAACATTCAGAGAGGATCTTTTTTACCGGATAAACCTGATTACAATTAATCTGCCGCCACTTCGTGACCGTAAGAATGACATTGCCCTGCTTGTGCGGTTTTTTCTGAAAAATCTTAAAGGCATTTACAATACAGGAGATATAATTGTTAGCAATAAAACCATAAAATGGCTGCAAAACCTGTCATATCCCGGAAATATCCGTGAATTAAAAAACCTTGTGGAGCGCACATGGTTACTTGTCGGCAAGAACGAATTGGGAATCAACGATTTCGAAAAATCTCTGGAACAGACTTCTCATACATTAAAATCAGAACATTTTCCTGATCCCGGCACAATAACATTGGATGAAATTGAAAAGGAGATGATTATAAAAGCTTTTGAAAAATATCAGGGCAATATTTCAAAAATAGCCAAATCATTAGGCCTAAGCAGGGGAACGCTATACAGAAGATTAGACAGGTATAAGATATCGTATGATAGAAAAGAGGAAGCTGATGACTGACAATTATTGACTTACAACTCAAAAAGTATGAGCCTGAAAACAAAATATTTTATCTATTTTACCATCATTCATCTCATTTTTACTTTTATTACAATAGTTATATATCACTATAATAAGGTATTGTTTGTGGTTTGTGAGGGTGTCATTGTCTTGTCATTATTATTGTTCATCAGGTTTTATCATACCATATTTCATCCGTTCAGGCTGTTAAATGCCGGTGTTGAAGCAATATCCGATAAGGATTTTAGCATGAAAATCTTACCGGTTGGTCAGCCGGAACTGGATAAACTGACGAATGTATTCAACAAAATGATTGAACAACTCAGACTGGAACGGACCCTAACTACGGAAAAAAACTTTTTTCTTGAAAAACTTATCGAAGCTTCTCCTGCCGCGATAATTATTCTCGATAAAGAACAACAGGTGAGAACAATCAATCCTGCCGGTTACAACCTGTTAAAATTCAGCAGTAAAAAAGATGAAACTTTATCAATAAGTGAATTCCCCTCACCGTGGAATGTTGAGTTGTCTCAGCTAACCAACACTGGTTCTTTCGTAATTCAGATAAACGGTATCAATCAGTTTAAATGTTCTAAATCTTATTTCATTGACAGAGGTGTAAAGCAGACATTTTTTCTTATTGAAGAATTAACAAAGGAAATATGGGATGCTGAAAGACAATCTTACGAGAAGGTGATACGAATGATGTCACATGAGGTTAATAACAGCGTAGGTGCGGTTAATTCTATCATTGAGTCTTCAATCAATTATATGGATGAAAAAGACAATGATGCCCATAGTGATTTTTCAGGGGCATTGCGTATTGCCAGGGAACGAATGGATAACCTGAATAAGTTTACCAAACGTTTTGCAGATATTGTACATATCCCTCCCCCTAAATTTGCACCATGTAATTTAACCGAAATGCTCAGTCATGTAATGATTTTTTTTCAGGCTGAATTGAACAAGAAGAATATAAAAGTCACGAACAGATATAAATCCTCCGCATTTACAGTGTCTTTCGATGCGCAGCAATTGGAGCTTGTATTGGTCAACATCATCAAAAATGCCATTCAGGCTATTCAATCAGAAGGTACAATTAATATTGAATTAGCAGAAGGCCCACCCACCCTTATTGTTGAAAATAACGGGGAACCAATTCCCTATCGCATTCAAAAAAGACTATTTGAGCCTTTTTTTACAACAAAAAAAACAGGTCAGGGCATAGGTTTAACCCTAATAAGGGAAATCCTCACGAACCATAAATGTGACTTCTCACTAATCACACGGGATGACGGAATTACAGAGTTTAAAATTATTTTTAACCCTATCTGAAATCTTATGGTTATTAATCGTTTGTGCCGGACTATGTTTTCAGCTTGTCTTTCCTCTTATCATCTCAACAAACCGTCTGATTTTTTCCTCCAGAATATCCTTTTCTGCAAGAGCTTTTACAAAAGCGCTGCCGATAATAACACCATTGGCAAACCTGCAGGCATGTTTGTAAGTTTCATGGTTGGAAATGCCAAATCCGATTAACCGCGGATTCTTCAGGTTCATATTATTCAACCGGGTAAAATATGCCTCCTGTTCTTCAGATATTGAGGCTTTCACTCCTGTTGTGGATGATGAAGACACCATGTAGATAAACCCATTGCTTGCCTTATCTATCATTCGTATACGTCTGTCGCTGGTTTGCGGAGATATGAAAAATATATTGTGAAGGTTAAACCGGTCAAAAACCTGTTTGTACTCCTTCATATAAATATCAAATGGCAGATCGGGCAGAATGATGCCATCAATCCCAAGTTCGTTACATTTTTCGCAGAAGTTTTCCACGCCATATTGCATTACCGGATTGATATAGCCCATCATGATAAGCGGAATTTCAACTTCTGAACGAATATCCTTAAGTTGTTCAAACAACAAGCGGAGGCTCATGCCATTTTTTAAGGCAGCGTCATTGCTTTTTTGAATCACCGGGCCGTCGGCCATGGGGTCGCTGAAAGGCATTCCTATCTCTATCAGGTCAACCCCGTTTTGTGCCAAAAGTTTAATTATTTGTCGGGTATCGTTCAGTTGCGGATAGCCTGCACTAAAATACACTGAAAGAATATCATTTTTTTTGGTATCAAATAGTTTATTGATGCGGTTCATCGTTAATTTATTTTAAATGTAAGAATCCAAATATTTCATATACGTTGCCAAATCTTTATCACCCCTGCCTGAAAGATTTACAACAACAATGTCGTCGGGTTTGAATTTTATCTTTTCAAGAGCTGCCAGAGCATGCGCCGATTCAAGCGCAGGGATTATTCCATCAGTCCTTGTCAACTGAAATGCTGCTTTTAAGGCCTCATCATCGGTGGCATGGTTAAAAATTACCCTGCCGGTTTTGTACAGATAGCTATGCATGGGGCCTATTCCCGGATAATCCAATCCTGCAGAGATAGAATAAGGTTCAATCACCTGGCCGTCTTCATCCTGCATCAGCATGGTACGGCTGCCATGTAACACACCCGGCCTGCCAAGCACCATTGTTGCTGCCGACTCGCCCGAATCAACACCTTTGCCACTGGCTTCCACAGCAATAAGTTTTACTTCGTGATTATCAAGATAATGATAAAACGAACCGGCGGCGTTACTGCCACCGCCAACACAGGCAATAATGTAATCGGGATTCTCCTTTCCGGTATGCTCTTTCAATTGCCATTTCATCTCTTCGCTGATGACCGACTGCAATCTGGCCACCATATCGGGATAAGGATGAGGGCCCACAACCGAACCGATGATATAATGAGTGTCAACCGGATTGTTGATCCAGTCGCGTATGGCTTCGTTGGTAGCGTCCTTCAGTGTCATGTTGCCACTGTAAACCGGCACCACTTCTGCCCCAAGCATTTTCATACGAAGCACGTTTGGCTGCTGCCTTTCAACATCGAGTTTGCCCATGTACACCACACACTTTATCCCCTTCAGGGCACAAACCGTGGCGGTGGCCACACCGTGCTGGCCGGCGCCGGTTTCGGCTATTATCCGGGTCTTTCCAAGCCGCTGTGCAATAAGTATCTGACCAATGGTGTTGTTGATTTTATGTGCCCCTGTGTGGGCAAGGTCTTCACGCTTCAGGTAAATATTGGTTTTGTATAGTCCCGACAGTCTTTCAGACCGGTACAGCGGTGTCGGTCTGCCTGCATAGTCCTTCAGCATCAGCCGGAACTCATCCTGAAAAGATTTATCTGCCAGTATTGTCAGGTATTTCTCGCGTAACTCTTTGATGTTCGGGTACATCATTTCGGGAATAAATGCCCCGCCAAATTCACCGTAAAATCCGTTTTCATTAACATTATAATTCATAATCTGTTATGCTTAATTTTTATTACAAATTCCTTAATCATATCAATATTTTTGAGACCAGGATGAAGTTCGAACCTGCTGTTGATATCCAGGGCATGTATGTGCAGATTTTTTAAGCTGAGGATTTCATCAATATCATCAATAGCTATACCCCCGCTGAGAAAAAAAGGTTTCTGAAGATGGTACCGGTTCAAAATCTCCCAGTTGAATTTATTTCCCGAACCTCCGAATGCAGGAGTTTTTGTGTCAAAAAGAAAAAATTCGCAACAATCGGCATAATCATCAGCTGTTTTGAAATCAAAATTGTCATCTACACTGAAGGATTTTATAACACCGATTCCCCTGTTAGAAAAATTTGCGCAATACCCTGGTGTTTCGTTGCCATGAAGTTGGATAAAATCCAGCCCGTACTTATCGATTTTGCCACCTACATAAGAGACCCCCTCATTTACAAATACCCCCACTTTTCTGATATAATCTGGAACAATGGCCGGAATTGCCGTACTGAAATCCTCACCAACAAAACGGGGCGATTTATGATAAAAAATAAACCCGATATAATCAGGCTCCAGGCTTATTAACTGTTCCACGTTAGTCCTGTCGCGCATCCCGCATACTTTGAGTTTGAGCATTCCTTGTTTGAAATTCTTCATTCCTTGTTCCTTGTTCGATATTCAATGTCCCAGACTACCTTTACTTCACTTCAATTCCAGAAGAAATGTTCTGAAAGCTTCGGCAGGGTCAACTTCCTTCATAAAATTCTCTCCAATTAAGAATCCGTCGAACCCATGGTCCTTCAGTTTTTTAATTGTATCAGGATGATGAATGCCGCTTTCAGAAATTTTCAGAAATTCATCCGGAATATGTTTCGACAGCTCAACCGAGGTGTTAATATCCACCTCGAAAGTTTTCAGGTTACGGTTGTTTACACCCACAATATCAATGTATTGATTGATACTGTCAAGTTCTTTCAGTTTATGAATTTCTAAAATCACTTGCAGGTGAAGCGATTTGGCTGCTGCTGCAAGTTGTAAAACCTCTTTCTTTGACAGACAGGCTGCAATTAGCAGGATAGCATCGGCACCAATGGATTTTGCTTCAATTACCTGGTACTCATCAATGGTAAAATCTTTTCTGAGAATGGGAATCTCATTTACTTCCCTTGCTTTGATTAAATCCTCAGACGACCCGCCAAAAAAATTAATGTCCGTTAATACAGACAATCCCGAAGCGCCGGCATCTGCATATAGTTGCTACAGATTATAACCGGGGCTTTGGAGAAAAACGGAGAAAATGAATCAGCAGATTCCTTCAATAAAAAATTTATTTACGGATCCAATAAAAAAATCAGGGAGGTTATGAACCATGTAAAATTGGTTGCTCCAACAGATCTGACCGTTCTAATAGAAGGCGAAACCGGCTCAGGGAAGGAATACATTGCAAGGGCCATACATTATGCAAGTGCACGCAAAAACAAGCCGTTCATCGCGGTCGATTGCGGAGCCATACCAAAAGAGCTGGCCAACAGTGAACTCTTCGGTCATTTAAAAGGTTCCTTTACCAGTGCCATTAAGGATAAAACAGGTGTCTTTGAGGAAGCCAACGGGGGCACGCTATTTCTCGATGAGGTTAGCAATTTAAGTTACGAG
>JAWOHT010000216.1:0-9348 GCA_046485045.1 Bacteroidales bacterium
TTTGCTTCTGCCAGCCTGTTTTTCACGTTTATGTCACCTGGTTTATAGGTGAGTGCTTCTTCGAAAGAACTTATGGCATTGGTATATGATTTTTGAGTCATGTAATTATTGCCGGTGTTAAAGGCAGCCATGAATTTAGCCTCCAGTTCCCTTTGTTTTTCAGCTTCTGCCAGGGTCGACAGCCTGTCAATTTCCTGAACGCGTTGTTTCGGATACTGCTCATCGGGCAATACCTGCGTGGCTTTCAGATATTCAGATTTGGCAGCTGTAAAGTCTTTCGAAGCGAAGAATTTGTCTGCATTTGTAATAATACCGTCATATTGTGTTTTTTTGGCTTGTAAGGCAGTCTGTTGGGCCTGTTCCTGCCTTAAAAGGTTATCTGTTTCATTTATTTTATTTTGTGCAAACACATCTCCCGGTTTAATGGCTAGCGCCTGCTGAAAAGCTTCTTTTGCACGTTGGTGCTGTTTTTGGGTAAGCAGCGTATTACCTGTATTCACGGCATTTTGATAATTCTCCTGAATTTTTTGTTGTTCTTTTGCCTTATCAGCGAATATTTGTCTGTCAATTTCCTGAATTCGTTGCAACGGGTATTGTTCATCGGGCTTTCTGCTGCCTGCCTCCTGGTATGCTTCTTTTGCAGACTCAAGGTTTTTTGCGGCATACAACTGGTCTGCCTTCTGAACCAGGGCGAGATATTGTCTTCTTGTCTCTTCCTGCTGTTGCTTGTTTTGTGCATCCTGTGCCATCAACCTGTCCATTTCGGCAAGTTTGCTTCTTAAAGCGGCATCGTCGGGTTTAAATTGTAATGCCTGTTGGTAGTAATTTTTTGCTGATTGAAAGTCTTTGGCCGAGGATGATTTTTCGGCGGCTGTCATTGCATTCTGATATCCGGCGTTTATTTCACGCTGTTTACCGGCTTCTTCTGCTGCTATGGAGCTGTTGAGCTGGTTAACGCGCTGTTTTGGGTATGCCTCGTTTGGTTTAAGAGAAAGTGCTTTGTTAAATTGTTCAAGGGCAGCCTTATAATCTTTGTTTTTGAACAGATTATCGGCTTGTGCAAGCACCTGCTGGTATTCGTTTTCTGTTTCGGTTTGCTTATTTCTGTCTGCAACCTGTTGTTGATGAGAAACGGCAGCCCTTTCTGCCTCGGCAATTTTTGCCTGTGCCAGTTGATCGCCAGGTTTAACCTGCAATGCTTGTTGATAAAGCTGTTTGGCGGCTTCAAAATTTTTCGCGGTCATTTCTGCATTGGCCCTGGCAATCGTATTGTTATATTTTGCCTCCTGGGCAGAAGCAACTTGTTGGTTGGCCTGTGCTTTTGCAATGAGTTGTTCAATTTCGCCGGCTTTTTGCTTTGGGTAGCTTTCCTGGGGTTTTAATATTGATGCTGCTTTAAACTTTAAAAGCGCCTCATCGGTTTTGTTCTGTGCAAGCAGGGCATCGGCCTCACCAATGGTTTTGGTGTAAAGGTTTTCTATGTTTTCAAGTTTAGAAATCTGCTGGTTTATCTGGCTGCTTTTTTGTTTTGGGTATTCCTTGTCCGGGAATATTTCAGAGGCAGCAGCATATTTTTCACGGGCTTCGTCAAACTGCTTGTTTGCCATAGCCCTGTCGGCTTCTTTTATCAGCTTGTCATATTTATCTTCAAGGCATTGCTCATTGTCCATCATTATTCCTTCGAGCTTCGACCTCATTTTTGAAAGATGGGCATTGTCTGATTCGAAATCTTTTCTTTTGGCATTATATTTTATTACGTCAACCGGGTCGGTCAGGGCAGAATAATTCACCCCGTCGCAGCTTTTAACCACGCTCATGGCAAATTCCCTTACCCATACACCTTTCTCTTCTTCGGGCAATGAAGTATCAAAGGCCAGTCTTTTTGAAATATACTTGTCTTTTCCTACCTCAACCACATAATACTTATTTATTTCAAGCTTAAAGCTGAAGATGCCGTCTGAACCGGTCTTTACACTGTTAATTTTTGTATTTCCCTCATAAAGTGTAATTACAGCGCCGTTGAGCGGTTGCATGTCAAGTTCGGCACGGCCCCTGATTTCGAGGTAGTTTTCGGTTTGTTGCGGATATAGACTTATAATTGAGTTTATTAGGATTATGGTGGCGACAATAACTCTTTTTTTCATCATTTTCCGACTTTAGTTTCTACTTAAAACCATTAATTATTATTTTCTTATTTTGGTTCTGATAAGACCAAAATTTTCTTTACTATTATAAAATTATTAACATTCATCCGAATGAAATACATTCCCGAAGGTAAATTATCAAGATAATATTCTAATTCTACGTCGGGACTATTATAAAGTTCTGATTTTATTAATTGCCCCGAAACATTATACAGGTTAATCTTTATATCGTATTTTGGCAGCTCCCAGAAAGTGATGGTAGTTTTGTTATGCGCGGGATTCGGATAAATGAATACATCCTTTTCCGGTGGCAGGGTATCGGGGCCGGGATAATAGGGGACAGAATCGTAAATAAGTGCGCAGATATCGAATGATACCGGCTGGGATACACCCATATATTCATTTAAAGGCTGCCATGTGTTATCTGTAAAGATTGAAGCCTTGTTTTCAGTCAAATCACCCCCAATGTTGAGTTTAAGCGCGAAGGTGTCTCCGGCTGGCAGATAAAAGATTTTATACCCGATATAAAAGTTGCCTGTAACGCTAAAAGGTTCATCGGGTTGTATGGTGAAATATTCATTTGCGGCCATATCGGTGAGTAAAACATCGGTTTCGAACATGATTTCTCCGTCTGGTATGCTCTTTTGCACAAACACGGTTATTTTTGATGAATCAGATGTTGGATAAACAATACCGGGTTTGAACATCACTCCGAGGATATTTTTCTGCCCGGCCACAAAAAAATTTTCAGCAAACAGGTTAGCCGAACCCGAATTATGGCCTGAGGCATATCCCCATTCGGTTTCTTCTTCAGGTAAAAAAGAAGGGTTATTGTATGCCGTATTAGAAAGGGTATCGCCGCCTGACCAGAAATTTCTGAACG
Organism: Bacteroidales bacterium; assembly: GCA_046485045.1. GTDB lineage: Bacteria > Bacteroidota > Bacteroidia > Bacteroidales > UBA10428 > JAFGPL01. The sequence goes on from JAWOHT010000216.1 coordinate 3,028, forward strand.
GGTCGTAACCGTCAACAAATCTGGCACCGGTTTGCAACGGATCGAGCCAGAACTTAAGCTGGCCCGATGGTTCGCTGTAATGGTTCCAGCAGTGAAAGAGTTTTTGAAAATAATCGTCGACCGGGTTTCCGCACACAGCCCAGCCCCCGGTGAGGGTTCCTGTAACACGGTTGTTCTGGTCAAAAAGGGGGCTTCCTGATGAACCTTTTTGGGTAGTGCCGGTTTCCCAGTGAGGAACAAGCCAATGTGAAGATGAGAGATACTCTTTGCTATAATCGCCGGTTATAACCGGATGGTTTTCAAATGATATTTTTTTAACATCGCCCAGCGGATGATGAATGGTATAGGAGCTTGTGGGGGCTATATTCTGCCTGTCCCATCCTGCAAAATAAGGGTGGTAATAAAAGGGTGGTTTTTCACTCAGTTCGAGCAGCGCAAAGTCGAGGTTTCTGGTTGTAGCCAGAAGGGTTGAACCCGAAACGGAAAATCCGCTGTTGCCGTCAGGGCCATTGCATGAAGGGCTTTCGTATTGAAAGTAAAATACCGCATTGTCCGCACGCCTTTGGTTATCAATACAATGACCGGCAGTGAGGAGAAAAGGGTGGCCGTTTTGCCGGGTTGTGTTTACAAGGGTCCCGGTGCATCGTTCCACACCATCATAGATGATTCTTACCACCGAGTTTTTAACTGTTTGAATATTTTGATCCTGATAACAGTTGATATCTTTATTGCAATAGTCAGATGCTCTGTAAAAACTGTCCTGAGTGGCTTTTGTTGTTTTGATAATGGCCGGAATGCAGGCGATATATCCAAGGCTCAGCTCTCCCGGATTACTGACAAAAGGCATTACCTGCATTTCGATATACAGCGTATTTGAGTGAACAACCGATAAGGCCAGTGAACCTGAAGGTTTGTTGTTATTATAGGTAAATGCGCCAAAAACCTGCGAATGATGTTTGTCGTAAATGAATAACCTTACCCCCTTATTAAGTTTGTAGCTATTGAAAACAAGGGCCATTGAGCTGGCATTGTCAACAAAGATACCGGCTCTCCATACCTTGAGGCCAGTGCCGAGGGTATCCCATACGCCAAAATCTATGTAATCAATATTTAAGTTACAAAAAAGTTGATTGTCAACATTTTTTAAAGGCGGAATACCGGAGTTATCATTTGGTCGGCTTCTGGTTTTTATTTCACACCGGGGTGTAAGCAAAGGTATTTCTTTAAGTTTGTATTGTCCGGGCGATAAAGGTTTACCCGCATATTGAACCTGAGCCTGCAGGTTGTTAATACACATCAGAAGCAATATAAATAAAGAAAAATGTCTCAAACTATTCTGAAAAAACTTTACTGCATGAAGATACAGTTTTAACTGCAATTAAAAAACTATAATCAACAACAGAAAAAATGGTTTATTTCAGGAGTTGCGCTTTAATCTTTGAAATCAGTTGGTTTTTATTTATCGGTTTGCTGATGTAATCATCGCATCCGGCTTCGAACGCCTTTTTATCGTCTCCTGGCGCTGCATAAGCTGTCTGGGCAATAATTTTTATCTCTTTTCTGAGTTTTTTTATTTCGCGTGTTACCATGTAACCGTCAATGTCTGGCAAACGGATATCCATAAGGATAAGGTCAATTTTATATTTCATTGCAGCTTCCACTGCATCTTTACCATAGCTTGCAAACAACAGTTTCAATCCGGTTTTGCGCAAAACTTCCTTTAGGTATTGTGAATTATAAAGGTCGTCTTCAACCACAAGCACTGTTCCTGTAATGTTTTTCAAGCTTTCAGCCGAATAAGTTTGGTATGCCAGGGGAATTGTTTTTTCAGGAACCCTGTATGGCAGGGTGAAATAGAATGTACTTCCTTTTCCGGGGACCGATTCGAGCCAAATCCTTCCCCCGAGAAGCCCAACCAGGCCTTTCACAATGGGCAGTCCGAGGCCGGTACCCCCATAGTTGCGTGACATTTCATATTCAACCTGTGTGAACCTTTCAAAGATAAAATCGTGTTTTTCAGCGGGGATACCAATACCTGTATCCTGAACAAAGAATATCAATTCGTTTTCGTTGGTAAACCTGCACCCCGCTTTAATTATACCTTCATTGGTGAATTTAAAAGCATTGTTTATAAGGTTTATAAGTATCTGCTTAAGCTTTGTGGCATCGGTAAGAATCTCAGCATTATTGAGTATTTCTTCAATATCTATTAAGAAATCAATGTGTTGCTTAGAGATTTTTTTACGGTAATTATCAAAGAATTCCTTTAAGTTTTCAAAAACCGTATTCAAATTACATGACACCAGATGCTCAGACAATTGTCCGGACTCTATCTTCGCGATATCCAGAATTTCATTTATTATGTCGAGAAGGTCGTTGCAGCGCTGGTTGATTATTTCAGAAAACTGTTCAAGTTTTTCTTTGTCGTTGTAATTTCTTAACAATAATTCAGAAAAACCTACAATAGCATTCATCGGGGTACGTATCTCGTGCGAAATGTTTTGCAGGAAGGCAGTTTTCAGCCGATCACTCTCTTCAGCTTTTTCTTTGGCTTTAAGCAATTCTTCTCCGGCATTTTTGCGTTCGGTAATGTCCTGAATAGTACCGATCATTTTGGTGGTATTACCGTTTTCATCAAATTCGAGTTCTCCTATACCGTGAACCCAGCGTACCTGTTTGTCGCTGAACCTTATGATTTTATATTCCCTGTCAAACCTGTTATGTCCGGTAATAACGTGTTGTGTAAGGTAATTATGCATTTCTTGCTGAAATTCGGGGTGTATCAGATCAATCCATCCATTAATATTTTTTGTAAAAGTTTCATCTATTCCAAAGATATCGTTAAGTGCAAGAGATCCTATCCAATCTCCGGTTTTTGCGTTAAAATAATACGACCCGATATGGGCAACAGACTGTGATTTCTGCAGAAAATAATCGGTCTGTTTAAGGTTTTCTTCTGCCAGTTTGTGATCGGTAACATCAATTGTAAAACCGGCAAGCATGGGCGGTTTGTTTTCAAACGTGATCGGAAACTTGTGGCTGGTATAATACCTTCCGTTAAGTGTTTCATCTACCTGTATCTGTTTGCCTTCGTTGATTATTTTTTTGTCGTCCTCAATCATTCTTTTGGCTAAATCTGAAGGAAAAAGCTCATACATGGTTTTTCCAATCAGTTGTTCCAAGGGTCTTCCAAGCACTTTTTCGTAGTTACGGCTAAGATGTATTGAACGGATGTTGTGATCTTTGAAAAATACATACACAGGGCTGTATTCCATAAATGCATTGAATATGAGGTCTTTTTCCTGAAGTTTTTGTTCGGATTGTTTACGCTGGCTTATGTCGGTTGCAATGCTCAATATTGCCGGTGTACCCTGCCAGTCAACCATAATTACATATACTTCGAGCGGAAAGACAGAACCATCTTTCCTGCGATGTTGAACTTCAAAAGATGTTTCATCGTTTTCCGCGATGATCCTCATCCGTTCTTCGATTTTTGCTGCACTTTCCGGAATATCAATTTCATTAAGGTTTTTGGCCATAAACTCATCTTCGGTGTAACCGTGAATCTCAAAGGTCTTATTATTTGCATAGATGAACCTGCCTTTAAAATCGTGTACTGTTATAGAGCCGGGTGCTTTGTCAAGCATTTTGGCCATTAACCTGATTTTTTCAGTATCCAGTTTTTGTCTGGTAATATCTATGTGCAAACCAACCATGCGTTTTGGTTGCCCGTCAGGGAGCCATTCAATTACCCTTCCTGTACAGATAACCCATATTGTAGAACCGTTTTTGTGCCTGTATCTTATCTCGTTGTAATAAGGAGTTTTTCCTTTACTCTGAACGTGGTTATTGAATGTTTCAAATACAGATGGAAGGTCTTCCGGGAATATTAGTTTCTGCCACGTTTCAGGCACGTTCGGCAGTTCATGGTCTTCGTATCCAAACATTTTTTTAAATGCAGGGCTCAGGTATTCGGTATTGTTTATTATATCCCAATCCCAGTAGCCGGCAAGAATATCTTCAAGAATTACCTGTAATAGCTGTATATCTTGAATTGTTCTCTCTCCCGTAACGTTGTCAGCAGGTGATGAATGATTACTGCCCCTCTCAGCCTGTAATTGCGCAATTTGATTTTCCAGTTCTTTAATTCTTTGCTGAAGTGCTTCATATGTGGGTTGACCGTTCTGCATAAAGAATTGCATCAGTAATTAAAGTTAGTATCTATTTACGTTATTTACGTCATCTTTTAAAAAAAAATGGTATTCTTATTCGGATAATAGATAATTGATAAGTTTCGAGCCGGTTACGTAGTATCTGTATTAAACGAAGAGGGGTGGTTTATATTGAAAACAGAATGCCGGTAAATAATAGAAATCAGCAGCTTCGGGAAGGTCTGGATTTTTCCTGTATTAACGCGCAATACTATTGTTTAAGATATAATCAGGCCGGGAGCGAGGGAAGTTTCCTGTTAATTCTCATGAGAAGAGGTATCCTTAACCTCTTTCACAAATTCTTTCAGGGCTTTACCGGCGGCCTTTCCGATTTTGCGGGCCTTTTCTTCATCCGATAAGCCTTTTAGCGATTCGTCTATATCTATTTCGATTTTTTCATTAACGGTATCGCTTTCTTCAAGTTCTTTAAGTACATCTTCCATCTCTTCACCAAAGCTTTCGAATGCCTTTTCCAGTTCTTTAGTGTTTTTGACTGTCTTGTCGAATTTATGAATGTTTTGCTGGAGCTTCAGCCAGTTAAGATTTGTAGTAGATACTACTGCCAGGGTCCAGATAAGTGCAAAACAGGTGCCGACAATCGAAACAGCCAATGCCCCGATAGTAAGCCCGACAGGGCCATTTGCTTTTTTTGCCTGAGAGTAGCCTACTGCGCCAAAAACAATACCCGTTACTCCAAGAAGTAGCCCGGGAATAAAAGTACAGGGGAATATTCCGAGAGGTATGGCAAGAATTCCCAGTACCAGTCCTGCAATTCCCAGTCCTTGTCCGGCTGTGGTTTTTTCCTGTTCCATGGTTGTGGCAGTTAATGATTGTTTCAAATATACAAAATAATTGAAGAATTCAGTATAATAAATTTATATCAAAATGGTGTAATGTCCGGAAACTCGCTTGTTTGATAAACGTTTGTAATGGCTTTTTATTCGAGGCTTTTATGCAGTATTTCGAGTATTTTCCTGCCGGCCGCAGCCACAGATGTCCCCGGACCGAAAATTGCAATGGCTCCTGCTTTGTAAAGGTATTCATAATCCTGTGGTGGTATCACCCCGCCCACGATAACCAGGATGTCTTCGCGGCCCAGTTTTTTCAGTTCATCAATCACATTGGGAACAAGTGTTTTATGCCCGGCAGCGAGACTTGAGATACCGAGTACGTGTACATCGTTTTCTATTGCCTGACGAGCCGCTTCAGCCGGAGTCTGAAATAGTGGCCCGATATCTACATCGAAACCGATATCGGCATAACCTGTTGAAACTACTTTTGCACCCCGGTCGTGTCCATCCTGTCCCAGTTTGGCAACCATTATGCGTGGTTGCCGGCCTTCACGTTTCGCGAAGCTTTCGCACAGCTGCCTGGCCATTGCAAAATCTTCATCATTTGCAGTTTCGGAAGAGTATACACCAGAAATAGCCCTAATGGTTGCCTTATACCTGCCACAGGCTTTTTCAATGGCAGATGATATTTCTCCCAGGGTGGCCCTGACTTTAGCTGCTTCAATCGATAATTCAAGCAGGTTTTGCTCTCCAGATATTGCAGCCTTGGTGATTTTATCGAGCGCTGCCTGAACGGCATTACTGTCGCGTTCTTTTTTAAGTTGTTGAAGTCTTTTTATTTGTGAATCTCTTACAGCGGTATTATCCACTTCAAGAGTATCCATAGGTTCTTCTTTGTCAAGCCTGTATCTATTTACCCCGACAATGATATCTCTTCCCGAATCTATCCTTGCCTGTTTACGCGCGGCAGCTTCTTCAATGCGCATCTTTGGCAGACCGGTTTCAATGGCATGCGACATGCCCCCCAGTTCCTCAATTTCAAGAATATGTTTCCATGCCCTCTGTGCCAGATGGTGTGTGAGGTATTCAACATAATATGAACCTGCCCAGGGGTCAACCACTTTGCAGATATTGGTTTCTTCCTGAAGATATATCTGGGTATTTCGGGCAATTCTTGCAGAAAAGTCGGTTGGCAGGGCAATGGCTTCATCGAGAGCATTTGTGTGCAACGATTGTGTATGTCCGAGGGCTGCAGCCATAGCTTCGATACATGTGCGTGCCACATTGTTGTATGGGTCTTGCTCTGTTAAACTCCATCC
>JAWOHT010000080.1:0-15271 GCA_046485045.1 Bacteroidales bacterium
AAACAATAAGTAACATCAAAAATATAAATAATGAACAGGAGGCTGTATTGGGGTATTTTTGGACATCAACAGTAGGAAAAAAAAGAATATTCTATAATGGTACATCTCAATCATGTAATGACTTTTACTGTGGAATGGATAGTTTTAATATTTGGAATTATGTTATAGAAACTTTTTTAGATGATGGTACAATAAAATATGTTTTAAAAGATCCGGAAAATAGCCATGTTTATTCTTATACCAGTATGGGTATATATATAACCGCCGATAAAAGTTGTTTTGATTGTAGATTTAATGGAGGCACTATTAACCGGCCAGATTATTGGTGATTAAAAACTTATTATTATGTACAAAAAAACAATGTTAATAATTTCTTTTTTTACATTTAACTGTTATCTGGGACTCTATCAATATTGCTTTAGCAACTCCACTTATTACTTTTTATAAATAAAACATGGTGCCAACAAATTTCAAAACACTTTTCGAAAAAAAACTAAGATACATCCGCTAACCGGTCGGATGAACCGATTTTTGTTTTTTATCATTCTGACATCTGTTTTTATCTTCTTGAAACGTGTCAGGTTTTAAAAACCTGACACGTTTTTGTAATCGTAATTTTCGTACTTTTAAACTCCTAAACAACATAAATAAAACCCATTCCCTATACAGGATAAATTGGTTATCGCCCTGGCTTCGAGTGCGCTCTTCGATCTTTCGGAATCCGACAGGATTTTCAGGGAACAGGGAATGGATGCGTATCGCAAGCACCAGAAAGAGAACATCGACAATACCCTGCCGGGAGGTGTCGCTTTCCCGTTTATCCGCAGGTTTCTTAATCTGAACAAAGCATTTCCGAAACATGAGCCGGTGGAGGTTGTTCTTCTTTCGAGAAACAGTCCCGAAACAGGTATGCGGGTTTTTCGTTCCATTCAGAAGTACGGATTAAACATCAGCCGTGCTGCTTTCTTTTCCGGATCATCACCTTACGAATACCTCCCGGCCTGCAATGCATCCCTTTTTTTGTCAGCGAATAAAGATGATGTTGAATTGGCCATTCAATCCGGTTTTCCAGCCGGACGTGTTCTTGAAAGCCATATAACCGATGATGAAAGTGACAATGAAATGAGAATTGCATTCGACTTCGATGGGGTTATTGTGGATGATGCTTCTGAAACTATTTATAAAGAGACGAAAGACCTGAATAAGTTCTATGAATTTGAATTACTGCAATCGAAAATACCTCATAAACCGGGTCCTTTGAGAGATTTGTTCAGCAAAATATCCCTTCTTCAGGAACTTGAAAAAAGGGAAATTTTAAAGAATCCGGATCATAAAAAAACACTTAAAATTTCGATCGTAACAGCCAGATCTGCGCCTGCCCACGAGAGACTTATCAACACTTTAAAAAGCTGGGGCATTTCGGTTGACGAAGCTTTTTTTCTCGGAGGAATCGAAAAGAAAAGAATACTGGAAGTTATGAAACCGCATATTTTCTTCGACGATCAAACCATTCACCTTGAGCACATCGATAACATACCTCTTGTACATATCCCCTTTGGAATAGCAAACAGGAAAACCTGAAATTTTGCATTTTTGTTTTTGATGAAAAATATTTATTTGAATGGTTTGATTAATAAATTATAGGTAGTAATATATCACCCTTTCAGGGTTTATGTCTTTATTCTATTTTCACCTATAAAGATAACAACCCTTCGGGTTTTAAATAAACCACCAAACACGAGCAATTTTTCTTAAGTTTACAGCAATGTGCGAAAACAGGAATCTCTTATAAGAAGCACTTTTTTCAATTTTCAGGAGGAGGGTGTCTGAAAAGGGAAAAAAACTTAACCACAAAGCTCACAAAGAAAAGCAATGAGTTCACAAAGATTTGAAAAATCAAGGATCGATCTTATCTTTGTGTTCTTTGTGAAAAACTTAGTGTTCTTTGTGGTTTGAATACTTTTTAGATAGCCTCGTTATTGAGCTTATTTTGAGATATTTTTACGAACTCACGTCAAATTAATATTAGGTATTAATTTACTGAACAAGATCAAGGCATCCGCGAAGCGGACAAAAAGGAACAAGAAAAAAAAGAAAGAACCTGAAAAATCATACATAAAAGTGTTATTCTTTATATTTTTCTCTTCAACTTTCCGGATTGATTCTATTTCGGGCCAAAACAATTGCTTTTTCATAAACGTTAGTTGGTTAAAAAAGATAATATGCTTACCTCAAGAAGAAAATTTTTACAATCATCAGCGCTAACTGTTACAGGCATTGCTTTTTCCCCTGCATTGGCATGCTCGGAAAAAAAGAACCAGGAAGAGATTAAAGAGGTAGAAAAAATTACAGCCCTCCAGCTTTACAGTGTGCGGAATGAAATGAGGGATGACCCTGTTCAAACACTTAACCGGCTTGCAGAAATGGGATACACCCATGTTGAGCATGCCAGTTATGTCAATCATAGATTTTACGGATGGACTGCAGCTGAGTTCAAAACTATTCTTGATAATTCAGGTCTTTTGATACCCTCAGGTCATGTAGTGCTTGAAGAATTTCATTGGGATGAAACAAAAAATGATTTTACCGATGACTGGAAGAAAACCGTAGAAAATGCCGCTTTTCTTGGACAGGAATTTCTGATCAGTCCTTCTATGGATGAAAGCATTCAATCGACTTACAATAACCTGATGCGGTTTATGGTTATCTTCAATAAATGCGGGGAGTTGTGCAATGCCTCGGGTTTAAAATTCGGCTACCATAATCACGATTTCGAATTCAGTAAGACCTTAAACGGGGCTAAGATTTTTGATCTTATCGCAACGAATACCGATGCTGACAAGGTTGTTCTGCAGCTTGATATAGGAAACATGTACCTTGCAGGGGCTATGGCAGAAAATGTTATAAATCAGTATCCCGGCAGGTTTTTGACCATTCATGTAAAAGATATGGTTAAAACAGGAAACAAAGCATCTGCGTATGAAAGCACGGTATTAGGCGATGGCATACTGGAGCCCCGCAAAATTACTGATCTGGCCAAAGATACAGGGACTACACTTTTTGTTATCGAACAGGAAGCTTATCAGGGTGATGAAGTCGTGGGGATATTGAAAATATTTTTCTTATGGCAATAAATTTTTATTATTTTTTTTGGCTAATTAAATATTGTTGCTCTTGTGATTAAATGTTTTTCTTGTTGTTTTTGACCTTGGATTTTTATCTGAAATATCCTCTTTGTATAAGGGGTATTCAATATTTAACCCCAGTTTTAGATAGCTGTTTAAATAATTGGCAATCCATTTATTAATTTTCAACACAGCCATTTTTTTACGTAATTGTCCCTGATGGTCACGATTTAAAATATTCGGTATTGTATTGGTTGTTATTATCTCATCAATACAACTTCCACTCAGGTTTCGCTTAATTTCATCGGAGCTAAAGAAATGTGTAACCGCGAAAATTATTTTTCGCGGCCTATATTTTTTTAATAATTTACAGCAATTTACTATTGTTGAACCGGTGCGTACCATATCGTCCAAAACAACTACATCTTTGCCTTTAATTTGATTTTGCGAAAGCTGAGACTTTTGAGAAAATTTCATTGAAACAGACCTTTCATCTTTTCTGGTTTTCTCAAAGACAATATAAGGAAAAAAAGGCTCGGCACTTTCGGCTGTAAATCTGACAAATTCCCAGGCACCTTCATCAGGAGCGACCAGTACGGTATTAAACACATCTACAATACCTGAATTACACAAATAATTGTGGTACAAGTTATCAGGAAATAGATTTATAAAACCTTTATTTCCAAATATTTTTGAATATTCATGCTGACATGAATAACTATGATTATGTATTGTAATAACGGTATTTATACCCGCTATTTTTAACAACTGTGCATACAACCGGGCTGTAAAGGCCTGCCCATCAAATTTATAATAATCATATGGCGTTCTATTTTGTTTTGTTTGTCCCTGTTCTTTCCCTGGTCCCCTGTCTTGAGCAGAGTATAATAAATCGGGCTCAACTAAAATTACCCTTTCAGCATTATTATCTTTCGCGGCACGGGTTAATATCAAATTGCGCATGGCAATTTCATTTCTTGAAATCCAGTCGTTATGCACAGATACTATTATTACAGTTTTTCCTGAAAGTGATTTTCCCGTTTTTTCGTCAATGCTGTTCTCATTAAGGGTAAACCGGGGGCAAAACTCTGAATTCGCAAAAACTTTAAGTGAAACCAAATCTGTTATGTTCGGTTTTTGTTCCAGAAAGTCAGCAACATCAATTGCGAAATAATTATCAAAAACATTTCCGATTACAATAAATTTCTCTTCCGTGTTTTGTAACATTGTTTTTGTATATAAGATACCGGCTCCACCTAATAATATTAAAAATACCGGGAATCAATGTTAATGTGAAACCAAATACTCCTTTACCGATTTTGATTTTTCAATAAACCAATGTTTCATTTCCCGCCATCGCTCACCAGTATCATTTTTAATTGCATTTATCTTTTCCTGCAATTCCTGCCTGTTGGTTTTCAGGTCATTTATTTTTTGTGTCAATTCAACTTTAACATCCTTAGCAGCATCAATAACTTCATTTTCTGTTTCCTGAATTTTTTTACCCATCGCGTCTATCATCTCTTCTGCTTTGTGTATAAAGTTTTCTTTCTCACCTTCTACATATTTAAGTAATAAATCAAAGTCATTTTGGGCATTTTCCCATTGATTATCATTTACCGATTTCAACTGTTCAAACTTTTCCTGAAGTTGCTTGCGCTTTTTGCTTATCTCGCTGTATTTAGTCTCCAGTTCAGCAATCTTTTGATTTAGCTTTTCTTTTGTCTTCATAATCTCTTTCTGAGTTTCTGATTCCGATTCGAATAATTCAGAAAGCAGATTTTTTACTTTTATTTCCGTCTGTTCAAGATATTTTTCTTTTATCTTCATAACTATATTTTTTATGTCTGCCTGCTTACCAGAGCAGACTGGTTAAACTTTTTGTTTTATCCATGCCGTGAGCATCCAATGCTCTTTTTCCATGTTATAGATGAATGATTTTAACATATACTCCGTTCCATTATCGTTAATTTCTTGCGCTGCATTAATCGCTTCTTCTATATTTTCTAAAAGACTTCGAATATCGCTAAGCACAATGTTTGCCATTTCAAAAGAGGTAGGTTCTGTGCTTTCTTCTTTTATATCAGAAAATTTAATATATTCCGTGAAGGTTGAAACCGGTTTTTGGTCAAACAAACGGATTCTTTCTGCTACTTCATCTGTCTCTTTTATTGCCCGCTTGTACATCCCTTCAAACAGGTTATGCAATTCAAAAAAATCCTGACCGACTATGTTCCAGTGAAAATTTCGCAATTTTTGTTGGTATACCGAATAACCTGATAACAGTCTGTTGAGAAGTGTTACAATTTCTGCCGTGTCCATTCGAGAATACCCCAACTTTATAAATGTTCTTTTTGCTTTTGAAGCCATTTTCAATGATTTTTAAATAAATACCTTCTGCCTTGTTATTCCTTGTAGGTTTTATCCTCGTCGGTTTTTTCAACCTTTGTATACAGATGCGTGATTTCGTTGTCCAGAAATTTAATTCGTTTGTCCCTTTCTTTTATTTCTTTGTTTTTACGTGCCCTGTAAGGTAGTGATAACAGGAAGCTGGATAATGCGCCGAATGTTACGGCTAAAACGATCACGAGCGACAAATTAGAATCGAATATCCAAAGCCAAAAATCTACATATACATGCTGGGCGTTCTTAAGGGCGAAAAATACAACTGCCACGATGATCAATAACATGCCTATAAATGTCTTTTGCATAATAATATGATTATTTGTTAGTACCTGAGAATAGCATTTGCTTCCGCTTCAGGTTCGGGCAATCCATCCGGTTCTTCAAGAAATACCATACCTCCCTTTAAAAACGTGTTACGTGCTGTAAAATAGAGAAGACAATTGTCTAAAGGTTTTCTTGCTTTAAGCACAATTACAGAACCTATATTTTTCTCTACCTCATCCCATAAGTGTTTGTGTTTTTTTAAAAACAGTGTTTCAATACTACCTGCAAGGGCAGCATTTACAATTTGATTTTTTTTTGATGTGGTTTTATTTATATTTTCAGCATACTGCTCTTTTTTCCTGATTTCATGTTGTGTTGCTTCATATAGCCTGTTTGCATTCATGCTTATAATAAAATTAATACAATAAAATTTCTATTCAGACGATATAATTCAAATGCATCTTATTCTTTATTATGGAATACCAATATAGGCAGCATTGATTTTTCTATTATTTTTTTCGCCGGGTCTGATTTGAATATCCGCTCGAAAAATGATTTGTTTTCTTTTAGCACAACGATTAAGTCGGCTTTAACGCGCAAAGCAAAATCATTTATAAATTCGGCTATATCATTGTTGCTGCTTTCATTAAGAATTTTAACGGACAGGTGGTCATAAGCCGCTCTATTCTTCAACAATTCGAGAAAACCTGCTTTTTTGACTTTTTCTTCAAAATCAACGCTATCTGTTATATGAAGCGCAGTAATAACCGGTGAGAACTGATGCGTTAAAGCGATAAGCTTTTTCAAGCCATAAATATCTTCTTCTTTATAATCTGTTGCATAAACGATTTCGGTAAAAGGTACGTAAACCCATGCATTCGGAATAATCCAGACAGGGCAATCAACACTTCTGATGATTTCTAAATTGCTTTCAGTCTGTGTCCAGATACTATCATTTTTCCGGCCTTCTAAAACCACCATATCACCTTTACTAACTGAAACAAGTTTTTTCGCCAGCAGCGTTGTTACACCAAGCTCTGCTGAGAAATCAATTGCCACATCTTTTGACATTTTGCATTTCACATCCTTAATGTGCTCAGCAAGTATTTCTTTAGCTGTATCGGCAAATGCTTTCAGGTTTTGATTAACTTGTGCAACAGCAAAACCTGTCGACCCGGTTGTTCCAAGAGGATAATCATTAGGGTTTTGTACATATAATAAATGTACATTTGCCTTAAAATCTGCAGCCATGTCAGCTACATATCGAATAAAATCTTTTGATTCCTTTGGTTCGTTGATAATTGCTAATAGCGTTTTCATATCTATAATTTTTAATTTTTAGATTATTAGAATGCAATGAGCATACCTTAAATCAAAAGCTAACAATGAATTCGTACAAAAAGCAGGTGTTACAAACAAAGCGGGATATGTATTGCATATTTAAAGAAGACTTTGTTTGTCAATTAATGGGGAATTACAAAGAAAAGTGTGGAATAAATCAACACTTCATCGAATCCATTTATTTATGAAATATCCGAATATGGCTGTATTTAAAAAAGCAAGCATTACGCATATTACTGCGTGAACAGCCATTTGAGGATTCCCCGGAAAAACCTGTCCCGAATCAGTAAACAATTTTCATAATTGTTTGAATAAAAGGAAATAAAATACTGGTTTCCTTATCGTGACCAGCTTGCAGAGCCAGGTAAATAGTATCAGTAAGAAAACCCTTGTTTCTTGGTTCAGATTAGAAATGGATGTGTCCGAACAGGCAGCAATAAGTACAATTCAAATTTGTATTGCAGCGGGCAGACCCGATACTAAACCAAGTCCGGTAGCGATTAAAGGCATAAGTAGCATCTTACAGAACAATTCAATCATTTAATATAGTCTTTACAGAAAAAAATTAGTTTGGCACAGTATTTTATTATAATGGTAAATAAGTTTTAACCAAAAAAAACATAAGTATGAAAACGCGTAAAACAAAATTCAATGTAAGAACTGCAATCTTATTATGGTTAATGCTACCCGCCTTATTTTTTGCGGTTAGTTCTTGTAACCGATCATCAAAAGACAATAGTAAAAGTGAATTGTCGGAAGAAATTCAGGATGTTAAGGAAGAACTTGATGAAATTGCCGCTAAAGAGAAACAAGAACTTAAAAACGACATCGAATCTATTGTTGCAGATTTCAACAATCAGGTAAATGCTATTGAAAGCAGCATAAATAAAGGCAATAAAAAGTTGAGCAGTGAGGCACAGGAAATGCTCAACAACCTGAAGGCAGAAAGAGATACCTTAAATATGAAGCTTGATGAAATTGAAAATCAAACAGAACAGAAATGGAGCGCATTCAAAAAAGAGTTAGAGCATGACACCAAACAGTTTGCATCAAGCGTTGAAGATTTCTTCAAAGACAATAAATAAATAAGTCTATATAACAATGACATATGCTAGAATAAGACCACATGGAGATGAATACTACGTTAAACCACATCCAAATGGTTGGGCAGTATCTTGTAAAAACGACTCACCTATTTCTTATTCTTACAAGAATAAAGATAAGGCAGTTAAAACGGCCAGATTGCTGGCCAAAGAAAATCATGCCGATTTAATAATACAAAAACAGGATGGCAGCGTAGAAAAAAGGTTATCGTTTCGCTGAGTTTCCGGTGATATGCAATGATGTCAATATATGAAACTTTGAAAATGGAACAAGCATGATGATAATAATTATTAAAGAATATGGCAATAATTATTTTTCATCATGCGGCTTTATGTGGCCGCTAAAGTATATAATTATGTTGACATGAAACATTTCCTGAATATTTTTTCGAGTCCTAAGCGTATTAACGAACTCAAAGAAGCTTTAGGCAAACCGAAACAGATTGACGAAATTCTTGATGAACAGCTTGAAACAGCCTTGCGGGAACACAACCGGTCAAAAACAGGATTTGTTTCTATCAGCCATATCAGCGGGACTGGAAATAGGTTTCAGTGTATTCCTCATGGCATCTGTTTACAGTTTGTTTAACGGGGTTATTCATCCTTCAGTACTTCATGTCTTGCTGGTAATTGCGTATCCAATTGGCTTTATATTTGTTGTAATGGGAAAATCCGAACTTTTCATCGAGCATACAACCTTAGCAGTACTTCCGATTTTAACAAGCACAGAAATAAACTGGAAAGAGTATTTACATGTTCAAACCTGGGCTACATTAGGCAATATAACTGGCGGGGTGCTTTTTGTTGCTTTCATAAAGTTTAGTCATGTTAACCCGAGGAATAAGCATTATATATCTTCTGGTAGAAAACAATAATTAGAAAAACATCAAATACGATTTGAATATATATCCTGCAGGACATCCTTCTCCCCACCCTCTCAAAACCCGAAGTGGCCTGAAAGGTAGTGCTTCAGTTCAGCATAGTCGTGCATTACTGTAAACTGAGGGAAGTCGTTAATGACATTCTGTGGCGGCCTGAAAAGTATAGCGTCATCGGCCTGCCGCAGCATAGAGATATCATTGTATGAATCCCCAAAGGCAATTACCTTGTAGCAAAGGCTTTGCAGGGCCTGTACCACCTTCATCTTCGGGTCTTTCTGCCTTAGCTTGTACCCGGTAATCATTCCTTCGGCATCAACGATTAGCGAATGACAGAAAAGCGTGGGCCATTCGAGCTGCTCCATAAGTGGTGTGGCAAACTCAACAAATGTGTCAGATACCACGATAAAACGGGTATGCTGTTTCAGCCATTTCACCATTTCAAGCGCCCCGTCAAGCGGTTGTATGGTGGCAATAACCTGCTGAATGTCCTCAAGCTTAAGATGATGCTCTTTGAGGATTTTAATCCTGTACTGCATCAACTCATCATAATCTTTTATATCGCGGGTGGTGAGCTTCAGTTCGTCAATGCCTGTTTTCTGTGAAACATTAATCCAGACCTCCGGAACCCATACACCTTCTAAATCGGAACACACAGCATGCATAAAAATCTTATTTATAATTGTCTTTCAGGTAATTTTTAAATGATTGATAGTCATTTAGTATCTTATCAAATTTTTCTTCTTTGTTGTCAAGGTTCGTAAGGCTTTGCGGAAGTTCGGGCTCAATATCCAGAATATCCCTTATCTCTTCGGGAAACTTTGCCGGATGGGCTGTTTCAAGGCTTACACAGAGCTGTTCGGCTGAACGCTCTTGAGAATTCTCTTGATATCTCATTAATCCTTCCCAGGATACTGCTCCATGAGGTTCGAGCAGCAACCCGTAAATCTTGTTCATCTTGCTGAGCGCCTCCCTGGTTACTTTATCGCTTATGCTCACAGCAAACATATCATTCCGCATTTTACCCATGTCGGGCTCTTTAAGCACCGTGCCTCTTTCATCCATCACGCCGCCATACAATGCCACAATTCTTGCCATATTACTCGGGTGGCCGACGTTCATGGCGCTCGATATACAGTTGACAGAAGGCACAATGGTCTGGTACATGCCTGTCTTCCAGTAGACCGGTACCTCATCGTTTTCGTTGGTTGAAACAACAAACCGTTTTACCGGCAGACCGGTTTTCATGGCGATAAGTCCGCCCATGAGGTTGCCAAAATTGCCCGATGGCACCGAAAAGACCACGGTATCGTTTTTGTTGCCGTTGTTGAGCTTTGCAAAGGCATACACATAATAAACCGATTGTGGCAGCAACCTGCCTATATTTATCGAATTGGCCGATGAAAGCTGAAGGTATTCGAGCTCAGGGTCAGAAAATGCCTGTTTGACCAGGGCCTGGCAATCGTCGAATTTTCCGTCTAAAGCAATTATCTGAATATTTTTATGCAGGGTGGTCATCTGTTTGCGCTGGCGGTCGGTGACCTCTTTTTCGGGAAACAGAACCACCACTTTGATATTGTCGAGGCCATAAAAAGCATTTGCGATAGCGCTGCCCGTATCGCCCGATGTAGCCGTAAGAATAAGCATCTTACGGTTTTCTTTATGAAGAAAATACTGCATGAGGCGCCCCATCATGCGGGCGGCAAAATCTTTGAATGATGCGGTAGGCCCCTGATCGAGCCTCATTATATATTTTCTGTCATACACCTTCTCTAAAGGCACCGGAAAATCGTATGCATCGCGTACAATATTACGAAGGTCAGCATCGGGAATCTCGGTGTGTAAAAACCTGCGTGTGACCTGGTAGGCTATTTCATCGTATTCACAGCTTGCAAACGAAAAAAAATCTTCTTTCGGGATTACCGGTATCTCACGGGGCATATACAACCCCCTGTCAGGCGCCAGGCCTTTTAACAAAGCATCTCTGAAAGATACCTCCCCGGCTTTTAAATTGGTAGAATAATACTTAATAGGTTTAGACATTCGGTGAACTTATATTTACTCAGGCATTTAACAACACTTCGATATCTTTGAAATTTATTTTATCAAGTGAATCTGTAATTAAGTCGGCAAAACCGAACTTCGGGCTTATAAAGTCTTCTTTATCAAGCACCGACACTACTTTCATCCTGGCTGCTTTGGCTGCAATAGCGCCGTAAAAAGAATCTTCAAATGCAACACACTTTACCGGATTGGCATTCAGCATTTTTGCAGCTTTAAGGTAGACAGCAGGATGCGGTTTGCCGTATTCTTCAAATTCGCTTGAACAAACGGCTGCAAACTTATTCTTTAATTTTATTTTTTCCAAAACCGTTATAATAATTTTCATCTCTGATGAAGAAGCCACCGCCATAGGAATGCCAAGTCCCGAAAAATAATCAGTCAACCGTAAAATCCCGTCATTTGGTTTGCCATGCCCATTAACAAGTTCGAGCAGTTCTTTTATGATTTCACCTGCTACCTGCTCCTTAGACTTATTATCCCAGGGCTTATAATGAAACCAATGCGTTACTGTGCTGTTGTTGTCAAGGCCGATGGTCTGGCGGCACATGTGGTCTGTGAGTTTAATACCAACAGTCTTAAAAACTTTTTTCTCAGCTATTCTCCACAAGGGTTCCGAATCAATAATAACTCCATCAAGGTCAAAAATAATTCCTTCAGTCATGCTTATGGCTTAAACATTGGCTACCCTTATAATATCTGCAAACACACCGGCAGCAGTAACTGCAGCGCCGGCGCCATAACCTTTAATCACCATAGGTTGGTCAAGGTATCGCTCGGTCTGAATTATAATAATGTTATTGCTCTCTTCGAGATGAAAAGCCGGATGCAGTGCATCTATCTCCTGCATTCCGATGGAGGCTTTTCCCTCGTTGAGAGTGGCCACGTATCTTAATTTTTTATTTTCACCGGCAACCTGTTTTCTTCTTGCTTCAAAAGTAGCATCGTGCTTCCCGGCTGCTTTCCAGAAATCATCAAGCGAACCGGCAAACACTTCATCGGGCAAAAACGGTTCAATCATGATATCTTCTTTTTCGAGCGGGTAGCCTGACTCGCGGGCGAGGATCAGAAGTTTCCTGATCACATCGGTGCCGCTGAGGTCGGTACGCGGATCGGGTTCGGAATATCCTTTTTCCCGGGCCATTTTTATAGCCGCACTAAGTTTTGTGCTCTCGCTTAAAGTATTTAAAATAAAATTCAGGGTGCCGGACAGAACAGCTTCGAGCGAAATGATTTTATCACCGCTCCGTATAAGGTCGGTGAACGTGGAGATTATCGGTAAGCCTGCCCCCACATTGGTTTCGTACATAAACTTAACCTTTCTCTCGAGGGCTATATTTTTAAGATCTTTGTATAACTTATAAGAAGAGGAACATGCAATTTTATTGGCCGTAACCACCGAGATAAATGAAGATAAAATTTCACCATAGGTTGCAGCCACTTGCTCACTGGCGCTGCAATCCACGAAAATACTGTTACGGTAGTTGAGATACCGTGTTTTCTGGAGAAAGAGATCCATATCTGCACGTTCGCCTTGCTTTTCGAGCAGTCCGGTATAGTTTTCAAGGTCTATCCCATCCTGCATTATCAGCATCTGGCGCGAATTACTAATGCCTATCACATTGATATTCAGTTTATGTTCTTCGAGCAGTTTCTTTTTCTGGCGCTTTAATTGTTCAAGCAATTGCCTTCCCACTGTCCCTGTTCCCATCAGGTAAAGATGCAGCTCTTTGATGTGTGACAGAAAGAAACCTTCATGTATTACATTCAGGGCTTTTTTAAGCGACTCTTTTTTGATCACCACCGAAATATTCAACTCCGACGATCCTTGTGCCGTAGCAATCACACTAATACCGTTTCTGCCAAGCGAAGAAAACAGGTTAGCAGAAATCCCAGGGGTGTTTTTCATCTGTTCACCAACAATGGCAATTACAGATAATTCTTTCTCGACATGAATTTTAAGCTCGTTTCTTTGTTTTATCTCCGCCTCGAACTCCTTTTCAAGAAGCGGTATCGCCATCTCTGTATCCTGCGGGTTAAAGGCAAAGGTTATGGAATACTCAGAAGAAGCCTGGGTAATAAGGATGATATTGATGTTGTGATGTGTCAATAGATTAAACAGCCTGCCGGTAATGTCGGTAGGCCCTACCATTCCTGATCCCTGCACGGTAACGAGGCTCACGTCGTCAATAGATGAAATACCTTTTATAAGCTTGTCTGAATGGTGTCTGTCAACCTGAGAGATAATAGTGCCTTCTGCTTGTGGATTAAGAATATTCTTGATATGAATTTCAATATTCTTCAGATAAACCGGTTGAATGGTAGGTGTATAGATCACTTCTGCCCCAAAATGAGATAATTCAATGGCTTCGGCATAACTCAATGATTTAATAGCAAAAGCTTTTCTAACTTTTTTTGGGTCGGCAGTCATAAAACCGTCAACATCGGTAAATATTTCGAGTCTTTCAGCATCAAGGGCAGCCGCAAAAACAGATGCCGTATAGTCTATTCCTCCCCTGCCAAGTGTAGTAGCCTCATTCCTGTCGTTGCTGGCGATAAAACCGGGAACAATGGCAATCTTAGTCATGTTTTTAAAACGGAATTTTATCTGCCTGTTTGTAACGGAAAAATTTACCCTGGCAGCGCCAAAATTGCTGTTGGTTTTAATAAGGTTACGTACATCAATTATTTCACATTCATCAATTACCTCGCCAATGATTAAAGATGACATCAGTTCACCGAAACTCAGCACCTTATCCTGAATCTTCAATGTTATATCTCCCAGAAGATAAATTCCGTTTACAATGTTTGACAGTTCTTTCAGGTAACCGTTTATCCGGTTGAGAATATCGGTGGTTTTCGGCCCCTGGAACAAGAGGCTGATGAAATCAAGGTGCAATCCTTCGATCTCGTTATAGACTTTAAAAAAATCCCTGTCTTTTGATGATGCCAGATGGCAAAGATTGAGGAGCTTTTCATTAATTCCCTTCAATGCAGGAACAACCACCACCACCTGTTCTTTCTGGCTTTCAACAACCTGTTTTAAACTCAAAATCCGCTCAGGACTATCGGTTGAAGCACCTCCAAATTTTAATACTTTCATAATTTCAGTGATTTCTCATAAAATTAGAAAATTTTATCTGAACAGACACAAATGGATGAAGAAAAAGAGGTAGAAAAATAGAGAATCCAAAGGTTGACAATATTAAAAAAAATGGGGGACAGTGTTTTATCCCCCATAATTTTAATACAGTAAACAGAATTACTCTTTTCTAATGTTTTTTACAATACTTACATTTAAGCCTGATATTCTTAAAATATAATATCCGGCTGATAAATCCGACATATCAAGAGTATGGTTCATTTCATGAACCTTATCTGTCATTATAAGCCTCCCTGAAAGATCAAGCAGGCTGACAGTTAAGGTTTCACCGGGTTGTTCACTTAACTCAATGTTTAAAAGATGATGTGCAGGTACAGGGTACAAATTGGCATCGAGCCCGGAAGCACCATCTGAAAGCTCCCTGGTGCTTTTCAAACCGGTACATGCGACTGGAGATATGCCCAAACCATTAATTTTGACGTAATCAATATTAGCCAGGCCTCCGGATGTTGTTGCCTGTAGCCTTATCCGTTTTGTCCCTGCCGATAAACTTACATTTACTGCTGCTGTTTCTGTCCAGGTTGTCCAGCTTCCGGTTGAAGGCATACTTATACTTGATATTACTGTTGTGCCGTCTACCATCAATTGTCCTGGCCTATTGGTAGTACCACCGTTGGCAAACCGCCATACTAAAGAGTAAGTGCCAGCCGATGGAACATTTACCGACCAGGTGATCCCTTTTCCTGAGGCATTATCAGTATTGGCAAATCCTGTTCCAGTAAAGCCTGCATTGTTGTTGTCAATGGTGCCGTCAACACTGCAGAAGCCGGTTGCGTTTTCCTGAATGGTGATGTATGAACCAGCAACTGTAAGATAACAAGTAGCTGTAAAGCCTCCATCCTGGGTGTTAACTGTGATTGTAGCCGATCCATTGGCTATGCCGGTAACAACACCTGATGAATTGACTGTTGCAACTCCGGTATTGCTTGA
>JAWOHT010000100.1:0-14469 GCA_046485045.1 Bacteroidales bacterium
CATCATCAAACAAATATAGAAATCTTTTTTTACTGCCAATGATGATAATAATCAATTTCATTTTAACGTTTTAGAAAATAGCCATTGCGCTTAAGTATTCTTTGGGCTAAATTTGTAACAAACACCTTCGAATGAAGATTTTTAAAACATCACAGACAAAAGAGATTGATGCCTATACTATAAAGCATGAGCCCATTGTGCCTGTTGACCTTATGGAAAGGGCTGCCGGGGAAATAGCAATCTGGATTAGCGAACAGTATCCAAAGCATAAAACCGTAAAGGTTTTTGCCGGCCCCGGAAATAACGGTGGCGATGCCTGGGCTGTAGCCCGTATGCTTGCTGAAAAAGGTTTCGCGAAGATCAGCCTCTATCTGCTTAACGTGGCAGACCGTATATCGCCCGATGCTGAAATTAACAGAAAAAGGCTTATCCGGCAAAACCTCGTCAAGGTTTGTGAAATCAATTCAGAAAAAGATTTTCCGCAGTTAAACCCTCACGAACTATTGATAGACGGGCTTTTCGGGTCAGGGCTTTCAAGACCGCTCGAAGCACTTGCGTCGGGGCTGGTAAAGCATATCAACGATGCCGCCTGCCAGGTTGTTGCAATTGATGTCCCAAGCGGATTGTTTGGCGAAGACAATTCGGGCAACAACCTCGAAAATATTATAAAAGCCAGTTATACACTCACTTTTCAGTTTCCAAAGCTCTCGTTCTTTTTTGCCGAGAATGATGATTTTGTCGGCAACTGGCAGGTGATGCCCATAGGCCTTCATCCTGAAATAATTGAAAAAACTCCTTCAGATTTCAGGCTTATTACAATAAACAGTGTCAGGTCAATAATAAGAGCGCGAAAGAAATTTTCGCACAAAGGCGATTATGGCCATGCCCTTTTAATTGCGGGGTCTTTTGGCATGATGGGGGCAGCTGTGATTGCCGCCCGCGCCTGTATGAGGGGTGGGGCAGGACTTGTTACCGCCCATATACCGTTCAGCGGGTTAAACATTATTCAGACAGCTGCGCCTGAAGCGCTAACAAGCATAGATCAATCGGAACGTTATTTCACCTGTGCTCCGTTACTTGATAAATTCAACGCTGTTGCCATTGGCCCGGGCATAGGTATTCAGACAGAAACAGGGAAGGCGCTGAAAATAATACTCGAATCGTCAGATAAACCGATGGTAATTGATGCAGATGCAATCAATCTTCTTGGCCATAACAAACAATGGTTGAAGCTGATACCGAAAAGCAGCATTCTCACGCCCCATCCTAAAGAGTTTGAGAGGATTGCCGGTGCTGCCGGTAACGGTTTTGACCGTAACAGAAAACAGATCGAACTGGCCAGAGAACTGGGTGTATATATTGTTTTAAAGGGCGCCCATACGGCTATCGCCTGTCCCGATGGCAGATGTTTTTTTAACTCCACAGGCAACCCGGGAATGGCCACCGGTGGAAGCGGCGATGTGCTTACCGGGATTATTCTGGCTTTGCTTGCACAGGGATATAACGCAGAAGATGCCGCTGTTGCCGGAGTTTTTCTTCATGGCCTGGCAGCAGACCTCGCGGTAGAAGATATCGGTCAATATGCCCTGCTCGCCACAGACATGATTGATTATTTGGGAAAAGCTTTTAATAAACTTCAAAATATTTAATGGAATGGGCAATTTTATAAGAATCATCATCATTTCAGTTTTTCTGTACGGATGCGCAGCACCGAAATTTTATGTATCAAATATATCCAATCAGAAAAGCACCGAAAAAAGTGCACTTATTTACGCTCTGCCAAGAACCGTGTTTCAGGTGGAAGTTACCTTTCTGAGATCGGGTTTTATACCGGGCCCTTACCACGGGTATGCAGAGAAATATTTAGCCATTAAAGGTGTGGAACATGCTGCTTATGAAAAATGGCAGATCATGCAGATAAAGGTCAGGGCTGATATTGAACCAGATCCTGCCGGTTTCTACACCGTTAGCAGTGAAAAGAATACAGACGGGCTGGATGCAGCGTTTGAGAGCCTGTCAGATAATGGATTGATAATACTGCCGGGAAGCAACATGGCTGATGGCCCTTTTGTAAGTCAATTAAATATTGCAGAAGATGAAATATATTTTAAAGATTTGTCTGTAAAACGAAATCTGGTTGTTGAAAAATCCACCGAATATAAACGCGTATTCAGGGATTCGATGTATATTCAGGTGCCGGTTGAAAATGAAACACTCAAAACCAAATCTTTGGAGTTGAAGGCAGAGGAAGCAGCAAATTTCGTCATTAAACTTCGAAAAAGAAGGTTTAAATTGCTGACAGGCCAGAACGAAGGCCCTGTGCCTGCCAATATAGAAGCTTCCATCAATGAGTTGAACCGGATAGAAGATGAATATCTGTCTTTGTTTACCGGAAAAACCACGAATGATACCTTTATAAAGGTTTATGAATATACCCCTTTGCCTGAAAAGAAAAACGACCGGCAAATAATTTTCAAGATGTCGGAAAGCGAGGGTATTTTTGATATCCTGTCATCAAAAGGCAAGCCATGTATCATTGAAATTAAAAGCGCTGAATTAACCGGTGGTTTCGAAAAGTTACAATCTCCAATGTTGTTGCAGGGGAAAGAAAACCTGGTCATTTTCAGGTTGCCCGATATGGCATATCTTGAATTATCATGGGATGAGAAGAAATTGTTCAGGGAGAAATTTTCAGTTTTCCAGTTTGGAGCTGTAACAGGTAAAAAAATTGTGATAAATTGACTTCGAAGCATTAATATCAAAAGCAATAGGCCTATTCTTCCGCAACCAATGATTTATAAGTTTTCATGAATTCTTCCCAGGTTGTGGTTTTATATATATCATCTCCGATAAACTTTGAAATCTCATCAAACTGTTTCGGTTTAAGATACCCCTGGAAAGACTGCATAACGTCAAGCTTTTCATCCATAAATACCACCGACGGGTAACCCATTTTACCATTCAGCAATACAGCGGCCAGCTCGTGATACCCGCGTCCCTGCGCTACATATTTGTAGGTGGTGTTACCTATTGTGATATCTTCTTGCTGCTCTGCATTAAGCTTTACAGGGTAGTACTTGGTGTTGAGATATTCCGCGATTATTTTGTTGCCGAAGGTGTTTTTATCCATTACCTTACACCAGCCGCACCAGTTGGTGTAAATATCAACCATAATTTTTCTCGGCTCTTTTTTATTCAGTTCAATTGCCTGTTCAATGGTATGCCAATTTATCTCCTGGGCCGATAAAACAATGGCATTTGTAAGAATGATAACGAGCGAAATTATTTTTAAGGTCATACTTAATGATTCAATTAATGAATTCAATTCCTGATTTCTGGATTATTGACTGAAATTATGAACGCAAGTTACTATTTTTTGTTACATTTACGTGTTAATGGTCTGTTAAACAAGGTCAGAAAAAAGCAATTCAGATAATAATAAAAAACATATACCATGAATGACAATATAATCAGATTATCACCGGCCATTGTATGGAAAAATTTTTACAAGCTTACACAAATACCAAGGCCGTCAAAAAAAGAGGGCCAGGTAATAAGGTTTATGGAACAGTTTGGTAAAAGTCTTGGTCTGGAAACGATTAAAGATGATGTTGGTAACATAGTAATCAGAAAACCTGCCACACAAGGCATGGAAAACAAAAAGGGAATTATATTGCAGGCACACCTCGACATGGTTCCCCAAAAAAACAGCGACAAGGTACATGATTTTGAGAAAGACCCCATAGAAACCCTTGTTGACGGAGAATGGGTAAGGGCCAATAAGACCACTCTTGGTGCTGATAACGGTATCGGTGCAGCCTCAATTATGAGTGTACTCGAATCGAAAGACATTGCGCATGGACCGGTTGAGGCGCTTTTTACCATTGATGAAGAAACAGGTATGACAGGCGCTTTTGCACTGAAGCAGGGTATGTTGAAAGGCGATATTCTTTTGAATACCGACTCTGAAGATGAAGGAGAATTATACATAGGCTGTGCTGGCGGAGTTGATGCCGTTATCGGTTTTAAATACACCCCTGTGCCGGTGGCGGGTAATTATATTGCATACAACCTTATTGTTAAAGGTTTAAAGGGAGGTCATTCGGGTCTTGATATTAACCTTGAAAGGGCCAATTCGAACCTGGTGCTTACAAGAATTCTCTGGCGTTCGACATTCAAATTTAAAACCCGCCTTGCATCGTTAAACGGTGGAGACCTTAGAAATGCCATTCCACGCGAAGCTGTTGCAGTTTTGCTGGTGCCTTCGGATAAAGATCAGGAATTTAAAGATTTTGTTGAAGGGCATGTGACCATTTTAAAAGCAGAATATCACACCACCGAGCCGGAGATGAATATCTATCTTGAAAAGGTACCGGTACCTGATACCCTTATAGATGAAGAAACACAGAACAAACTGATCAGCGCTATCTATACCTGTCCGAATGGGGTTATAAGAATGAGCGCCGATATTGAGGGACTTGTTGAAACATCTGCAAACCTGGCCATTGTAAAGACAGGCAAAGACATAATTTCAATAAGTTGCCTGCTCAGGAGCAGCGTGGATTCTGCCAAAGATGATTTATCATCGCGAATACGGGCATTGTTCGAACTGGCCGGTGCAGAAGTGAATTTCAGCGGCAGTTATCCGGGCTGGAAACCAGATCCTGACTCAACAATTCTGACTGTTATGAAGGAGGTTTATAACAGAAAATTTGGCAAAATACCCGAGGTAAAAGCCATACATGCAGGGCTTGAGTGTGGTATCATCGGGGGGATATTTCCTAACCTTGACATGATATCTTTCGGCCCAACCATAAGGTCGCCCCACTCACCCGATGAGAGGGTAAAAATTGATACGGTACAGAAATTCTGGGATTTTCTGGTTGAAACACTCAAAAACGCCCCTGAAAAAGTAAAATAACCGGCAGTTTTATTTAACAATACCTGAAAAACCCATAAATGCCATCGCAAGCAGGCCGGCAATTATAAATGCAATGGGTACCCCTTTCATGCCTTTCGGGATATCCAGCAGATCGAGTTGTTCGCGTATTCCCGAGAAGGTGATGAGGGCAAGGCCGAAGCCTGCAGCATTAGAGAAAGCATAAACCACACTTTCGAGTAGATTGTATTCTTTCTGCACTGCAAGAATTGCCACACCGAGTATTGCACAATTAGTGGTTATAAGTGGCAGAAATATCCCCAATGCCTGGTACATGGCCGGGCTTACTTTTTTAAGGATAATCTCAACGAGCTGCACCAGCGCTGCAATCACCAGAATAAAAACGATAGTTTGCATGAATGGTATTCCAAACCTTTCGAGAATGTATTGCTGCAGCAGGTAAGTAACCATAGTAGAGATCACCATCACGAACATCACCGCTCCCGCCATACCCATTGAGGTATCAACTTTGTTGGATACACCAATAAACGGGCAGATTCCCAGAAACTGGGTCATCACGATATTATTGACAAATACGGCAGATATTATAATCAGAACATATTCCATGTTGGTTGGTTTTTAATTTTTAGCAAGTTTCTGGTTTAATTTCCTCATCAGCATAATCAGGAACCCGAGAGCCAGGAATGCGCCCGGGGGGCTGACAAACATCAGCATCCCGTCTCCCTTTATGAATTTAAATCCCAAAATAGAGCCGTTGCCCAGCAATTCTCTTACACTGCCCAGCATAAACAGGGCAAAAGCAAAACCAAGCCCCATGCCCAGCCCGTCAATTAGCGATGCAAACACACTGTTTTTCGAGGCAAACGCTTCAGCTCTTCCCAATACGATACAATTAACAACAATCAGCGGGATGAATATTCCAAGCTGGTCATAAATACTTGGCTCAAAGTTTTTGCCGGGGGTGTTCAGGTACGCTTTCATCATAAAATCAACAACTGTTACAAATGAAGCTATTATCACGATAAATGCAGGAATTCTCACTTTGTCGGGGATAAACCTGCTGACAAATGAGATAACCACATTAGACAATACAAGTACAAAAGTGGTTGCAAGCCCCATGCTAAGCCCGTTAATGGCCGAGTTTGATGTACCCAGGGTGGGGCAAAGGCCCAGGAAGAGCACCAGCACAGGATTTTCTTTTATAAAGCCTTTGGTAAAGTTTTTCAGGTTGTTCATTTTTCGAGATCTCCCTTTTTTAGTGCATCGTATGCTTTTTGAATGGCTTTGCAATAAGCCCTTGTGGTAATGGTCGAGGCAGAAATGGCATCCACATCGCCTGCACCGTCTTTTCTTACCCCGAGCTTAAAGCTTTCAGGGTTTTTACCTTCGAATTGCAATGGAAAATCAGACTTCGATTTCAGTATCTTATCTCCCAATCCGGCTGTTTCTTTATGCTCAAGAACTGCTACTTCCCTTATGCTGCCATCGGGCATGAATCCTATCAGCAGCCTGATATCGCCCCCGTATCCCGGAGCCGAGGTTTCAACGGCCACCCCGGTGAGTACACTGTCTTTTCTTCCGGGATAAAGGTTTAGTGTATCTTTGCCAACTGCAACCTTCTTTGCTTCATTAAAGGGGTCGTTGTTAAATTCAGGGAGCACAATTTGTATCGCAAGGGTTTTTTTGTAAAGCAGTGCATCTTCGATGGGTGTTTTGGTTAGTTCATAAATAAACCCCAGAGCAGCAGAAGAAACAAAAGTCACTATTAAAAGTGTGACAAACATATTTGTAAAATTCGACTCTTTTTTAGCCATTATTCACCTCCTTTCCAAAGCGTTTTGGTTTAATATATCTGTTTAACAGGGGGGTGAACCCGTTCATTACCAGTATTGCAAAAGAGATACCTTCGGGATAGCTCCCGAATACCCTTATTACCACAGTAATAATTCCTATAAGACAGCCATAGATAATCATTCCTTTGGGTATCATGGGTGATGTTACGTAATCTGTAGCCATGAATATTGCGCCCAGCATCACCCCGCCGGTGAGGATATGAAAAAGCGGATCGGCCATGTGGAATGGTTTTAACACCCCTTCGGTATCTTTAAACTGAATTACCGGAAGCTTTATGCCCAATGCATTCATAATTGCCTGGTTGCCTTCGAAACTGAATATCCAAAGAATTCCGGAAGCTATAAAAACAGAAGCTATCACAGACACCGGTATATGCCAGGTGATTATTTTTCTTATAAGCATGAACAATAGTCCCAGGATTAGCGCAAAAGCCGCAATTTCACCAAGCGATCCCCCGATATTGCCAAAAAAAAGGTCGTTATAATTTAAACCGCTGGTTTCAAGCAGTTCGCTTACCCCTTTGCCGCTTTTTATGCCGTTTTTAATGAGAGACAGCGGGGTAGCGCCGGTATAGGTATCAATCTCGGCAGATGGAATGATATAAGGTGTGCTCCAACCCTGTGCTTTGGGAAAAATAGTCATGGCCCCGGGAAAGGAGATGAGGAGGAACACACGGCCGACAAGTGCCGGGTTGAAGGGATTGTTGCCCAGCCCGCCAAATGTCATTTTCCCGACACCTATGGCGATGAGGGCGCCAATAACAATGATCCACCAGGGGAGATTCGATGGCAGGTTGAATGCCAGCAGCATTCCGGTGACTATGGCAGAGCCATCGGTTATTCTTATTTCTGTTTTGAGAACATATTTTTGTATGAGATATTCAAAAAGCAGACACGAAGCAACCGAGACCATTACAACAATGATGGCGCCGATACCATACATAATAACAGAAAAAATAAGGGCCGGTATAAGCGCAATAATAACGCCATACATCAGCTTACTTACCGAATCTTTTCCGAAAATATGGGGAGAGGGAGATACAGTAATTAGTTTGTTCATGATGATTTTCTTGATCGGATTATTTTTCCAACTGAAGTTTTTCCCAGACGAATATAGTCGAGCAAGGGTCTGTTTGCAGGACAGATAAAGCTGCACGACCCGCATTCGATGCAATCAAGCACTTTGTTTTCTTCAAGCCTGTCGAACATATTTTTCTGTGACAGGGGCATGAGCAGGTATGGTTCAAGTCCCATCGGGCATACCGACACACATTTCGCGCAACGGATACAGGGCAATATTTCGCCTCGTTTTGACTCCTCCAGGGGCAGGAGCAGAATTCCCGAGCTCCCTTTAATAACAGGTACAGAGGCATCTATAACCGCTTTGCCCATCATTGGGCCGCCGCTGATTATTTTTCCGGTTTTTTCGGGTATACCGCCGGCAGCTTCAATCAAAGCTGAGACAGGAGTGCCGATTCGCACCCTGAAGTTGGCTGGTTTTTTTAATTCTTTACCTGTAACGGTGACCACCCTTTCGAAAATCGGTTTATTTTTCTGCACCGCCTCATACACGGCAAAAACAGTACCTACATTGAAAACTACTGCACCAATGTCAACGGGCAATCCTCCCGAAGGCACCTCCCGGTTTAGAAGAGCTTTTATAAGTTGTTTTTCACCTCCCTGGGGATATTTAACTTTCAGGGGGCAAATTTCAATGTTGTTGTGTTTTGCTGCCAAAGCTTTAAGATGTAAGACAGCATCGTTTTTATTATTCTCAATGCCGACAATGGCCTTATCAACCTTAAGCGCCTTCATCATAATCCTGATACCAACCAAAATCTCTTCTCCTTTATTGAGCATGAGGGCATGATCGGATGTGAGATAGGGTTCACATTCAACGCCGTTTATCAGCAGGTATTCGGCTTTTTTGCCCCTGGGCACCGACAATTTTACGTGCGACGGGAAGGTAGCGCCCCCCATGCCTACAATGCCTGATTCCTGAACTTTTGCGATAATCTCTTCCGGAGAAAGGCTGGTTTCTGTAATTAGTTCATCGGTTCTGTCAATACTATCGAGCCAGTCATCGCCGACTGTTTCAATGACGATACAAAGACGTTTGTAACCGCTGATGTCGGTTTCGGTGTCAATTTTGGTCACTTTGCCCGAGACAGAGGAGTGAATGTTCGCGGAAACAAAGCCATCACCTTTGGCAACCATTTGACCGGCTTTCACCTCGTCACCCTTGTTTACAACCGGTTTGGCCGGTACACCCAGGTGCTGTGAAAGGGGTATTGCAATGCTTTTGGGAAGGGGCAGTGTTTCAATTCCCAATCCGGCCGACAGCTTGTTTTCCGGGGGATGTATGCCTCCTTTTGAGAATGTTTTCAACACGCTATTCTTCTTTTTTAAGGTTAGTAGAAATATCTTCTTTTTTCGCAGAAACGGTATTTTCAGATTGATTTTCTGCATTGGCTGCTTCTGTGGCTGCTTCGGGCTGAGGCTCTTTGCGCGGAGGAAACCCTACCTCGATGATTGCATTTGTCGGGCACTCAGGCACACATTTTCTGCAGAGCCTGCATTTTTCAGAGTCAATAAATGCGAGGTTATTGTTCATTGTAATGGCATCGTAAGGGCATACTTTGAAACACTTGGTACACCCGGTACAGGCCACAGCGCAATATTTCTTTGCCAGCCCGCCCTTGTCTTCGTTCATGCAGGCCACATAAATCTTCCGTTCTTTTTTCTGCCTTTTGCGCAATTCGAACAGGTTTTTCGGACAAGCCTTAACGCAGGCCCCGCATGCGGTACAATTAAGATCGTTAACTACGGGAAGGCCGGTGACAGTATCCATATGCAGGGCATCGAAATTGCACACCTCCACACAGTCGCCATGTCCAAGACACCCGTACTGGCACCCAGTATCTCCCCCGTAAAGAGCAGCTTCGATAGTACAGGTTGCCGCACCATCGTAGTTTGTGGTTTTTGGCCGGTATTCACAGGCGCCATTGCACCTTAACACGGCTACCAGCGGGTCTTGTGCCACTGCTTCTCTGCCCAGTATTTTTGCAACAATCCCCATCGTTTCATTACCTCCAACCGGGCAGAACAATCCGTCAAAACTTTCGGATTTCACCAACGATTCAGCGAAATTTCTGCATCCGGCATAGCCGCAACCGCCACAATTGGCAGCCGGAAGAGCGGCTTCCACTTCATCAATCCTGGGATCTTCGTAAACCTTAAATTTCTGCGCAACAAAATACAGTATGACAGCCGAAGCAGCCCCGAGAAGGCTGAGTGAAGCTATGGTATATATAACAATCTGGTTCATTTTATATTGGCTTTTTTAGTGTGAAAACGAACATCCGGTTAATTTTTTCCTTTAATAAATAAATGGTTAAATAATATGGTATAAGTACCGAAAGCGAGAGAAGCCCTGCAATATTTTCAGACAAACCGAGTGAGAATGTAATGATAAGTGTGGTTATCACCAGGAGAAAGGGTAAGAGGTAACCGTAAAACAGCGCTTTATTCCCCATAGCCCTGGTTATTGAGACTTTAACTGCATCTCCTTGAGAGAAAGAACCTGACTGGGTAAATACTTCAATAATTTTATTTCCTGATGCAGCAGGAGCGCACAACGATTTGGCAGAACAACTTCCGCAGGCGGAAGGAGACTGAAACCTTACCAGCACGCTTTTTTCATTTACTTTTTCGACTATGCCGGTGTGATCAATACATTGGGTAGAACTCATTAAATGATGCCTCATTTTCAGAATTTACAAAAATAATTATGTTCTTTTATGTGCGACGTAATTCATTAGTTTTTTTATCTAATTTAGTTTGATTATAAATAACCGGTATTTTATTTACTCAATGCTTCAAACGGATATTTCAGGTTACTGTATGCCTGAAGTCTTACTTTAACCGAACCAACAATTATAGGAGATTCGAGGAACACGGGAATTTTATTCCTGTCGTTGGTAATCCAGAGATTCAAACTTTCTCCTCCCTCTTTGAAAACCGATCCGGCAACAACTGAAACAGATAACTTAATACATTCGATTTCTCCGATAGGCCTTATTTTGATCGTTTCAATTCCAATATACCTGAAATATACATTTTCCAATTGTCTGTCAAGCAGAATAGTGAATGGAATGATTTTTCCCATTTTAAGACCTGAATAATCAAGCGTACGCGCATAATATAATACTGACATTATATCAAAGGTGCAGTTTGTTATTTCAAGGGTGTCCTTTTCTTCGGGTTTTTTGTTCAATATATAAGAACTAAGCGCATAGTTTTTAGTACGGTTAAAAATATATTTAATATCTATCTCATATCCTCCTTCACGCACTCTTCTTTTGAAATAAACAGGTTTAAGGGTTGAAGGATTAACCCATGATTCATACCTGTCCCTTACCCTGAAAAAAATGTCCCAGGCAGGTGTTGTTTGTCCGGTTCCCAGTAAATGCAGGTAAGGTTTTTTCCCGATTTTGGCTTCATCTACGGTAAACCTTACATCTCCCACATCAGTCCATAGAACAAACCAATTATATGAAACAGCGTAATCAAGCATTTCTCCCGCGTTAAAGTTCACCTCACGAGATGGACAATCGGTCTGGCCGTTCATACTCTGAAATGCATTGATAGTAATAACCATATACAGTGCAGGGTATCTTAGGATACTTTTTAAGTTTTTAAATAAAATCATCAGTTATTTGACAATGTGTTTTCCTTTTAAAAATTTTGTAATGGTAATAATTTTTTTCAGGAAATGTATAAATCGAACATCAGATGGTAACGGTTTGCTTATTTTTTAATCACCGTATAATGGAGGAGCAGAAAGGGCAATAAATAATTTTAGTTATTGAGTTTCAAGAAAGTTGAACTTTGTTTCGAGAATAGACTCGTAGTATTCACCGCGTTCCATAATATCATCATCACCTTCTTCGTAATACCAGTTGATGGAGAGCTTATGTCCTTTCTTTGATATATCCACAAGGGCCCTCAGAATATGCAGAATGGCTTTGGATGAACCACTGTTAAAATATTCAAGTTCGATATCAACAGTTGTTGACTCCGGTGGTTCCTGACAATAATAATATATCCATTCGTAGAGGTCGTCGTAAAATTTGGTGGCATCTTCAGGAATGGACCTTCCGCTGATTCTTATCCGCCCGTCAATATTGAATGATACTTCTGGTGTTTTTTTTGTGCTTTCAATCAGCAGGTTGTCCATGATATATGTTTTCTGTAATTCCTTAATTGTCTTTAAGGTTAAATTCTGGTATGGCACAATATAAATTTCATCAACAATTGGTGAAAAAATTTTCTATAAAATTATATGAACATTTTTGTAAAACCGGAATAATTCATCACAAATAATTAACAATTTGTCAAAAAATTCAACTATTTCATGTTTTTCATTCCTGAAAAAGGTCACTATTTGTCGCCCGGATAATTTTTAGTTAATGTTTTTCTGAGTTTCTGACGGTAATAATGCTGGCACAAAATCCGGGCAGGATGCTGCCGATGAACGATAATGGGGCATAATTCGCTTAATTATCATTACCTGGCAGTCAAATATTTTAAACTTCTTCGTCTTGATTGTCAATGCTGGTTAAAAGATTCATATCCGGTTCAATTGTTGAATGAGACCGCTGATTTTAGTGCGGCACTTATAATTTATCAGTTTAGAATACGAATTCATGTATTGTTATGATAAAATGTAATAGAAAACATAAAAAAAACAATAAAATAAAACAAAAAATGAATAAAAAATAAATAAATGAAATAAATATTGCGATAATAATTATAAATTATCTATTTTTGCATATG
The DNA here is from genome assembly GCA_046485045.1 of Bacteroidales bacterium. GTDB lineage: Bacteria > Bacteroidota > Bacteroidia > Bacteroidales > UBA10428 > JAFGPL01. The sequence goes on from JAWOHT010000100.1 coordinate 12,592, forward strand.
GTTTTTTATTATTTCATTTTATAAGGAGAGCAGGATATATGTGTGGATTTACTGTATATACAGGTAGCGACAAGATGATCAAGCTGGGAGTGGCCCACGATTTCAAAAGGGTTAAATACAGGGGGCCAGATAACTCACATACTGAAGATTTTGGCGAACATGGCTGGATGGGTTTTCACAGGTTGAAAATTATTGATGTCACCAATAATGGTAACCAGCCGCTGGTACACAAGCACATTCACCTTGTTTGCAACGGCGAAATATATAATTACAAACAGATTAGGGAGCATTATAAAGACAGCTATGAATTTAAATCAGACAGCGATTGCGAAGTGATTATACCGCTTTTGCTCGACAAGGGATTGAAAAACACGGCCCTTGAACTTGATGCAGAATATGTTTTTGTGATATTTGATGCTGAAAGTAAGAAATATTACGCCGCAAGAGACCCAATCGGGATCAGGCCACTTTTTTACGGCTATTCTCAATACGGCGAGATTTTATTTGCCAGCGAAATGAAAGCCCTCCATAGTATCTGCGAAGAGATTAAGCCTTTTCCCCCGGGCCATATTTACGATGGTGAGAAGTTTATCTGTTACAGGGATATCGGGCATGTGGAAAAATTCAACAATCATGAGACAGGGGAGGTATTTCAAAACATTAACAGGCTGCTTACCACTGCTGTTGAAAAACGACTGCAGGCTGATGTGCCTGTTGGATTTTTATGCAGCGGGGGCCTTGACTCAAGCCTTGTTTGTGCCATTGCAGCCAGAATGCTCGATAAGCCGATAAGAACCTTTGCCGTGGGTATTGATAAAGACCCCATTGACACAAAATATGCCCGCATTGCAGCAGATTATCTGGGGGCAGAGCACACAGAAGTGTTGTTTACAAAAAAAGATATTTTCGATACCCTTTTTACTTTAATCAATAACCTTGAAACATGGGATATTACAACCATAAGGGCATCAATGGGTATGTACCTTGTGTGCAAATATATTTCGGAGAATACAGATATTAAAGTACTTATGACCGGAGAGATCAGCGATGAGATATTCGGTTATAAATACACCGATTTTGCCCCTTCGCCCGAAGAATTTCAGAAAGAGGCAGTGAAGCGTATCCGCGAAATATATATGTATGATGTATTGCGCGCCGACAGGTCAATTTCCTCTAACGGACTCGAAGCAAGGGTCCCATTTGGTGATCTCGATTTTGTGGATTATGTGATGAGCATCCGTCCCGAGTTAAAAATGAATTTTACCGGTGTTGGCAAATACCTGTTGCGAAAGAGTTTTGAAGGCGATTACCTGCCCCATGAGATTTTATACCGTGAAAAAGCTGCATTTTCAGATGCCGTAGGCCATAGTGTGGTTGACAACCTGAAAGCATATGCCGATGAACTCTATTCAGAAGAAGATGTGCTTGCAGCACGGTTCAAATACAGGCATGCCCCTCCTATTTCAAAAGAATCGCTAATGTACAGGGATATCTTCGAGCAGCATTTTCCCGGCAGGGCCGAATTAATTAAAGATTTCTGGATGCCCAATAAATCATGGGAGAATTGCAACGTCAACGATCCCAGTGCAAGGGCTTTGCCGAATTACGGTAAAAGCGGGGAATAAATACCTATTATCATACCTCCCGTTCTAAAACAATTCAAAATAAAAAGTCCTTTCTGCCTCTAAGGGTTTGTCAGAAAGGACTTACCGAGCCTGCTTTGCTTATACACCTGCCTTTGTGAAACATTGTTTCGAGCAAATCACCCTCCATAAGAACTGAAGCATCTTTTACCACTTTATTATTGTGCCTGGTTATGGAATATCCCCTCTTGAGTATTTCAGACGGATTAAGATACAGATTTCGTTCTTCCAGCAG
>JAWOHT010000119.1:0-7340 GCA_046485045.1 Bacteroidales bacterium
TGCCAGGGCTCGTACGAGAGCCGGAACGAACTGCGTGCGCGGTGAGGCCGGTCGTACCAGGAACCGCCGCGAACGACTCGCTGGCCGCGGGCGTTCGGATCGTCCAATCCCGACTTATCAGTCGGGAGGGTCGTTGGTTCGAATCCAACAGTGCCCACTAAAAGTTCAAAGGGTAAATGTAAAATTTACCCTTTTTTGTTCTATGCAATACTACCATTTTTATATAATCTACTCACCTACTGCCGATAAATATTATACCGGTTACACAGCTTATCTGTCCGGGCGTATTCGCAGACACAACAGTGAACATAAAGTATTGCTGAAGCCATTTTGGTTATTAATACCTGTCAAGGTACCTGTAACGCCTGACATTGTCACCCAATTTCAAGGCAAGCATTACTTCGTGAGAACCGTATGAACTGTTTTGCAATCCCCTGGGGCTGTAATCATATGCATACCCAAAATAAAATTTATTAATGCTTAAACCAGTTGAGCCAATAAAGGTTAATCCGGATCTGTAACCTATACCAATCCAAAACCTGCCCCTATGAACAAATTTTGTGGATACATCTATTTGAAAATTCAATTGTTGGGAGGATTTAAGATAAAACGAAGACTCTAACACATCTTGCGTTGTAAGGTTATATTTATAGCCTCCCACAAGGTAATACTGCCTGTACATCAAAAAATTTTCGCTATTATAAGCACCAAAATTGATGGATGCCTGTAACAGTTGTAAAACTGAGAATCCAATATATTTTTCCCGATCAGAATAAAAAATACCAACATTGGCATCCGGGATGAACAATGAGATTTTGTTATATAGAATAGGATCATCGTCCATGTCAATCAATTGTAAATTGCCGGTATTTATTTTGTACCTGAGGAATCCGAGCGACAAACCCAGCGAAAGTTGCGATTTGTTGTTGGAAATAAGATGATAAGCATAAGTTAATTGAGTACCTGTTTGATCAATCTGCCCGGCATGGTAATTATATGCAGTAAGGCCCAAACCTACTCTGCCGTTACGCAAATTATATTTAATATTTCTTTTAATGGGTTTATTTTTAAAAATATGGCTTTTTTTCATAATTCTGGTTTGAATGCTTGCCGAAAACGTCCTGGGGGCGCCCTCAATACCAGCCCATTGGTACCTGTTAGTAAAATTAATTGTGGTATACCCTTCAGCGCCGGCTGCAGCCGGGTTTAAAACAAATGGGCTAAAGGTATATTGACTGTAAAGGGGAATTTGTTGAGCGTTAGTTTTATTGAGTGAAGACAATAGAATACTACATACTATTATAATTGGGGAAAAAAATTTATATTTTATTCCTGCAATTGCCTTGATGTATATTTTATTTGGCATAATGTTTTTGTTTTTCGAATATTGAGATTATCTGATTAGCGTAATGCTCCCTACGATTTCTTTTGAGCCATCACCCAGATTAATAACATAATAATAGGCATTCACCGGTAATTTTTTTCCATTCCAAGTGCCATCCCAAGGTTGAGAATATCCCTGGTCAGATTGAAAAACCTGGTTTCCCCAGGAATCGAAGACTTTTACACTGATATTCGGATAATTCTCATGCCCCTTAATCAGCCAATAGTCGTTACGGCCATCGTCATTGGGTGTAAATGCATTCGGAATGAATAAATTGAAATGATAAGTGCAATTCAAAATCTGAATGGTATCAGTCCCTATACACCCATTTGAGTCGGTTACCTTAACCCATATTTGACCATCGCCTTCCTGAGCAATAATAGTCTGCGTATTTGAGCCATTGTGCCAGACGTATAATCCGTCGAAATATCCGGCATCGAGCACCAGTTCGTTTGGAGCGCATAACATTGTATCCTTACCGAGTTGGATATTCGGAGGCAAACTGGTAACCAATAAAACCGAATCGCGAAACGAACAACCATAACGATTGGTAACCTCAACCCAGTATATTCCATTCTCACTGGCTGTGTAGGTTGGTTGTGAGCTGCCATCCTGCCAGAGATAAGTATTAAAACCTTCGCCCGGATTAAATTCAACCTGTCCGCCCTCACATATATTTTTAACTTTTCCCATGTTCACAAAGGGTGATTCATTAATTTTTATGTTGATAATCATGTTATTCCCTTTGCAACTTTTAGCTGTCTCTTCATAAACCGAAATTTTATAATCACCCGGTATGTTATCCCAGTCTATTGTTATTATGTTGGCATGAGGGTCAGAAACAATCCGGCCTCCCTCCACTGTCCAGTGAAAAATAGAACCGACATCACCTGTTACCTCGTATTTTATGCCTTTCCGGGTTGCGCATAGCGTATAGTCATCCTGTGCAATTAAATCAATATTTGCATGCAGAAGCACCAGAAAAAACAGCCATTTAATAAAGATCATAATCTTCATGTAAAAAGTTTATGTCAGGAATTCATCCTCAACATTTTATATTTTCTTATCCATTTGAAAAAATCCAATATTTAACACCCATTTATTTTTTCTTTTTTTCATTTTCAAATTCTCCCATTCTCTCATTCTCATTATCACATTATCTCATTCTTTCATTTTTTCATTTTCAAATTATCTCATTATCTCATTATCTCATTTTCAAATTATCTCATTCTTTCATTTTTTCATTTTCAAATTATCTCATTATCTCATTAGCAAATTATCACATTATCTCATTATCACATTATCTCATTATCACATTAGCACATTAGCACATTAGCACATTATCTCATTCTCATTCTCATTCTCATAATTGAATAATCCCCGATGTACCTGGTGTCGGCTCTACAATAACTGTGTATAAGCGCGTAGCTGCATCAGACTCGGAACCTGAATAATTAAATGTATGATTATCAGGAGTGGTGATTGATGAAATCCGGATAGTATGGATCGCCTGCTCGGTATTGGATGAATTAGTGAATCCATCAATGTTGACAATGGTACTGTTACCTTCGGCGATATTTACAGTTTGTTCAGATAATTCATCAATACTGTATGTGAAACTCCATGCGCCCATTACACCTGTATAATCAGCAACTATCGAAAAATCACCTGACTGGTTATCGGTTTTTGGACATTGGGTTGAACTTATTGAAGACCATACAATATTCATATCAACTACATTCACCAGAAGTGTATGGCTGCTGCCTGCGCAATTTGACACAGGTTTTGTCGGATAAACCGTAATTGTATATGTACCAGTTGCTCCATCCCATAAAACATCATTGGAAGTTGCAGCGGTGCCAAAATCAGAAGAGGTACCGCCGGGAGTAACCGACCAATGATAATTATAGGTGGCTGATTCGGGAATTGGAGAAACCGAATAATGGTGTACAGACCCCCTGGTTACCTGAACCTGCGAGTGAGCATGGTTAACACAGCAAAACAGGAAGACTGTTAGTAAGCAACTATATATAATACCAATGCTCTTCATTTTCATAAAAAACCTAACTGAATACACTCCGTTTTCTTTACCCGATTAAACACTCATCAAATTCATGCAATGTGTCGCTAAAGCATTATCAAAACCTTGATTTTAAGCAAAGCACTTTTGCATAATTGTTACAGGAAGCTCAAGCATACAATTTCCTAAAGAACATAATTTCATATTGCCAAAGCAATTGTCTTTTCTTTTTCTTAATCGTGACGTATTGGCGTAGTAGCTGGTAATGACCAAACAGCAAACGTATGAGCGCTTGTTGCACCAACAGTAAGATCGCCTCCGAATGAATCTTTCGCCCCTGTAATTGTTACACTTCGAGCCAGATCATCAGAAGTGGTAGCGTTAGCAAGAAATCCAGTTAAGGCCGGAATATTAAGGGATGCAGCAGCATCTGCAACAGAGATTGTAGCTGTACTTGTTGATCCGTTGATCGAATACTGAACATCAACTGTTATCGGATACGAAACAGTACCGGTATAACTTAAAGCAGGTGAGTATCCAAGAGATGAAGGACACTGATCGGTGCCTGTTGCTGCAAAGAATTGAACAGTACCGGTCGGTCCAACCAGAATATTTAATGCCTGTAAAGTACCCGCACAGCTTCCAAAAGCGGCAGGATTGGTTTCCTGAAGTTCAATCACATAATAACCTGCAATCAACCAATCAATATTCTGAAGGGCATCATTTCCCCCTGCAGTAATATTATAATCGGTACCTGCCACTGCAGCAGCGCCTTTTACGTATGATGCATCGGCCGTATAAATGGTCCATGTATAGACATTGGGAACGGCGCCCCTGACAGTATAGGCTACATCATAAATATGCGTTGAATTAACCCCTACACTATGCGGTGTAACCACACTGGGTTGAGTAGGAGGAGTAGTGGTTTGAGCAAACGAATGCCCGGCCATAAACACAGAAAGCAATATACTTCCTGCAATCTTCATCAAATTTTCTGTTTTCATAATTTTACTTTTTTTGTTTATACTATTGAAATATTTAATCTTTTATCTTCTTCATTTAATTTTATTCTGTATCATGATAAATTAGCGAGGTAGGCGGCACAGTATTTACAAGAATGTTTCGGGTAAGGGCTGAACTCGTCCCACAACCGTTGGTAGTCGTTACACTTAAAGTACCGCTTGTAGCTGTTGTATCAAAATCGAGATTTACTGAATTACCAGTTCCAATGATGCTTACACCGGTTCCTGAGTAATTCCAGTTATAAGTAAGGGTAACATCATTGGTTACCGAATAAGTGACACCAGGGATATTCTGACAGATTTCGTCAAAACCAGAAGTGAAAATACCGGGTTGTACGGGCAAGAGGGGAAAATCAATCATCACATCATCATAAGATGTACAGGTACCGTTGCTTATTGTCCAGCGAAGTGTGTAAGTTGTACCATTTGTGCCATTAAATGCACTGTTATTAATCGTAGGTTGAACAATGGTTCCGCCTGCTCCGCCAACAATTGTCCATAATCCGCTTCCAACACCCGGAACATTACCAGCCAGTGTTGCGCTTGTCCCACCGCAAACGGACTGATCGCTTCCGGCTTGAGAAGTTGTTGGAACAGTGTATGTGGTTATCACAGCCGGGTCAACTACTCCTGTGCCGACAGGCCCAGCATGCGGGGGATTGTTATAGGTAAAACCGGTTAACTGATAAGTTGCTCCTGTAGCGCCGGTTGGCAAAGCATAGGGAAGCGAACTGACTGTTACAGGTGTTTGTTCCACTCCGTCTTTTTTATAAGAAAGAATGTAACCGAGGTTAATGGGAATGGAGGCTGTAAAATCCACAGGTATTCCCGATACGCCGCAAACCGGTCCTGTTGGGGTTAACGAGGCCCTGGGTTTTGTAATATTGGTGCAAGCCACGGTATAGTTGCCTGAATGTGCAGAAGGAACAGTAATAAGGGCTGTGGTATATACAGTGCCATTATTATAATCTCCAAAAGCGCTGGAACCAATTCTCTGCCATTCACCGGTTCCGGTATTATAACCTGCTACAAACATATCGCTTAATCCGTTTTCGGTCATCAGGGGTGTTAAATCGCTTAACGGATTCCATCTTAAGTTTACAATTGCATGATCCCCCGATATAGCGCCAACTGTCCAGTATTCCTTTGAGTTTGCATAAGTTAACGGTGTAGTGAGGCTTAAAGATGTGGGATTGGGCGTATGAAATTCGGCAATCCATATAATTGTTCCGTTACGTGAAGATGAAAGCGACAGTTTATTACCCAATACAGTGCCCTTTCCGATCGGGAAAAAGAAATTATCACCCTGGTTTATCTTTTTATTTAGCGGTCCGTTTACAAACGACGTAGAACTGCCTCCAAATGGAATAACACAGTTAATTGCTGTGTTGGTAATGGTAAGCCTATTGTCAGCAGTTGTCTGAATGGTTCCGTTTGTCAGCAACAAATTACCGCTGACTTCAATATTTCCGTTGAAATTGATGGCAAGACCTGCAGCATTGTTTATTTCAAGATTATTAAAACTGTTTGAACCTGCAAAATCACCAAAAACGCCACCAACGGTTTGGGGGGCAATACCTGCAAAGGATACCGTAGCGCCTGTGCCTGAACCACTGATGAAAGCTCCTGTATTATATCTTTCCATTGTGCCCAGAATGATAAGTTTATGGTTATTCAGGCTGTTGTCAAGTGATGGGCCATCTATTAAAAGTTGCCTGCATATTGTAATGTTTTTATTGGGTAATCTTCTTGCACCGCTACCGGTGAAATGCAATTTGGGGATGGAGTTGTAAAGGTCAGAAACGAGTGTATAATCTGTGTTTCCGCCGTATTCTAAGGTGCTGTTATTAGAACAATCAAAGAATGAGGTATATCTTCCCGCAGGAAGTGTGCCATTTTCTAAATGAAGCGTTCCATTCCCGTCAACAGTACCCAGGTTATGACCAAAAAACGGAACAACGATATTGAGTTTACCGTTAATGGTTGTTCTGTAGGCAGAACAGTAGCCGGCATCTGCATCAATATCATGATCAATGATAACAATAAATCCATTGGGACCGCCAGGTGGACACATATATGTGTCGCCCCCTGTTTGTGTCCAGTTGGTTTCATCAGACCAGTCCCCATCAGCAAGGCTTGTATATTCAGGCACCTGATCCGGTATGGCAGGATCAATACCTGCTGTGTATTCACCACTGAGATTGTTAGAATTTGTATAATTATAGGTTATGGTATTGCCGGCTTCATCTACATTATCGGTACCTGCTCCCGGTGCGGCTTTAATCCAACTGGTACCGGGTATCAACAGCCGGGCTGCAATATAATCGGCTTCGGTATTCGTTCCGGTAACCATAACATCTCCATCCTTGTAATTGAGTACAAGATTGCCGCTGAATCCGGCAATACCTGAACTTTCAACATCCCAAAAATATTGCAGTACGTTGGCAGCATCAAACACTCCCGGGTGGTTATCATTGATGTTATTAATGCGTATTGATCCAACGTTTGTGTTTGAAATATAGGTAATTACAGCAGGGGTATATTTTGCTGATGTACCCATAGGAAAAGTAAAAGTTAACTCCGGGCCACTGTAAATGCTAAAGTATTTTTTTAATCCTACATTGCTGAAGACCCCGTCAGATGTTATCATTTTTGTGGCACTGAAAGAGCTTCCCTCAATATTGCTGTTAACTCCAAGTGTCAACAATTGTTGATTGATGTCGAAAACCCCGTTGGATAATATAAGATTTTTCTGAAGTGAAATATTGTTCAGGATTCTTGCTCCTGCGGTATTATTGAGTTCCAAACGACCGAACGTTCCGGTTCCTGAAACATTCTGCAGCGAAGTACCGTTCAGAATTACACCGCCGGTTGCGGGATCTCCATCGTAATTGGCATTGTTTATAAAATGGCC
>JAWOHT010000264.1:0-31140 GCA_046485045.1 Bacteroidales bacterium
TCAGACTGGTCGATGCGTTCGCCGTTCAGGAGGAGCCCATTCGTGCTCCCTATGCCAAAGAATTATCAGGCTCCCGTATCCGATTCAGACAATTGGCCAAGAATGGTGCAGCTTGCGTGGGAAGTTCATGATAAGCAAGGACAACTTGTTGAGGCTATGAACTATATTATCAAACCCGAAGGTTTTACGATTCCCTTCAGCGCCGAAAAGGTACATGGAATCTCAACGGAGAAAGCCCTTTCTGAAGGGCACAATCTGGATGATGTACTTAGTGAGTTTTCGCTTGCCCTGAAAAAATGCACCGTGGTAGTTGGACATAATATAGAATTTGATCTCAGGATTGTCGGGGCCGAATATTTCAGAACCGGTATGGAGAACAAGCTTCTATCTATGAAAAAGATCTGTACCATGGAAACTTCCACCAATTTTTGTGCCCTTACCGGGGGCAAGGGCGGAAAATATAAATGGCCTAATCTTGCCGAGCTTCATCAAAAACTTTTTGGAGAGGTTTTTGAAGAGGCTCACAATGCCTCAGCTGATGTAGCAGCCACGGCAAGGTGTTTCCTGGAATTGATAAGGAAGGGGGTATATCGCACCGAAGTCATCTGCATGACAGAGGATGAACTTCATGAATTTAATGAAATAAATATTGATACATTTAAACCATTTGAAATTGAAATAGTTTCGAATTTTTCTGAACAAACCGGTAATACTGTTCCAGACACAGAAGAGGTAATAAACAACGGAATTACGGAGAACGATATCCCGTTCACGCACCTGCATGTGCATTCACAATACTCTATACTCGATGGGGCCGCTGATATTAAATCGCTGATATCGAAGGCTGTTAAAGACAAAATGATGGCGCTGGCCATTACCGATCATGGCAACATGTTTGGCGTGAAGGAGTTTCATAACGAAGCACTAAAACATGGCATCAAACCAATACTGGGTTGTGAGGTTTATATCGCTAAGCGTTCTATGCTTGAAAAATCAGATAAGATAGACGGGGGAGGGTTTCACCTGATACTTCTGGCAAAGAACAAACAAGGGTACCATAATCTTATAAAACTTGTTTCAAAAGGCTGGACAGAAGGATTTTATTATAAACCGCGTATAGATAAAAAGGTTTTAGCTTTACACAGCGAAGGGCTTATTGCTTCTTCAGCCTGCCTGAACGGTGAAATTCCACATACCCTGAGGCATGTGGATTATGAAGCTGCGAAAAATGCATTGATAGAATACAAGACCATTTTCGGCGACGATTTTTATCTTGAACTTCAGAGGCACAAATCGGGCGATCCTGCTATAGACAGGGAAGTATACAATGATCAGGTTTTTGTGAACGAACAATTGCTCAAACTGGCCAAAGAGACAGGCACAAAGGTTATTGCAACCAACGATGTCCATTTTATAAACGAAGAAGATGCACCTGCGCACGACAGGCTTTTATGTATAAGCACCGGCAAAGATGTGGATGACCAGAACCGTATGCGATATACCAGACAAGAGTGGATGAAGACCCGGCAGGAAATGAAAGAACTCTTTTCTGATATACCCGATGCGCTGACAAATACCTTTGAAATAGTCGAAAAGGTTGAACAATACGAATTGAACAGCGCCCCGGTGATGCCCGACTTCGAGATTCCTGAGGGATTTTCGGGTGCAGATGATTACCTCAGGCATTTGACTTATAAAGGTGCTGAGGTGCGTTATAAGGAGACTTCAGTATCGTTAAAAGAAAGGATTGATTTTGAGCTTGATACGATAAAGAAAATGGGCTTTCCCGGATATTTTCTTATTGTATGGGATTTTTTATGTGCAGCTCGTGAACTGGGTGTTTCGGTGGGCCCCGGCCGGGGTTCTGCAGCAGGTTCGGTAGTGGCATACTGTTTAAGGATAACCGACATTGACCCGATAAAATACGACCTGCTGTTTGAAAGGTTCCTGAACCCCGACCGTGTTTCGATGCCCGATATTGATATTGACTTTGATGAAGATGGGCGTGAAAAGGTATTGCAATGGGTGGTGAATAAATATGGTAAGAAACGGGTGGCGCATATAATTACTTTTGGCACAATGGCGCCTAAGATGGCCATCAGAGATGTTGCCCGTGTACAAAAACTTGAACTTTCTGAAGCAGACCGGCTGGCAAAGCTGGTGCCCGAGCGACCCGGAACTACCTTTTCTAAGGCTTACGAAGAGGTACCTGAACTAATGTCTGAGCGTAATTCACCCAACGAACTTATTTCTCAGACACTTAAATATGCCGAAGTTCTTGAAGGAAGCGTGCGACAGACCGGCGTGCATGCTTGCGGCATTATCATCGGGCGAAACGATCTTGAAGAGCATATACCCATATGTATCAATAAAGATGCCGAGTTATATGTAACCCAGTTCGACGGCAAACATATTGAATCGGTGGGTATGCTCAAGATGGATTTTTTAGGGTTGAAAACACTATCCATTATTCAGGATACAGTTGACAATATAAAAAAATCGAAAGGCATCAACCTCGATACAGAAAACTTTCCCCTCGACGATCAGAAAACCTTTGATCTATACAGCAGGGGCGAAACCACCGGGTTGTTTCAGTTTGAATCGGAAGGAATGAAAAAATACCTGCGTATGCTGAAGCCCAACCGGTTCGAGGATCTTATTGCCATGAACGCGCTTTACAGGCCCGGGCCTATGGACTATATTCCCAGCTTTATTAACCGTAAGCTTGGCAAGGAAAAGATAGCCTACGACCTGCCCGATATGGAGGAGATTCTTAAAGACACCTATGGGATCACAGTGTATCAGGAGCAGGTGATGCTACTTTCTCAGAAACTTGCCGGTTTTACAAAAGGTATGGCCGACTCGTTAAGAAAGGCCATGGGAAAGAAGATCAGGGCCATGATGGACCAATTAAAAGAGAAATTTGTTGAAGGTTGCAGTAAAAACGGTTTCCAGGAAGAGATCGTTAATAAAATATGGAAAGACTGGGAATCGTTTGCAGAATACGCATTCAATAAATCACACTCTACATGCTATGCTTACGTATCATATCAGACAGCCTACCTTAAGGCAAATTACCCGGCAGAATTTATGGCTGCCGTCCTTAGTCGTAATCTGAATGATATTAAGAAGATAACTTTCTTCATGGATGAGTGTAAGAGAATGGGCATGAACGTGCTTGTTCCTGATATTAATGAAAGCCACTCAAGGTTTACCGTAAACAAAAACGGAAATATCCGCTTTGGAATGGCGGCCATCAAAGGTGTGGGCGAGGCCGCTGTTGAACATATCATTGAAGTACGTGATAAGGGGGGGGCTTTTAAAAACATATACGATTTTGTGGAAAGGGTAAATCTTACCACAGTTAATAAAAGGTCTGTCGAAGCGCTTGCCATGGCCGGCGGGTTTGACAGTTTCGACGAGATAAAGCGCCATCAGTTTTTTGCAAGCTCAGACAATGATGTGCCTTTTCTTGAGATGCTGATAAAATACGGCAATAAGATGCAGAGCGAGAGCAACTCCGCTCCTACCCTTTTTGGCGACATCGAAACGATTCAGGTAATGAAACCTGCAATTCCCGAAGGAATTGAATGGTCAACGCTGGCAAGGCTCAATAAAGAGAAAGAACTCATTGGTATTTATTTATCTGCCCATCCGCTTGATTATTATAAACTTGAAATAGAAACCTATTGCAATGCCCATCTTGCTGAATTCAGGAATACCGATAAAATTAAAGATAAAGATGTTTCCGTAGCCGGCATTGTTACTTCGGTTAAGAATGCCATAAGTAAAAATGGCAAACCTTATGGTTCAATGACAATCGAAGATTATTCCGATTCATACACATTGACCATGTTTGGCCGGGACTACGAAACATACAGGAAATATTTTTACGAGGGTTATTCGCTGCTCATCAAAGGCTGTTTTAGTGAGAGCACCTGGAGAAAAAATGAGCTTGAGTTCAGGATAAAAAGCATTTCGCTGTTAAGCAATGTTCGTGATGAACTTATAAAGAACTTATCGGTTAAAATATCGTTAGAAAACCTGTCGGATGAACTTATTGCTGATATTAAACAATTGTCATCGAAACCCGGGAATGTTGCCATGAAATTTCTTTTTGTTGACCCTGTTGAAAAGATGACCGTGGAAATGTATTCAAGGTCGCAGCGTATAGAACTCACCAACCAGTTGGTTGATTTTTTGCAAAAAACACCCGAGGTTGAATTTAAAGTGTATTGAACCAGAAAAGAACCGAGGAATTTATTAATTTTAATTAGCGATTATTTTTATTTAAAACATTCAATTATGGCTTTAGAGTTTACAGATAGTAATTTTGATGAGATTTTAAGTCAGGCAGATAAGCCTGTAATAGTTGATTTCTGGGCAGAATGGTGCGGGCCTTGTCGTATGGTTGGCCCGATTATTAACGAAATCGCCGAGCAATATAAAGATAAGGCAATAGTCGGAAAGGTAGATGTTGATAGCAATCCGGGAATTTCTGCCAAATACGGTATTCGGAATATACCCACCGTTCTTTATTTTAAGAATGGTGTATTGGCAGATAAACAGGTTGGTGCAGTTCCAAAAAGTGTTTTTGTAAATAAACTCGAATCACTTTTATAGCTTTTCTTTAAATATTGTGCTAAAGAGGGGATTAATCATACAGTTCATGCTTTGGTTCATTATTTTCTGTCAATCAACATAGCATTAATTATATTTATACTATTTTTAAACCTGTTTTATGCATGTATGGATAATAATAATCCTCTCTTTATGCATGATAAGTTGTTTATAAACAATAAGAAACAGTATTTTGTATGTTCCTGCGGCTATTTAAAAATACGCGTCCTGCGGCGGTAGTTGTATTGCCCCTGATTATTTTTCTGGTATGGCTTCCGGGATTTTCCGATACAAATATTACTTCTTTACCATTCGACCGGTTTTCAGCGCCGTTTTATCGGCCATTGTCCCACTTTTGTCTTTCTCATGTTTTTCTTTCCAAAATAATTGCCCTGCTCCTGTTTTTTTTAATCAGCATATTGATAGCCAGGCTTAACCTCCGGTATTTTTTTATATCTGAACGTACATATATGCCGGCCTTCATCTATTTAATTTTAACCGGTGGTGTTGTTATGCTACAGAGGTGTTCGCCGGTAGTCTTTGCGTCGCTTTTACTCCTGCTGGCAATATTCCGTATTTTTGCATCTTATAAATACGAGGGCATTGCTTATCACTATTTTGACGCAGCACTTATGGTTTCGTTTTCAGGGCTTATCTACTTTAATTCGGTATTTTTTATTTTTTTTATTTGGATTGGACTGCTGTTGTTCCGGGTTCCAAACTGGAGGGAATGGGCGTTTTCTGTTATTGGTTTTTTGTTGCCGTATCTTTTTCTTTTCGGGTATTATTATTTCTTCGACAAAGATTTTGAGAGATTGTTTGCATTGTTCAGAAACAGTGTTGTAGCCGGTAATTCCATAAAAGACTATATCGCTGAATTAAATGTTTTCTTGATAGTTCTGGTATTGGTTTTCGTTATTTCCAGCTTTTTTATGGTAAAAAAATATGATACAAAGAAAGTACATGCACGTAAGTTTTTTCTTTATTTTTTCTGGTTATTTGCATTTACGGTTGTTCTGTATTTTATAATCCCTTCTTTTGGAGTTGAAGCACTTTTATTTATTGCCATACCTGTTTCTTACCTTATCAGCCACTATTTTGTTTTTTCCAGGCCTGGTTTTTTTACAAGATTGATATTTATTTTGTTTATCATGTCAACTTTTTGGGCTGCATATCAATCAACAATAATGGGGTTGTTAAAATAAAAAAAGCCGGTACTTTGCGGGTACCGGCAGTTATATATCAATAAAATGTTTTACAGTCTTTTTACAAAAGAGAGAACGCCAACCGCCTCTCCGGCTTTGCCGTCTTTGAAAGAGATAAAAACATGATAGATTCCTGACTTCTGGCAATTAAAGTCAAACATATGAAAATCTTTACCGGTAGCTTCTAAATAGGTACTGCCAACAAGTACGTTCATATCATATAGTTTCAATACCGGTTCACCTTCTGAGTTAGGTGCAGGACAAACCGAAAAGCGGTATTTAGTGCTTTTGCTAAGCATAAGCGCAAACCGGGCCTGATTCGGCGCACCGCCCGGGGTGCTTGCATCAAGATTTACCACATAATCCTTTAAATAAACAGCATCTGCAGCGGCTGCACATTGGGCAGCTACCTGGGATATATCCTGTGCCCGGATACCTAAAGAAATAAGGGATAGTAATATTGATATTGGGAAAAATAATAATTTCTTCATATTCATTATAAATTGATTAACTTGTTACGAACCTTCTCTGTGGTGACGATAATTTCTTTCAGCTGTTCATCTGTAATTTTCACAACACTTGTTTCATTCTGTATGAATACCAGCATCCCGTTTTCCTCCCTGGGTTCTGGTTCACCCGGAATGATTACTATTTCCACATTTTTATACAGGTCGTTCAAAAGGTTGAGTTCTTCAAGAAGAATTGAAAATTGCCTGTCTTTGGCAAAATTCTTCACTACAAGCATAAGCTTTTCGAGAATAATTTTCTGTTCACCGATTCTTTCTGCCAGCTCGGGATGGGGGGCTTCATTGGCAACCTGTGTAACAAGGTAAAGTCCTTCAACCCATACCCCGATAACCATCAGGGCGCTAAGGTTACTCCTGTTGTTGTCGCGAAGATATTGGTCCATCTGGTTGAAACTGTGTACAGAAAGATACATCAGCGAGTCGAGGTTCTGACTGTTTTGAGCCAAACGTTTGAGGGTTGTAAAATCAAAGAACTGACCTACACGAATACCATCTGCCAGATTTTTAATCGCTGAAATATAGTCTATTACATTGGCGGTTTTACTGTACATGTTAAGATATCCAAGATCGGCGCCATACACACCCAGGTTAAACGCTTTCTGAAAACTGGTTGTAAACTCACTCACTTTATTGGTTGGTGCAAGGTATTTATTTGAAAACCCCACTCCAAGACTTTTAACCAATGCAGCCATCTCAACAGGTGAAGAAACACTCTGGATAATGTCCTGCATTACCGCTCCCGAAACTTCGAGTTCTCCCTGTACAATATCAGAATCGTCAAGATCAAGTGTGCCTGACTTGTCACTGCCTGATTTACATGATGCAACAATTGCAATCACGAATAAGTAGTATAAGACTTTCTTTATCATAATATTAAATATTTAGCATTCGTACATTTAGTTTAAAGATATAAAAATAACTATTTCTATAAAAATCTATTTTTTTCTTTTCAACTTTTCGGTTATTGTAAGGAGTTTTCCAAACATATCGTAATACAAAGCGATATACAATAATATTGTTAAAATCCAGACCACGCTAATGTTGAAATTATATGTATCAAAATACTTGCCAAAAAAATGTTTCCGGGGTGAAAAAAAGTGTGCCCTGAAATCCATTTTTCCTTTTATATCCGGATCCTGGTATATAGGATCGTAATGCTGAACCAGCTCGTCACGGTATTCAAGTATTTTGTTTGATTCGTAGATTTTTTTCGAGATATCGGCTATTCCTTCGTTGAAGTAGTCATCGCGGAATTTTTTATATACCTCCGGGCGGTTTTCCAGATAGTAATTGATTTTTGCATCTTTCATGCCAATAGCCAGGGCAAATACTTTGCTGTATAATTTTTCACGACTGTCAAGGTAATCCTCTATCTCTGCCCCAATATCAGCATTATAGGTTGAAATGGTTATTTTTTCAGGGCTGCTGAATTTATTGATATACACTTCGCGGTTACCTGTATTTCTTCTGCCTGAAGTTTGCACCAATTGATTATATACCGTGCTGAAACGTATTGAATCAACAATTTGCAGTTCTTTCTTTATTTCATTGCGAAGCACATTCAGTGCGTCAATATTTTCTGTAATCTGTTGGGTATTTTTATATTCTTTTTGCACAGCATCAAGTCTGTTGCGCATTTCAGGCAGCCAGTAAACCATTTTAAAATCAGACTGGCTTTCGATTTTCTCAAGATCGTAGAAAACTTTTGTAAACTTGTTGTCTTTGAACTGGTGAACCATCATGGCTTCGTAAGTCCATTTAGTTACCATTATCTCTGCTATTGCCGGCACTTTGTCAAGCCTGCTTACCACACGGTTCATCTTGTCGAAACTGAACATGGCGCCGCTCAATATCATCATGGGGATCATAAGCAAAGGGATGATGATGTAAATGGTTACTGCAGAATTGAATGTTGCGGAAACATTTAAACCCAGCATGTTGGCAAATGCAGCTGTGGAGAAGAGTGCCAGCCAGTAGGCAAAGTACATTTCTTTTATTTCGAGCACCGTATTGGCAACAATCACAAACAGAAATGCCTGTATGGCGGAGATTACAAACAGTATTGCTATTTTGGAGATAAGGTACGATGATTTGCTGAGGTTAAGAAACGATTCACGTTTAAGCAATTTTCTGTCTTTGATAATCTCTTCTGCACTAACCATGAGACCTAAGAACAGGGCCACAATCAGCGACATGAAGATGAAAATATGCATGTTCTCATTCACCCTGAAAACATAGTCATTCTTCTTAGGGTCTTCGATATACCTGATAATAAAAGAGAGAATGAACCCAAGCACCGGGGCTTCGAGCAAATTCAGTACCACGTATTGCGTGTTGCTTATTTTAGAGAGGAAATCTCTTATTGTATAAATTTTAAGCTGTCTGAACCAATTCGGTATATTCAGGTTCTTTGGCGGTGATTCGTTAATGGTTTCAACAGGCTGTGGTGTGATATTTGATCTAAAGTAATCTTCCCATTTCTGGGGCATTGTTTTTCGCGCATCGGTATAATTTCCGAATTCATCCACAACCTTGGCTTCGATAATGTTGAAGATAAGCTCGGGGTTAACATTGCCGCAGGTGGGGCATTCACCTGCCTCGCTGTTTATCTGGGCATCGAGCCGTTTGAAATACATCACCGCTTCCACGGGGTTGCCGTAATAAATCATATAGCCCCCTGTATCGAGGATGATCATCTTATCGAACATCTTGTATATTTCGGACGACGGCTGGTGTATAACCACAAAAATCAGTTTACCCTTCAGGGTCAGCTCCCTGAGGAGGTCCATTACATTTTCAGAATCGCGTGAAGAGAGCCCCGAAGTAGGTTCGTCAACATATAATATCGAAGGTTCCCTGATTAGTTCAAGGGCAATATTCAACCTTTTGCGCTGCCCTCCGCTGATGGTTTTTTTAAGCGGGGAGCCAACTTTGAGGTCTTTTTTATCGAACAGGCCAAGATTTTGAAGGGTTTTGTTTACAATATCGGTAATTTCGGAATCTGATTTATCTCTGAAGCAAAGTTTAGCGTTGAAAAAGAGGTTTTCGAACACAGTAAGTTCTTCAATAAGAAGGTCGTCTTGCGGGATAAGGCCTATCACCCCTTCAAGCTTTTTATTCTCTGTGTGAAGGTTTACACTATTAATAATTACCTCACCAGAAGAAGGTTTCTCGATGCCTGCAAGCACGTTGAGCAGGGTAGTTTTGCCCGCGCCGCTCGAACCCATAATCCCGATAAGCCTGCCGTGTGTCTCGGCAAAAGAAACATCCCTGATGCCGATGGTGCCATTAGGGAACCTGAATTCAAGTTTTTTTGCCTCGTAAGAGATATGGTTTGCGGTGATGTCTGCCAGATAATGGGCAGCAACGTCGCTGTAATATATTGGCGGGCCTTTGGGAAGTTTTACGGTGCTGCCGCTGGCAAACAAATATATTCGGTCGTTTCTGATGGCCAGGCCATTGAGATAAATATCCTGATTGCCGGTATACTTCAGAAAATAGAGGTCTACAGTATTGATGCGGAGAATAAAAATATTGGTGTCAAGTTCTTTGATACGTATTTTTTTCGCGTATTCAAAACTCGAATCTCCACTATTGATTACGAGAATATTAATATCATCGAGTTTTTCAGATTCATTTTTAATAACAAATGATTCGATGCTGACAAATTCTTCTTTGGAAACTTTAAAAACCTCGGCCACTGTGTTGATAATTGCCATTCGCTGATCGGTGAATTTACGGTCGGCATTGACAATCTCGAACAGTCGGACCAGAACAACAACTTTTTGTTTTTGTGTAAGTGTTTTGTTAATTTTCTTACATAGGCCGAGAATTCTTACAGAGTCTCTTACTGAAGTTAATTTGACCTTATTTTTCTCATCATCATTTTCTTCGTCTGCCGCTCCTTCTACCATACCTGCATGCTGCTCGAAAAGGGTAAAATATTCTTTTACTTCTTCCTCCCTGAGCTGTTGCTGAAGAAAATTTTTTACATATTCAACCTGAGTGGATTCAACCCCTTCATCTTGTTTTGCAATAATTGCAAACAACTGCATAAGGGCTTTCAATATCTCTTCACTCATTTGTTATCAGGTTATTATGGTAATATCCGCAACGGCATCAACATGTGATGTTAATTTGAATAGGAAACCTGTTCAAAGGGTACATCTACAATATCGGCATATTCTTCACCTGCCTCTTCCATGTCTTCATCGTCTTCAGGATAGTGCCATTTGATGAGCACATCATGGCCTTTTTCATGAAGTTCTTCCAGTTTCATAAGGATATCAAGCAAAAGCTTTGATGAAGCTGTATTGAAATAGGTTAATTTAAAATTGAATACAGTATTTTTATTCGGGTTTTCAGAATACTCGTTCAGCCAGTTCAGCACAGGTTCATAAAATGCTGTAACATCTTCGGGCAAAGAACGGCCTGAAATTTCGAGTAATTCTTTATCTGCATCCAAAATAATTCTCGGAGTGTCCTCGGTTCCTTGAATTTTTATTGTTTCCATATTATATTATGTTTAAATCTCGGTTCGTGAAATAGTTGATGTCAGCAAAAAAAACGAAGTATCGTCTGAGATGGGTAGAAAGTGATATTCGAGTTCCTTCCCGGTCTTTCTCTTGATGTCAATAAAACCAAGCCCGGCGCCCCCTTTTTCAGATAGTCTTCCCTCCTTCATCTGTTTTTTGTACAGTTGCTTGAGTTCCTCCTTATCCATCTTGTTTATTTTTTCCAGCATATCGGTGAGTTCCTCGATGCGGTCGTTTTCAACGGCGTTTCCGGTAGTTACGCTATACTCGTCTTCGTTTTTGCTTACCAGAAATATACCCCTGCCGGAAAAAAGATAATCGTTCGATGTAAAATCATCAGCATGTTTGCTAATATTTTGCAAACACTCCACCATTACATGAAAAACCTTACGCTGAACGGTTCCTGCTTCATCATCTTTTTCCATGTTCGATTCGGTTAAAGATGTGAAGGCTTTAGTAATCTGATGGGTGATTTCTCCCTCGTACACCAGGGTAATTTCATGTGCTTTCATTGATTTGTAAAATTCATATACAAACTCAAGAAAGCCTTTTACATCCTTTTTGTTGTCCATATGGTCTTTTTTTATCTGTTTTAATGTAAAATTAAAATTCTATACCAATTAATAAAACATCATCTATCTGTTTCGTGTTTCCTTTCCATTTATCAAAATCATTAACAAAATAAGCATTTAATTTTTCCATTGTCAAATCTTTGTTCTCTAAAATTAATTCACGAACCCGTTTGGGTGAATACTTTTTATCTTCTTCACCGCCAAGCTGATCTGTTAGTCCGTCGGAAAAAAAGAATATCTTGTCGCCGGGAATGTAATTTATTACGTGATTTGTAAATTTTTGTTCCTCTTTTTTTCTGTGCGGGATGCCCCCGATGGCTTTGCGGTCTCCTTTAAACTCAATCAACTCTCCGTTTCGCAGCAGGTAAAGCGGGCGGTGTGCCCCGGCATACTGTACTTCCCTGTCGTGGTGGTTGATCTTACAAAAAGCAATGTCCATGCCATCTCTTGCCTCGGCATCTTCCATATCCTGCTTCAGGGTTTTTCTTACACCGTAATGGAGCTGGTCGAGAATTTCTGCCGATGTCATTTTTCTTTCGTGGTCGACAATGCTGTTAAGTGAAAAATAGCCGATAAATGAGAGCAGCGCCCCGGGTACGCCATGGCCTGTGCAGTCTACCACTGCAATATATATGTCGTTGCCCCTTTTGAAAAACCACGGAAAGTCACCGCTAACCACATCGCGCGGCTTGTAAAAAATGAAAGAATTTGGCAGGTGTACCCTGATGATATCGGTATCGGGAAGTATTGAAGACTGAATGCGCTCGGCATAATTGATTGAATCTTCAATTTTCCTGTTTTTGTCCTGAATTTCAAGTTCAATCTGCTTGGCTTCGGTAATGTCGTGGCCGACAAATAAAATGGTCTCCAGTTCGTTATCGTTAAATTCCGGTATCGAGATTATACTCATTATCCTTTCACATTTTTTACCATTGATTGTGGCAGGAACGGTAATCTCGGTATTGAGCTTATCGGGTTTGGTCTTGATAAGGTTTATGGTTTCTTTAAAGTAATTATAAAGTTTTTCAGGGCAATCAACATCATTGAGTGTTTTGTTTATCAGGTCTTTGGGGTCGGAACCCATGTATTCTTTAACCACCGGGTTGGCATAGAAAAACTGGCCCACCGTGCTTAGCCTGATGATCATATCAAGCGAATTCTCTGAAAGTGATTGCATCTTGCTTTTAAGACGCTCTTCACGTTCGGCGCGTTTACGTTCGGTTATATCTGTGGAGTTAACAATAATGCCTTTAATAGCCTGGTCGTGCAGGAGGTTTCTTCCGGTTGATTCAATAAATATCTTTTGCCCGTCTTTTTTCATGTAGGTGTACTGAATGGTAACGGGCTCACCTGGATTTTCGAGCAGTGTCCTGAACATATCCCTTATGCTTGCCTCGCCCTTGCGTGTAAGACGGTCGATATCTTTACCGCCCATCATCTCTTCGGGATTGTAGCCTAAAATTTTTATAACAGAAGGGCTCTCATATATCATGTTCATATTTTCATCGTAGATCGAGATAATTTCAGATGCATTTTCAAGCAGCGAATGCAACCTTTTCTGGGCATTTTCAACTTCAAGTATCTTGGCTTCGAGCTGATCGTTCGATTTGCGCAATTCCTCCTGGGTAGCACGCATTTCTTCGGCATTTTGCCGTAACTGTTCTTCATTCTCTTGCAGCTC
This sequence comes from Bacteroidales bacterium, assembly GCA_046485045.1. Classification (GTDB taxonomy): domain Bacteria; phylum Bacteroidota; class Bacteroidia; order Bacteroidales; family UBA10428; genus JAFGPL01. The sequence continues at coordinate 13,141 of JAWOHT010000264.1, forward strand.
TGTGGTCATCTGCTGCGACTCTTTGAGAAGCTGCTCGGTGCGCTGGTTTACTTTAAGGTTGAAAAGTGTCCTGGCAATGATCTCGCCAAGGTCTTTCAGAAAACGGATGGTAAGCTCGGGTATCTCTTTTTCTACAGAGGCAAATTCTATGACCCCCTGTAGTTTTTCATCGGCGATAAGCGGCGCTAGCAATATGCTCTGAGGTTTTTGATCACCCAAGATCCCTGAACTTATGGAGGCATAATCTTCGGGTATTTCGGTACGGTAGATGTAATCCATCTCATAAGCACACTCACCTAATAAGCCATAACCGATTTTAAATTCCTGATTGATGAATTTTTTCCGGTTATAGGCATAAGTTGCCATATTTCTCAGTACTTTTTTCTCTTCGTCGTAAACATACAATGCTCCCTGTACCACATTTACATATTTAATCAACGACCGCAATACCTCGTCTGACAGTTCATTGATATTGTTATGCAGTCTGAGGATATTCTGAACGATATCTTTGCCCTCGGCAATCCATGATTCTTCTGATTCTTTGTGGTAATTCTCGAGCAGGTTATCGCGCATGAGAATGAGCGATTGCCCCAGAATATCATTGTTCGAGGTGATGTTCAGTTCGGTATTGTAGTTGCCTTTTCCTATTTGCTGGGCAAATTCAGCCATTTCGTTCAGACGCTGGTCTCTTTCAACAACCTGTTTGTTGAAACTGAATTTTTGTTGTTCCTGTTGTGCCCTCACAATGAATGCTGTAATGAGCAGGAGCAGCGGCATTAGGTCCATGATGATCAGCACCGGGTTGTTTTGGTGGATGGCAAACAGGCCTGACAATGATACAGGCACCTTAAATTTCACAAAATCAATGATCCACGATACCAGGGGGAATAATGAACCAGTCAGAAAGCTGTACAGCGCCAGTTTCGACCTGAAGAATGTGAGGATGGTATTTCTGTTTTCTTCGTTCATTGTTTCTCTCTATTACTTATTGAATTTGGCAATTTTTTCACCCAGTATACCTGATAACTGGTTGAAAACAGACAGGTTGCTGTCATCAATTTTTTTAAATGAGGCCAGTTCAAGCAAGGCTACAGATTTATTTTTGTACACGAGCGGCATAAAAACCAGGAACCTGGGCAGGCTGCCCCCAAGGCCGGATTTAACACCGAAATAGTCTTCGGGGATTTCGCCGGCTACGATAACTTCTTTGTTCAGGGCTGCCTGGCCCGGTAAAGTTTCACCTGCTTTAAAATTGCCGGGAATGTGTTCCCCGGTAAATGCAAACTTTGCAATCACACTGAATTCATCTTTACCGGCAAGGTAACATAATCCCTGCAGCATTTCAAAAGTACCTGCGAAATTCGAAAGCATTTTTCCGGCATATGACTCAATATCCTTCATACCTTTACTCTCGGGGACAACAGAAGCAACGATCTCTTCAATATCCACCGTCTTCTGTTCTGCCTTGGTTTCGCTCTCTTTTTTATCTTCAAACTCTTTTAATAACCGTATACGTTCATTCTTCACGATGTTTTCAATATGGGTATTAAAAACTCCGGTATCGGTTAGGTTATAGGCTATGACAAATAGTGCAGTCACTGCGATTATGGTAATCAGGATAAGCGTTGCCGGCCATGCAACCGGAAAAACCTTTTCCGATTTCAGGTAAATATTCCAGATAACCCCCGAAAGGAATAATACCGCAACAATAAAAGCAAGCAGCAAAAAGATAGTATATATTCTGTATTTACCAGGGTTGAACATCTCTGTATTATAGTTTATTTAAAAATTTAATGATCTGATCTGTGGTAAACACATGGTCAACAGGCGTAAGTTGCAAAGTTGACTGTGTCATGGTGCGTACTTCGCATTCGTTGGGGTCTTGTACAATGGTGACCCCTCCGTTGTCGCGCACTTTTTTAAGTCCGAATGCCCCGTCTTTATTGGCCCCTGAAAGAATAATCCCTATCAGTTTCTGACGGTATGCATTTGCAGCAGTGATAAATGCCATGTCAATGGATGGCCTTGAATGGTTTACCGCATCTTCGGTAGACAGGGCGACCCTGTTGGCCAGCTCAATGTACATGTGATAATTTGCAGGGGCAAGATAGGCCCTCGAAGGCTTCAATTGCTCTTTATCATAAGGTTCGTCAACCGGTATGTTTGATTTTAACGATAAGGCTTCCACAAAGCCCGACCTTACATGCTTTAACCTGTGAAGGCATAATAAAACGGGCATCGGAAAATATTTAGGCAGTGAATTGAGTATTCTTGTCACTACCTGGAAACTTCCTGCCGATCCTCCTATGATAACTGCCTTATAGTCCATATTTTATACTGCTATTCTTTTTTTATAAACACATTCAGCTTCATTTACAACCTCAAAATCTTTACCTGCGGCGGTATTCCTTATCTGTTCGCGTATGCCGGTAATCAGACAGCCATTGGCCGACATACACTCATTCATGTGCTGCAATACTTTTTCCTGTAATGCCGGGTTAAAGTATATCAGATTGTTCCGGAACAGTATCAGTTTTACATTTTGGGGTGAATTTTCAAAATTAATATTTTGTTTTCTGAAATCAACACCCCCGAGATACGAGGTGTCCCTGAAAGCATAATACCTGTCGGGTTTGTAATAGTTTGAAAAATCTGAATATCCGTGAAACCGTTTATAGTTTTCTGCGGAAACTTCAAGTTTTTTAAGGTCGTACTTTCCTTCTTTGATGTACTCGATACTTTTGTTGCTGATGGTGGTTGCAATAATTTCAACCTTAGCGAGCAGCCCCATCTCGTGCAATACAATTACCAATGAGTAGAGTTCACCGCCCGATACGCAATTCGGTATCCATATCCTGTATTTCCCGATACTTTTCGTAATGGCTTCTTCAAGGAATTCTTCACGAAGCCATCGCCAGAGCGACGGGTCCCTAAACATCTCGGTTGATGGTACAGATATTTCGTACAGGAAAAGGTCAAAGAATTCACTGTCAGATTTTATTTTATTTATCAGGTTTTCGGTATTGCTGAAATTGTTTCTTATCATCAGCCTTTCAAGCCTCTGTTTAAGGGAGGTCATGGCAAACTGTGAAAAATCATACCCGTAGGTATCATTTATGGTCTTGTAAATCTCTCTTATGTCAACAACTCCGAGTTCTGTCATTCTTACTGCTTAGTTAAGGTTTTGACATTAGTTCAATGCCAAGGCATAATATCTTATACGGAAAATCATTCCGGTTAAGTTCAGGTGAAAAATGAAACTGTAATGTATATACTTTCTTTTTGCCAAGTTTAAAGTTATGTTTAAAAACGAGGTGTTTGCCTCCAACCACCTCTTCGAGCGCTTTGTCGCCAAACAAGGGGGTGTTTTCGTTTCCAATGATCTTATCAAATGGCCTGCCAATTAACTGCTCCTGCTTTTTGCCCAGGAAAAGAAGGAATTTTTCATTGATGGAGGTAAGCATGCCTTTAAGGTCGAATTCGGCAACAAAAACCGATCTGCCAAGGGCGTCGGCTATTCCCTTGAACTCCTCTTCGCGCCGTGCCGATTCTTCCTGAGTGGCTTTAAGTTCTTCCATGTTCTGTCGCATCTCCTCTTCCTGTTCAGACATTGTCTGGGCGTAAAGCTGCGATTCATGCAACAGTGTTGAAGTTGTTTCATTTATTCTTGCAGAGGCAAGGGTATTGGCCAGGTTGTTGGCCACCTGCTTTACGAATTCAAGCTGGTGGTCTTTGAATTCATTAAGAGAGGCAATTTCAAGTACACCGGCAATGTTGTTATCCTGCAACATCGGTACCAGCAAGATAATATTCGGAGGAGCATCTCCCAGTCCCGAGGTGATGTAGATATAATCAGATGGCACTTCGGTAATCATGATCAGTCTTTTTTCAAGTGCGCAAGTCCCGACAAGTCCTTCACCAAAAGCTACTGTATTTGAAAGGTATTTTTTTCTGTTGTAGGCAAAGGCAGATGCCAGGTACAAATCGGTTGTTCCTTCATTTTCCCTGGTGAGGAATACCCCTCCCTGCAGGCTGCCAAGGTATTTAACAAGCTCTTTAATAAAATGGTCGGTAAGGTTTTCTATTGATTCGTACCTTGCATGCGTGATTTCGGAGAATTTTGCCAGGCCTTCATTGATATATCTTCTCCTTGAATTTTCCTCATCGTATTTTTTTTGTTCACCGGCAGATTTTTGTATAGCTACCTGCACGTCAAGAAGCGCGTTCCCCAGGATGTCGTTTTTGCCCAACAGATTGAGTTCTGCATCCAGGTTTCCTTCATTCAGGGTTTTAAGGAACCGGGTTTTTTCATGCAAAGAACCAGATATGTTATTAAGCATATTGCCGAGTTGCGCTATTTCATCGCTTGTACCGAGTTGTAGTTCTTTTTCAGGCAGCGCTCCGGTTGCAAGTGTTTTCACGAAATTTATAACAGCATCAAAGGGAACAATAATGTTCTTGTTCAAAGATCTTAAGAATACGTAAGCCGCAGCCAGTAATATAATTATCATAATACCGGTAAAAAGAACCGTGACCAATCTTTTTCTCTGTGCGGTATGTTCGGCAAAATACATTTCAAGCCTGTTTATTAGAGCGGCAGCATATTTTTCATTACTGTAATAGTCTTCAGACAATCCGTTTGCATTACCGTTAACACCTGTTTTTTGCACCATGCTTAACAAAGAACCGGCTGTTACTGTATAGTTCCCGATCTTTTCAGATATTTCGGGCAACGGGTCCTGCTGCAGGTAAAGTTCGTCTTTCAGCGTGTTAATTTTGGCCTGCAAAGCAATAAAGGTTGAATTTCCCGGATTACGCAGAAAACTGCCCTGGGCAATGAGCAAATCGCTAAGGACATTCGAAAGGCTCATCTGGCCAGAGATTCCGATTGTTTCTGATAACTCGCGGCCGGCATTCAAAAGTTCATTGACAAGTCCGGCAGAGGAGGTACCTGTAATCCGAACCACTGCATCTATTTGTAAAATAATCTGTACCTGTCTGCCGACACTGGTTTTGAGACTGTCATACACTTCGGCTGCTTGCGCTTTATCAAGAAATCCTGCGCGGTAAACCTTATCGGTAGTGACAATGAAACTGTTCTTAATGCTGCTGATTTCTTCCTGTAATTGTAACCCGGCTGCCTGTGTCTGGCTGTTTTCGGCGCACAGGCCTGCAAGCACAGAATTTTTTACCAGGCCAAGGTCAGAGTAGATATACCTCAGATCATTGACCAGCGTAAGGTCTTTATCAAAAGAAGCCCTTTTTTTTACAGTGAAAAACACCCCCAAACCAATAATAAATACCAGTAAAAATGGCAGAAATGAATTAATGAATAGTTTTTGTTGATATAGTGTGTATTTTTTCATTTCAAATGAAAAATTTTTTTACTGTTTATGATACTAAATCTCCGTTACATGCCATCATTTCAACAAATATCCGCAGGTTCTGATAAATGAATAGCCCAAACATTGAAAATGATAAATTTATGTTGTTAATTTTAATTTTTATAATAAGCATGTCCTTTTTTTTGAAATTTTACCGAATAAGAGCCCAATATTGTTTCATGAAGCCCTAAAATCAGGCATCCGTTATCGTATAGGTTTTTATGAAAAAGATCAAAAACCCTGTTTTGCAGTTCATAATTAAAATAGATGATTACATTCCTGCAAAGTATAATATCAAATTTAACATAAAGGGTGTTGTCTTCGGTAACAAGATCGTGTTTTTTAAATATCGGTTTCTCTTTCAGGTTATTTTTTATTTTAATAAGGTCGTTCGGCTTGTCAATGTCAAGATATTTATCATAAGGCACATCGTTATATTCTTCGAAGTTGTAAGGATTTTCTTTGATCACCTTATCGAAATTATCAAGATACCCAATATTGAAACGGTATTTGAACACTCCCTGTTTGGCATTATCCAGAACATCTGTATTGAGATCGGTAGCATATACTTTTGTCCTGTCAAGCAGGTCGAGCTCGTTTAAAAGTATCAGCATCGAATAAACCTCCTGACCGGTTGAGCACCCGGCATGCCATATATTTATAATCGAATTGTTTTTGAGTTTAGGGAGTATTGCATAGCGAATGGCCTGCCATACCTGCGGGTCGCGGAATAACTCGGTGGTATTGACCGTGATTTCTTTCACGATTTTTTCAACAAAATTCGTATCGGCCTTCATCCGGTTTATTAGGCTGGTGAGGTTAAGCCTGTTGTCTGCAAGCACTTTGGCAAGCCTTCTTTTTAAAGATTTCTCAGAATATAGGCTGAAATCGTATTTTGAAGTGTTTTTGAGAGCATATATGAATAACTGAAAATCCTGGTCCGTTACCGTCATAAATATTTAATTAATCCAACAACCTGCCTTATATAATACTTTTTTTTCTACTATTAAATCTATTAAAAGTTCGTGAATAATTAAAATTTATTTTAAATATTTTCTAATCACGGTCAATAAAAATGGTGTAAATTGATATACGGCAATCGTTTGGTTAAGAAAGAATTTTACCATCATCTGCAAGTACTTCAAGATACCCTCTTACAGGCCGGTAACCTCAATAAAAATTACCTGATGAAGTTATCAAGAGAATAAATCAGCATAATTTCATGAGAACCAATCGTTTGTGATTTTAAGGCATTCAGTACCAGATCGAATGAGTACCCGATGGTAAAATCCTGCACCTGGTATCCTACCTGGAAAATAAGGGCTTCTGAGGTCCTGAATGAAATTCCGCCAATAAGCATGTCTTTGTAGGTGACGCGTGCATTGATATCTGCCTGGAACAAACCTGCCTCGATAAATTTCAGTAACAATGAAGGTTCGAGCTTAAGGTCGGGATTGAGTTCAAACCGGTACCCTCCGTGCAGGTAGTAATGCCTTACCTGTTTGTTCTGCAAAATGCCGTCGCTTTTAAAGTCAATATTGCGGTTGAAAAGCTGAGGTACTGAAAGTCCTACGTAATAATCTTCATCATAGAGGTACATCCCGAAAGAGGCATCGGGCACAGTCATTTTTTCGTTGCCCATAAAAACCTCATCGTCGGGTTCTTCCACTTTCATGTCCGATTTATTCAGATATACCTGATACAGCAATGCCGACAGGCCAAATGAGAGTTTGGTGCCCATGGAATTCAAATCGAGATGATAGCTGTATGTAGCCTCCATGCCTGTTTTCCTGAGCGGGCCTTCCTGCCTGTTGAATAGTTTCATGCCCGCGCCCATACCATCTGCCACAGCGATATCGCCCGATAGAAGCTGAACAGACGGAGACCCCTCGAAGCCTGCCCATAATTTTCTGAATGTAAAAGAGACCGGTATTTTTTCGGTTGTACCGGTGGCAGCGGGGTTAATCATATAATGGTTTAGTGTATACTGACTGAAATGTGGTATCTGTTGTGAATTAACAGCGTGAAACGTTAAAATTGCAAGGAGAAGTATTATGATTTGTTTTTTCATGGCTGCCAATGGTAATTATTTAACAATGTTCACGGGTCCGGACAGATTTTCTGTGCCATTGCCCGGATCAATTACATAATAATAGGTACCCGAGGGCAGCTCTTTGCCGTTGTATTTGCCGTCCCAGGGCTGGCTGTATCCATCGGAGGTAAAGACTGTGTTGCCCCATGCATTGAATATTTTTATTTTGCAGTTCGGGTAACTGCCGATGTTGCCGATGTTCCACACGTCGTTTTTTCCGTCGCCGTTGGGGCTGAAAGCATCGTATATTATGAGGTCTGTGCCGCCTCCTCCGCCACCTGCAAGGGTAATGAGCAGGCTGTTTGAGATACAATGGTTGATATCTGCAGCATAAAGCCTGTAATTGCCTGCCTGAAGATTGGTGAACTGACCTGTGCTGTTTACAAGGCTGTCGCTGGCAGAGATAACCGCGATAAAACTAACGGCGCCTGTTCCCCCTTCGGAGGTGAGCTCTACAGCGCCGTTTACATCTTCGGTAACAGGTACAACAGACAGCGTGTCAATAACCAGGGTATCGGGATTGGTGACTATCAGCTCTGTTCCGGCGGTATCGCATCCGGCGGCATCCCTCACGCGCACGGGGTAATTGCCTTCACCGAGTAAGGTAAACAGGCCGTTGTTGTCGAAATATTCATCGCCGTTATTAACCGAGTATTGAATCGTACCCGTTCCTCCCGTGGCGATAATGGTAATGGCGCCGTTGCCGTAACCGGCACAGGTGATGTTTTCGGCATCCTGGCCGGTAATTTCAATGGCAGGGGGAGTTTCCACGGTAAGTTCACCGCCCGGATATTCACAACCTGCCGTGTCTCTTAATTTTATGGTGTAGCTGCCGGCTGCCAATGCGTTAAACAGGCCGTTGTTATTGCTGTATGTTAATCCGTTGTCAACAGAGTAGTCAAGTTCGCCGGCGCCGCCCGAAGCCGCAATGGTAATGGCGCCATCGCTGCCCCCGAAACAGGTAACACCGGCGGCATTTCGTGTGGTAAAATCAACACCGGCAGGCTGGCCAATGGTAACCGTTGAATCGGGAGATGCACAATTGTTTGCATCAAGCACCCTAACGGTATAACTGTTTGCCGGCATGGTATCAAATACCGGCGATATTTGCGGGTTTAAGCCGCCAAGCGCCGAATAACTCAGTGTGCCTGTCCCTCCCGATGCCGTAACCGAAATGATGCCGTCGTTGTACCCGAAGCATGATGCATCGGTGGCAGTTACAGACTGGATGGTGACGGGGAGGGGAGCTGTAAGGTCAAATTCTTCTGTTTTAGTACAGTTGAATGCATCTGTGATGGTTAATGTATAATTTCCGGCAGGTATGTTTTCAATAATACGCTGATTAAAACCGGTATTCCACAAATAATCAAAAGTTGGGGTACCGCCTGACACTGCCGGAGTAATCCTGCCATTGGAACTTTCAGCACATGAAGGCATTAAATAAGCAGGGGTTACAGTAATCTGAGAGGGTTGAGGTATTACAACCTGGCTGGTTGCAAGGCAGAGTTTAAAATCTGTAATTGTAACGTTATATGTACCGGCGCCAAGACCTGTGGCGGTAGCTGTAATTTGTGCCCCCGGATCGCTCCAGAGATAGTTGTAGGGCGCGGTACCTCCCCCGGCATTGGCAAATGCCACGGCTGTGAGGTCGCCAAAGCAGTAAATCCTGTTCACCGGATCGGGGATGATATTAACGGATAGCTGTGATGTGGGTTGGGTGACTTCCGTACCGCCGCTTACCTGACATCCGTTGGCATCGGTTACGGTCACCGAGTAGGTTGCAGCAGCTACATTTACCAGGTCTTCGGTGGTAGCGCCGTTGTTCCAGTTGAAAGAATAGGGAAGCGTTCCGCCGGCAACCGAGAGGTCAATAACCCCTGAATTGTCGTTATAACATCTCAGATGTTGCGGATTTATTGAAGATATGGAAAGTGATGTCAGAGGTTCGCTGATTATTACAGTTGCTTCTGCAGTTTTCGAATCAGCCAGATCGGTTACCAGAACATGATAGGTTCCGGCAGGCACTCCTGAAAGCGTTGGAAGATTACTACCTACAGGATTGTTAAGGTTATCACGCCATGCATATGTATAACTACCTGAACCGTTTGCAATTACTGTAGCGCTTCCGGTAGAATTACCCATACAGTCAACATCGGTCTTTGAAGAAATACTGGCAATAAGCATGGTATCGCTGATAACAAGAAATGATGTATCGCCTTTACATCCTTTTGAATCTGTTATTTGCACTGTATAAGTGCCTCCAAGTGAAAGGTTTTTGAGACTATCAGAAGGGTTGTTGACAATACCGGGGCCATTCCAGTTATAAGCATATGCAGGGGTTCCCCCTGCAGTAACAAGGTTCACTGCCCCGTTGCTTCCGGGTGGTATCTTTATTGAATCAACCGATGAATTTCCAAAGATTATTTTAGCAGGTTGTGAAACAATAAATGTATCTTTTCTCTGGCACAGGTTTTTATCGGTGAGTGTGAGAATATAAGTTCCCTTACTGATATTGCTCTGATTCTGTGCAACAGGATTAATACCCGAACCATCGGCAGATGTCCAGGTGTATGAATAAGGAGTGGTACCCCCCGAAGGGGTAATGGAAATAGCTCCATCGGCTCCGTTAAAGCATGTTACATTGGTAATGGTTGAAGCAACTGCCAAAGGTGCCGGTTGAACCAATGTAGCATTGGCAACCGCTGTAAATCCCCTGCTGTCGGTTACCGTAACGGAGTATTCGCCCGCGGTTAACCCTGAGGCAATGGAATCTTTGATACCCGGGTCGGGAGCATGGCCCCATGTATATTCGAAAGGCGGAACACCGAAATATGTGGACACCTTAAGTGAACCATTTTCACTGTTATAACAGGTGGGGTGGTTGGCAGCGGTAAAAACAGCGGAATAGGGGGGGGTGTAGCGGGCAACCATGCCGTCATAAAAGCTGGTATTATTATTTACAAGCGTGGATTCCCCAACGTACAGGTTTGAAGATTTAAAATAACCCGTAACATAAACATTGTTTAGATTGTCAACATACAAAGCATCCGAGATATCCTGACGGGAATCCGAACCTTGAATATCAGCGCCTTTAAGCATGTTACCCTGAAGATTAAAGGTTCCGATAAACATGTTTGTATCAGCTAAACTGTTACCTGTCAGTGTATCCTGGCCAAACGCTAATTCTCCGGTGTAATAACCAGAAAGGTAGAGAAAATCATTCTTCTGTTCTATATTAACAGCATATTCCGGTCGGGGAGAACCATATTCTTTTGCCCATTGAAGCACACCGTTTTTATTATATTTAACAATAAAGATATCACTGCTTCCTTTATTAATCAATGGATTCTGGGATTGCAGCGTTGCTGTGGAATCAAAAGCTAATTGCGGACTGCGGAAATAGCCGCTGTAATAAACATTGCCATAATTATCACTGGTAAGAGAACCTGATATATCATGGTTTGTACCACGGGAGCGTCTTACCCATTGGCCGTTACCATCGAAATCGGTTTTATACAGAAAGAGGTCTGAAAAACCTGCCTGCTGACTTGTTAAGCTGCCGATATCAAAGGTTATCTGATCACGGAAATAGCCGTTGAAGTAGTAGCCGTCGTCATAGACTCTAATATTAACAACTCTACTATTATTATTGTTCCCTATGATATTTTTTGAAAAAATATACGTGCCATTATTGTCAAGTTTAAGAATATAATTATTAGTACCAACCTGATTATAAGTAAATCCTTCGAAATTAACTTGATTTTGGTAATTACCGGTTATAATGATATTATTAAAATTGTCTATATCAATTGATCTGGGATGAATATTGCTATTTCCAGAAGCTATCATTTTCTTTAATAAACAGTTACCATTTTCATCTAGTTTTACTAGGGCTGTATTTCTAAAATTTTGTGTTAATATTAATGTATCAGAATTACCAATTAATGCGGTATCCATAAGACCGCCAACAAAATAAATAACATTATTTTTATAAGCAATATCTGGGAAATTATCATTAAATTTTCCACCTATTTGTTTAAACCATAATAATTCATTTGAAGCATTTATTTTAGCTACAAATAAATCTCTTTCTCCATTTGAATCATATGGGCCATAAGATTTTATAAAACTTCCTGTTAAAATAAGATTATTACTTTCATCCTTAATAATCTTTTGAACAATAAAATCTTCATTATTTTGAAAATGAAATATCGAATTCCATTGCTGAGAAAATAAAGTAATACTGTTATTGAGTATTATCTGCATTGAAAATAGAAAAGTTAATTTTAGGATTTTCATATTAATCATAAGAATTGGATAGATTATGAAACGCCATCTGCTGTAGTATCTTCATCATAATGAACCACATCTCCACCAAGTGTATGTTTTGTTCTCAAATGAAACAAACTAGGAGTGTCCCATTTCTTCTTTTGATTAGTCCTATTTTTGTTTTTTATATTCATAATGAATTATTTACTTAAAATACCTTTATTTAGTAGTCTAAATATTATCAGCTTTACCCACCTCCCAAAACCTCCTCCTCTTCAAGTATACCACTTCATCCTCTACCTTCACCCAGGCGTGGGCCTTCAGCAGGCGGGGTTGGGAGTTGTTCACCCCCAGCGCGATGCTGCTTTCGATGCCAAAGCCGTTGAGCAGCAGTTTAAAGGCCACAGACTTCACCAGGCAGCTAAAACGTACCGGGCTGAAACGTTCAATGCGCCGCATGGTTTTACGTACCAGGCGTATATATGTTGCTTTGTCTTTTGGCAAAGGTTGTTTCGGCGCCGATTTCAGCAAACCCATGTATTTTTTCAGCGGCAAAAAATATACTACCGGCCAGACAGCAAAACAGAGCAAATACCCTTTCACAATTAGCTTTCGCTCAATCGCGGGTATCTGTAATATTCGTTTTATGTAATACATCATTGGCATTCTTATGTGTTTAACCACAAAGTACATAATAATAATAAATTAATACTTTGCAGATATTTCTACTTCTTTGCGAACCTTTGCGTAACAATTTTAGCTATTCCGCAAAGTTACGCAGAGAAAAATTTTCCCGCCTTCATCCTGTGCCTCTTTATCATTAGCAGGCTTAAGATGAGGTAATTTCCACCAGGCCCTTCTCTGCCAGTTGCTCAAGGAACGTGAGCGTATCTGATTTGCACTGCTCTTCACTTACTTCATACTCGTCAAGCAGGGCGCCAACCAGGGAGTTGAAAGATACAGGGTTCTCAAGCAACTGCCATATGCGCGAACCTACCGTGTCCATGCCGTAATATTCGCTGTTTTCAACGCTAAGCATCACCACTTCGCCGTCTATCTCACTAAAAAGCTGATTTTGCATTCGCTGTAGCATTGTTGTACCGGCTATGTTCAATCCTTTTCCTTCGTTCCCCATTTTATACTTGCAATTTCTTTTGAATGTTTCCTCTGGCAAAGGTAAAAAAGAAACTGCAAAGTTAATAATGTGCTAAATTACATAAAAAAATGACCGTATATTTAGTTAGTTATCAACTAAATTTGAACAAACTGCATATTTAATCAACAAACGGATGTTAAAGCAGGGTGAATCATTTTTTTCCCACAAAGGCACAAAGTACGCGGAGGTTTTTATTTTTTTCCCACAAAGGCACAAAGTACGCAGAGGTTTTTTCTTTGTGGTCCTGGTGTCTTGGTGGGAGATTGTTTGTTCGATCAAAGCAGGGTGAATCATTTTTTTCCCACAAAGGCACAAAGTGCACAAAGGTTTATTCTTAGTGGTCTTGGTGTCTTTGTGGGAGATTTTTTGTTCGATCGAAGCAGGGTGAATCGTTTTTTTCCCACAAAGGCACAAAGTACACAAAGGTTTATATCTTAAAGAGGCAGGTATCCAAACCGCTCCATCATGCTGCCATGACTGGTTGTAATCCTGTTTACCTGATCGGGGGTGAGGGTGTTTTTCCAGTCGCCGGCAATGCCTTTGCGGAAAAAACTCTCTGACCGGGCTGCTTTTTCCCTGAAACCTTTTTCAGCTTCCTGTTTTTTAATTTTTTCAAAAGAGCTGAATTCCAGTGCTTTTAATATTTTATCGTCTGGAAAGTCAAGTCCGATGAACCCTACAGCTTTTTTAAAAATATGAAAAGTATCTGCCAGCATATCTTCATACCTGACGATAAGCAGGGGCAGTCCCGACCAGTCTGTCCAGCTTGCAATATGCCCGCTCCAGGTGAGCAGGCGCTGACGGGTCTGGTTATGCAGTTTGTTTTCACGGCTGCAGAAGGCAAACCCGGGGTCGTTCATCATGTCTATGGCTTTATCAATTGTTGTGGCAGAGTGGTGCGCGAACGATATGGCTATGTCGAGCGGGTTACGCACGAAATAGAGTACCGATCTGGTTGCCTCTGCCGGTATAAGCGGGGTTCCATCGGGCAGCGTCGTCCACGCGTCATGTATCTTATGGTAAATGGTTTCGCCGGAGGTTTCGGACATATAACGGTATACCTGTGGCCTGAGCTTCTCGATCTCGTCATGTGTAAGGTCAGAAGAAGGCACTCCCGCGGCCTCGTCGAAAAGCGAACGGCTGCTGGCTATGGTTGCAGGGTAGAGGGTATTGATGTCGGCAGGCTTCTCACCATCGCCCAGCAGGTTGGTCAGGAATATCCTGAACCAGGTATTGCCCGATTTGGGATAGGATGCCAGCCAGACTATGTTTTTTTTACCGTTCAATTTTCAGCTAAATTTTCGATGATTTTTTCAATCAGCTTTTCCACCATAAAACCGCTGTTTGGCCTTACAATACGTATTATCTTTACCTTTGGGGCAAGCATGTTGCACAGCTGAAAATGTTTCTCAAGAATACCTGTTTTGTTCATCCCCCGAAAAAAATAGGTGTTGTTTTTTAAGGCATTGAACTTTTCGATGCCCCGGAGATTGGTGATTTCGAACGTGTCGAGGTTGTGTGCCGACATAATAAAAATATGGCTGAGGGCTGCCTCTTTCGTGTGAAATTTCGGTACGGGATAGAGGTATTTTTTCAGGTTTTTCCTTATCGGGTTGTATTCATCAGGCTTCTTTCCTAAGGCTTTCAGGCTGTCTTCCCATATTTTCATGCCGGGAAATGCCGGGATAACCTGTGCTTTATTATCATTAAAACCAATAAGTGAGATATCATCGGCCAGCAGTTTGGCGCCTTTCTCTATAAATGCGGCAGCGATGGTACTTTTGCCTGCGCCCGAGCTTCCTGAAAAAACAATTCCTTTATCTTTATACAAAACCGCGCTGCCATGCAACGGGAGCAGCCGCCGCTGGTGCAGCAACGCACCGAAAACAGTGCCAAGGATAAAGGCAGAGATGTCATCGCCCGAATCTTTATCGCTTATCTCCACGGTAATGGTTTCTCCTTTCTGCACATAAAATTTTGCCAGGCCATCTACCTTCAGCAAAAATTCATCGGCCGAGGCCTGAAAAAGTACACCCTTGTTTAGCGGATGGGTAAGCTCTTCGGGGATAACACCCTTGCGGATAATAATATCGGGTTGTTCGCATGCATGTTCGGCGAGCCCTGCCACCGGGAGCTGCGAAAACACATTCAGATTAAACGCTTTGTAGCGGTAAGGATATTCTGTTATCTTTACATTCATGGTGCAAAATTAGTTATTAATTGTAAATTGAATTGTAGAAACGGTTATTAATGGTAACAGAGATTTTTGGAATTATCAATTTGAAGGATGGGGAGGCATCTAAAAACCTGATGTATGAGCAGGCAAAATACAAGGTCGGGCATTCCTGGCACGAAAAGCAGTTTGATAATGGACGATCGGGATGTGTGCTGATTGGTAATAATAAAGAAGATAATCCGCAAATACCATTAATGCATAATGACAGCCTGATAATTTGTGCCGATGTTACATTGTATAACCGTGATGACCTGAATGAAAAGCTGCGCCTGGGCGATGATTGTTCCGATACCGCCTGCATACTGCATGCATACCGGAAATGGGGTCATGGTTGTGTGAACTATATTGAGGGGGATTTTGCCTTTGCCATATGGGACAGCAAGAAGAGGGAGCTTTTCTGCGCGCGCGACCCGGTTGGTATAAGGCCGTTTTATTATTCACAACAGGGACAGGGTTTTGTCTTTGCGTCGGAGTTGAGGTTTGTCAGTGCTGCTATGGCCGATGGCGTTCATCTGAGCGACGGGTTTTTATTAGACAGCCTGGTGACTGTTGTCTCTGAAAAACATGAGACGGCATTTGATAATATATTCAGGTTGCCGCCGGCCCACCGGCTTATTTTCAGGAATGGTATAATTACGATGGAGCGTTACCTTGAACTTGATACAAAAAAAACATTAAATTATAATGATGAATATGAGTATGTTGAATCGTTCCGAAAGTTACTCATAAAGGCAATAGAGAAAAGGTGTACCGGAACAGAAAGCATTGCCTCCGAACTGAGCGGCGGCCTTGATTCAACGCTTGTATCGTGTGTTGCTGCCGGTTATGCCACGAGTCATGGTTTAGCTTTCGGGGCTTTTTCAAATACCCTGCCCGACAACCATGGCACTGTGATGATTGATGAGAAAAGCCATATTAAAAAAGTACTTGAATGGAAAAATTTCAACTGGCATGAAGTGAATGGCCTGTCAGCCACAATTCCCGAAATTCTTGAAGACACACTTCAAACGCAGGGATGTTTTACACAACAGCGTTTTCATATGTTCAACAGGGGCATTTATGAAGCGGCCGGTAAATCGGGCGCCGGGATTTTACTTTCAGGGTTCGGGGGCGATGAGATGGTTTCGGCCCGTACCGGAAATGCATGGTTTGATATGATTCATGAAAAACAGTGGAGGAAGTATTACCAGGCACTTGCTTATAACACCTTCTTGCTTAAGGCAGGGGCAAAAGGATTAAAGCTGTTATTGCACTACTATCTTAACAGGCAGCGCCAGCCGGGTGTTACTTCGGGTGTATTTACACCTGCCCTGTTGCAACGCAGGTTGAAAACCCTGCCGTTGCAGGCGCAGTTCATAAAGGAAAATAAACTCGGGGAACGTTATTTTTCTAAACACCGGAAAAATGATTTTCTTTTTCTTGCCGACAGACAAAAACAGAAGGTTAGTCACCCGCATGTTTCCCAGCGCATGGAATATTCTTATGCAGCCGCCGCCTGTTATGGTTTGCAGTACAGGTACCCGCTGCTCGATATTGGCTTGTTGCAGATGTGCCTTTCTTTTCCGGCATGGATTAAAAACAGGCCGGGTACAGACCGTTACCTCTTCAGGCAGGCCATGAAAGACCTGGTGCCCGAAGAAATACGCTTAAGAAGCGATAAAACAGGGGCAGTGATCCCCCATATGTACACCCGGCTTCAGAAAGACAGAATGTTGTTATCTGACCTGTTCAAAACATTTTCAACAGACAGGTATTTGCGTGAGATATTTGATTATTCGCGGTTTGATACCTGGATGGACATGCTGCTTGAGCGAAGCCCCGATGATATGAATTATCTTATGCCCGGCGCATTTTATAACCATCTGATGGTGATGCAATGGTACATCAAACAAAGGTGAATATGAACAATAACCCGGAACTGCAGCAACTATTACCACAACTCAGGGTTATCCTCCCGGTTATCTGCGGCCCGGAAAGCACCGCTGTCAGCATTGCAGATTTTACCGGACCTGACATAGAAAAATTGATTGCGCTGACTGAAAAACATCGCGTGACCCCTCTTTTTTTCAGAAATATAAATAAAAACCCCGGTGATTTTGCACCCGAACCATTATCGCGCCTGAGAGAACTTACAAAGGAACATACCCTCAAAGCCCTTTCGCTTCAGTCGCAGCTTCTGGCAATATGCAGCGCGTTTAACAACAGGGGCATCTCGTACCTGGCCATTAAAGGCCCTCAACTGTCGCATCAGTTATATTCAGATGCAGCTGTAAGGGTATGCGTAGACCTGGATTTCTTTCTTGAAAATAAGAGTGAACTTATGGCTGCTTCGGAGGCATTGTATAGCCTGGGCTTTAAGGTTACCAACCTGCCGGAGGAAAAAAGCGGCCTGAAATTTTTTATTTTTAAAACAGGAAAACACGAAACCACATTTTTCAATAAAAATACCCGCACGTATGTTGACCTGCATTTCCGGCCGGTTGGTAATTCTGTCTTTTCGGCCCGCTATCACCGTTTGATATTTACCGGGAAACAGAATTATACGATGTATAACACCGGCATAACTGTTCCTTCGGACGAAGATTATTTTCTTTTTCTGTGCCAGCATGGGGCCGCCCACCAGTACGGGAGCCTTCACTGGCTTGCCGATGCTTTTGCATTTTACCACAGGTACAACTTTTCGGCAGATACGCTAATGAAAAGGGCATCTGTCCTTAGGCTTACAACACATCTTAAGCTCACCCTGATACTTCTTAATCGGCTGTGTGGCGCAACAGTGCCGGAAGAGCTTATCAGGGAATATGAAAGAAGCAGGTTGCTCAGAAAATTGTTTCGTGTATGTGTGCATTCGATAAACCGGACC
>JAWOHT010000281.1:0-29051 GCA_046485045.1 Bacteroidales bacterium
TATTTGGTAACTGAGCTGTTGCATACCGTAAATAAAGCCTGGTATGAATTTGGTATGATTTGCATTCAAATGACAGATAAAAAGGAAATTCGTTTCCCGGTAGAAAAAAATACTAAATTACTTCGGGCAACTGACGAAGAGCGTAACAATATTGAAATTATTTGTAACGGGACAGGGTTGCATTGGCCTGATCTGGACGAAGATTTATCTGTTATCGGAATTATTGAAGGCAGATATGGAAATTAACATTCCTGTATAGCGCGCGTTTAGCGATAGCGCAACGCGTACTGACCATTTCATTTAGCCTTGATTCATTTACCCCATGTCCGGCAAAGGCTGTGCCTGAGCCGGAAATATCTTCACAGGCTTTGCCTGAATTTCTTCTGAACCATTTCATCTGAAATGTACAAAAATCTTCATATATAAATGATTTAAAGCATATCATCTGCTTTTCCTGGAAATATTTATATTTGTGGTAAAGCAATAAAAACGTTAAACAAAGATTTTCTATTGAAACCTAAAAATACCAAAGGCAGCAGCCTTTAAGAATAAATACGGCTCAGGCACAGCCTAAGCCGAACGGGGGTGCAAGTTTAGGTGGTAGAATAGGAATAACAAATACTACTGTAAAACCTATTTTAACAACTAAATAATAAATTTAATTAAGAATGAATCAAAAACTAAAAGTAATTCCAATATTTTTATTAATTGGATTCATAATAGTAATATTTACATTAACTGGTATTAGACTTAGAAAATACTATAAAATGAATATTAACGGTGTGGTATCTAGTTTTTATACTGCTGAAAAAGGTGATCCTGTTGTTTTTATAAATGAGCAAGAATTTCCTTTGGGAATGTTTGCACAAGAATTATCTCAATTTATTGAGATCGGAGACTCTATTGTTAAAGAATCTAATTCATTCTGTAGTTCATTGTATAAAAAAAACAATAACAAAAAATATTCAATATTTAAAACATCTTGTCCAAAATTTTCCAATCACTAATTTGTGTCATTCCCCCAGTTCGAGCAGGAATAGTATCTAAACCGGAAGATTACCTTTACTCAAGTGCCAGAAACTATGCTAATCTTGAATCAGTACTTGATGTTATAAAACTTGATTTTTTATGGAAGTCATAAAAAGTCAAAGGCAACAGCCTTTAAGAATAAATACGGCTCAGGCACAGCCTAAGCCGAACGGGGGGACTTCGACTACCCGTCTGCCTTAGCAGTACGGCGGGCAGGTGCTCAGCCTGACATCAATTTATCAGACATTTGTCACACTGAGACTTCGATAGTGCTAAACCACTATTTAATAATTAGTTGACACCTTTGTCAGCCTGAGTCCCGGTAAACCGGGAAAGGCTATTCCCGTCGTGTCATTAGCAGCGAAGTCGAAGTGTAAATGAATATATCCCTTTTTACACAGCCTCACCACATACGTTCAGCAAAGGCTGTGCCCATAGCCGAACGAAGAATTTAAAATTTTGTTAACTTTGTAAAAAATAATAACATGACAGAAATTATTTTTATAGTAGAAGAATCCAATGAAGGTGGTTTTGAGGCGAAAGCCTTAGGACATTCTATATTTACCGAAGGGGAAACATTGGAAGTGTTAAAGACAAACATTAAAGAGGCAATTCACTGTCATTTTGAAACCGACGTCCCGAAAATCATCAGGCTTCATTATGTCAAAGAAGAAGTTATTGGTATATGAAAAAAATACCACGAAACCTTTCCGGGAAACAGTTGATAAAAAAGCTGAAAAAGCTTGGTTATAAACAGACCAGACAAGTTGGAAGTCATATCAGGCTCACAACAGAAGAAAAAGGCACACATCACATAACCATACCACAACACAGTCCATTAAAAACAGGAACATTATCAGGTATATTAAAAGATATTGCAGGCCATTTCCAGATCAGTAAAGAAGAGTTGATCAATATAATATTTTAAATTACCCGCGTTCGACAAAGGCTTTGCCTGAGTTTTTTTTAAACAGTATATCTGAATTGTTTAAAAGTCTTCATATACAAATGATTTATACCTCATCATCTGCTTTTTCCCGGAAATTTTTATATTTGTTGTAAAGCAATAGAATTGTCAACCTTTGATATTAAAGGAAGTCATAAAAAGCCAAAGGCAGCAGACTTTAAAAATAAATTTGGCCATGGTACAGCCTAAGCAATACGGGGGTAGTAAATTATATTTTCTTTTGATTTCTTTTTTGTTGTCATTGACATGTTGCTGTAATAAACTGGAAAATAAAATTACAGAGAATTGGTATATTATTCAATTGGACAGTTTTTTTGAAATTAAAACTAGTGGAATCAGTTTTTATAAAGATCATACCTGTAATTTACCTTTAACAAGTGATCATAGTTTTGATTCTAGAAATGAACAAGGAACTTGGGTATTATATAAACGAGAAGGAAAAAATTTTATAGATATAAAAACATCAAACAAAGTTTTCAATAGAGAATTTGAAATAATAGCCATAGAAATTGTCTATAATAAAGAAAGAGATGCCCATGCAATGGATATGATATTAGTATCTGATAGTTTAGCTCTAAAATGTAGAAGAGCTATGTATTATTAGAACTTTGATATTAGTCTATTGTCTAAGACTTCCACGTTCGGCAAAGGCACTGGCTTAGCCTGACAAATTACAGTCCCGAAATCGTTTTGTCCTTCGGATATTTTACCGAAAATGAGTAATTAATTTTTTTCGATTCTGCCGATTTCAGGTTTACCCGCCATAGCAGCCTGCCGTATTCTTTCATATAATTTGCCCCGCCTTCGTTTTCAAGGTTCACTTCAATCTCCTTATTCTTCGACATTGGAATATTGTCAAGTATTTCGATCTCTACCGGTATGTTTTTATTGTTTTTAACCAGCAACTCGAATCCTTTCGCTTCCTTAATATTACTGCCTATGGTCTGTCGTGCGGTAAGGTCTTTCAGAACGGTGCGCTTTATTGTTATCCGCTCGTCACGGCCAAGCGAAACCATCATGGTATCGGCAGTGGTAAATGGATTGATTTCCGACTGGCCGACATACATTCCCTCGTTGAACAGGTTTGCCTGACCGGGCAATAGTCCCAGGTTGCCAAAGTCTGCAATTTTAGCCAGAAGAAACACCCCGTCGCTAAGCTTCGGAACCGCATGATAGGTATACTCTGCTTTCACTTCAAACTCTTTTACAGCCACCAGATGCTCTTTGCTGTCAGAGGGTATACTCTGTTTGTTTTCAATTGCATATTCGGTAGCCATTAACCCGGTAGTTTCCGTAACAACATATTCTACGCGTTCTTCTGCATCATCCTCCACCGAAACCGCCTCCTGAAACATATTCATTACTGCCATCGGGGCTTCACGTTTCATAGAGCTTTTATACTGTGCTCCTTCATAAGGAACGTAAAAATCAATAAACCAGGGATTAAGAATCGGCCTGTTCTGGTCGGCTTCCGGATTACGGGTTGAAACTGCCATCTTCACGTCTTTCCAATCAAAACCGGTTGACTGATAAACATTGGCCTTGTAAACCAGCTTAACCGGCTTGCTTGTGCTTTCTGAGCGTATGTCGTAAACAGGGTACCAACCGGCATTAGATGAAAGGTAAGAGATACGTATCTTTACCCGTACCGGCGCATTTGCCTCCACATTCAGCACTGCCTCTCCGACCGGTTTGTTTTTCAACGCATTTATTTGTGCAAGCTGGTTTAGAATTCTGGTTTTGGTGGTACTTAATTCCTGCTCTTTATTATCTATGGTAATAAGCTGTTTTTTTATGTCAAGCAAACGCGAGCGGTAGAACTCAGACAAAAGCTTCAGTTCGTTTACCTGTACACCTGTCTGCTGGCTGCCGAGTTTGTTATTTTCGTTGATCAGTTTCTCTTCACCGGTGTAAACTGCTTTTTCACCAGACAATATTTTCAGCTGGTTATCAATCAATACCAGAGAATCCTGCCATATCTTTACCTGGCGGGTGCCTTCATGCTGTTTCATATAGTTAACACGAGATGTTGCCGAAAGCAACACTGCATTGCCTTCTACTTCAACCTGAATGCTGTTTTGCCTTAGCGTACTGGTAAGATTGGTAAAAACCACCTCGTTGTTGCCGGCCTGCAGGCTTACCCAAGCTTCGCTCACAATCTTTGCACTGTTCTGATAAACGGTTACCTCTTTGATATCAGGTTCTGTTTCAACTGCATATATCGAAAAAAGAATCATGCAGGGTATGATCATACAAACTATTTTTTTCATCTTTATGATA
Source organism: Bacteroidales bacterium (assembly GCA_046485045.1). Classification (GTDB taxonomy): domain Bacteria; phylum Bacteroidota; class Bacteroidia; order Bacteroidales; family UBA10428; genus JAFGPL01. The sequence continues at coordinate 4,277 of JAWOHT010000281.1, forward strand.
ATTTAAGTGGAGTATAAAGATAGTAATCCGCGTGTTATAATGCCAATAATTTTGATTTACAATTATTTTAATGAATACCTCAGTCCGGCGTAAAACATTCTTCCCATCATCGGGCCCCAAACCATTGATGCATCAAAATATTCACCAAAGGGATCGTCGGCTGCAATTATTGGGTTGTTCTGCATAAAACCTGTAAGGTTTTCAACACCGGCGTAAAGATCAATGGTCTTAAACCGTTTCGTTACCTGTGCATGAACGATGATAAAAGGCGGAGAAAATTCAGGACGCTTATATGCATCTGGATTATCGTAGGTATTGGGGAGTCTTGACCTGCCGTTGAGCTGGTTTGTGATATCGAACTGCCATATTTTTAAAGGCGTGGAATAAGACAATGTAAGCAGTCCTTTATATTTCGAAACCAATGGCTTTTCTCTCAGTACATCGTCAATGGTCATTTTAACATCATTTACCCTAAAGGCGGCTGATATTTCAAAACGCCGGACAGGCTCCACTCTCAGATCGGTCTGAAAACTGTTTGAGTATGACCTGCCATTCAGGTTATAGAAATAAACCTGACGCACATCTCTTTCGAGGTCAACGATATACTGGTTTTGAAACATGGTATGGTAAAAGTCTGCACTCCAGGTGATTTTGCGCTGGTTAGTAAGCAGAAAATCTTTGGTTACATTTAAGCCCATATTCCAGGCCTCCTCAAGGTTTGCATCTTCTTCAAAAACCAGGTTGCGCGAGCTGGCGAGTATGCCCGTGTTTTCGGCAAAAATATTTACCGAACGATATCCCTTGCCTGCTGATCCTCTGAAAATAAAGCCTTCGTTTATGTTATATTTGAGATGCAACCTTGGTGTAAACAAGGCGCCATAAATGGTATTATAGTCGACTCTGAGACCTCCGGTTACATTCAGCTTATCTAAATAGCTGTAAGTATATTCAAAAAAAGCACCCGGAACGAACTCTTCACGGATGAAATCGATCTGCCTGAACCGTTCGGTAAAATTATCTGCCATAAAGCTAAGTCCGGTGCGGTATTTGTGATTGGTATTTGAGAAAACAGACTGGAATATCACATTGGCATAAACGGTATATTGCTTTCCGTAATAGCTGTTAAGGCCATAAAAAGCATCCTGTTCGTGCGCAGTGCCAGAGATTATTATGCCGAGGCTCTGATCGGGCTTCGATGGCAATGCAAACCCTGTTTTGGTATAAATATTGAAATTGCGGGTATCAATACCAATGCCATAAAGGTTATCGGATGCCGGACTGTCATAGTTACTGAAATCCATCTGGCCTCCGCGCCTTGATTCGTAGAGAAACTTTACCCCGATCTGTGACTCCATTTTTTCATGATGATCGTATTTCCAGCGGTTATAAAGGTTGAACTGCTTTGTCAGCGGAGTATTGATGAAGGAATCTCCATTTTCGTCTGACTTATGGTTAAGGTATGATCCATGCGCCAAAAGCATGGTGTACCACTTGTCGCTTATCTGCCTTGCCGCTGTAAGATTGGCTTCCGACCTTAGTTTGCTGCTCCCGTACAGATTTACAAACAGGGGTTCGCTGGTTTCGGGCTTTTTAAATTCGATATTGATTTGTCCGGTGGTTGATTCATAACCATTAACCACCGACGATGTACCTTTCGAAATCTGCACCGATTCCATCCACGAGCCTGGAATATATGTTAAACCGTAAGTAGATGAAAGTCCCCTCACTGAGGGAATGTTTTCTGCAAGCAACTGACTGTAAACACCCGCCAAGCCGAGCATTTGTATGTGTTTCGCGCCTGTAACCGCGTCGGAAAATCCGACATCAACCGTTGCGCTGTTCTCAAAGCTCTCTGACAGGTTACAACATGCAAGTTTTTGCAGACCTTCGTTGGTGATTACTTCGGTTTTCAATGGCTGAAGATTTGAAATATAGGTCCCGCCCAGACGGCTTTCAATTTTTACTTCCTCAATATTTCTGCTGTGAGAGAGTAATATTTCGAGATTGGTTTGATTCTCCTGTACCTGGATGGTATCGTTGGCATAGCCTACATAACTGACAATTAACCGGATATTTCTTCGACCATCAGGATATTCGATTATAAAACTCCCCGTTTTATCGGTCATAACCCCTGTGGTTGTTCCTTCCCAATAGACATTTACATAAGGCACGGGGGTATGGTGTCCGTGATCATCTTTTTCAACCACCTTGCCCGAAATATGCTTGTCTTGCGCAATTACAGGAATGACTATCAGGTATGTGCACAAAATAAAAAATAATTTTTTCATTGAATTCCTTTTCAGATTATAAAATAATAGGATAATTCGAAAAAATGCCTTGTTTACAATTGTTTAAGATGTCAATTGTAAGAGCATTAAGCATAATAAAAAAGGAATATCTCAGATTATAAGGTGAGCTGTGAGAATATATATTCCGACAGGCGGTGGATAATATGAAACTGCATAAAAATTTCGTGTGGGATATGTCTGGACATCAAAATGTTTCTGCTGTGGTGAAAATCCTTCAGGAATCGTAGATTCAGGAGAATTAAATTTGAGGTTTGTCCTGTAATCATTAACTATCTCTGTGTTTTTCAGGTCTATTACTTCATTGGTGCAACAGGCTGATGAAATTGAATTAACATTATCAGCCCCTGGTAGTTCGCGATGACTGCAACACTCATCAACATTGCCGGAATCATATAATTTGTAAAATACCTGAGCATGATCTATGCAGCATGAAGCGTTAGCTGTGTGACAGGAAGTTTTGATAGAATTAAATGAGTAATACGCCGTATTTGTATGGTTACAAAGGTGTCTGATAATATGATGGCCCACCGGTATAGAAAAAATACCAATTGCCAGCAGAAAAATCATTATGTATTTTATCCTGCCAATCATGTTACAAAAATATGAAATAAAAATGTATAAATTATTAACGGAATGTTAAAACGGCGGGATTAACTGTTAACCCGCAGAGGCTGTATAAAAAGGTTTTTTTGGCAGATTGGCTTCGTCGAGCTTCGATTTGAAATAGTATTCAGTTAATACCTGTCACCACTAATTTTTGAATGATCTCCCTGTCTCCCGTTCTTGCTGTTACGATGTAAAATCCTGAAGGCAGTCTTGCATTCCAGATAGTTTAGCATTTCAAAGAATTACGACTATATTTCCGGCATCAGTTCTTATTGAATAATCAGAGATGTTAAATTTCTGTAATACAATGTATTACAATTATGGCATGAGATTTGTATTTCATCAGGTATGAAAACGTTTCTTCTAAAACTTAAAAAAATGAAAAAGTCAATATTCACATCGATCCTCGCGCTTCTGATAACAGGAGCTGGTGAAATGAGGGCCCAGGAGTGGCCGAAGGAGTACCTCGGTCTGCCTGGTGATAATCTGAACCTGTATGCTGTAATGGATTTGTTCCGCGAATCGGAAACACTCGAGGGTTTTGAAAAGAGCCTGAACGATGAAAAAACATTGATAAATAACCTCGACCTCAACGATGACAATATGGTAGATTACATAAGTGTTGCCGATTACCAGGATGGTAATGTACACACCATTGTTTTACGGGCAATGCTTTACCGCAACGAAAGCCAGGATGTGGCTGTATTTACGGTTGAGCAGCTACGCAATGGAGAAGTACAGATACAGCTTATCGGAGATGAGGCTTTATATGGCAGAAACTATATCGTTGAACCAAATTATGCCGAAACTCCAAATCCCGGCTACAGAGGTGCAACTGCAGACAGAAGAAATGTAACAATGGTAACCACAACATACCGCGATATTGCTGTATGGCCGGTAGTAAGATTTATCTATCATCCCACATATGTAGTATGGCGGTCATCATGGTACTGGGGTTACTACCCTGTATACTGGAATCCCTGGCGTACCTATTACTGGCACTATTATTACGGGTATCACTATAACTGGCATAATCACTATTATACCCATTACCGTCACAGTAACCATTATCGTTACCCGCATTACAATACCTATTACTACTCTTCTGTTCGCAACTATTCTCCAAGGGTAAGTGTGAATATCAGCAAAGGATACTATAAATCAACCTATTCACGTCCGGAGATGCGAAGAGAAGGTGAAGCAAGGTATTCAAGCGTAAATGCAGGAGGCACTTCAAGATCGCGGATGAGTGATGCAACCGTAGGTCGCGAAAGAACCAATGAAGCAAGGTCTGCACAGGTAAGCGGCAGGGCATCGGGCAATGCTGTAACAGGCAGAAGGAATGCAAATACTGATGCGAACTCTAATATATCAAGATCGTCTGCTGCACAGCACCATGCAACTGGTGGAAGAACAGTGACCAACGGTGCCCGGAGACCGGAAATAACCCCTTCTGAAACACGTGCTACTGTAAATACCCAGAGGTCTGTAACAACAACTGCGCAACGAAGAACTCCGGCGACTGAAGCCACAAGGGGAGTTGCAACTGCAAACAGGTCGGCCAATACTTCGGTGCCCTATGCTACAAAAAAAACTACAGCCAGGCAGCCGGTTTCTAATACTGCCCCGGCAGCGCCTGTGAGCAATGTTTCTTCCGGGCGTACGGCAACAAGAACTGCAACAGTAAATACAAGAAACAATGTATCAGGCAGCAGACAGGTCCACGCACCGGCATCTTCTGCAGGCCAAAACCAGACAATCAATAACAGGTCGGTTTCAAGACCGGTGAGCAATGTATCAAAAAGCACTGCCACATCACGAACTACCTCAAATGCAATCACCCAAAGATCTTCATCAAGACCTGCTGCAACAAGTCAAAAATATGAAACTTCATCCCGGTCAAGATCTTCGTCTGCTGCTACCACACCTGTAAGACGCAGTAATTCGAGATAAGCATTAAATATACTGTGCCTTGGAATAAATTAAAAAAACCGGGCAGGAAGAAATCCTGCCCGGTTTTTTTTAAGAGATACTGATCTCTTTGGCTGGTTTTGGTTTCACTTCTTCACGTTTGGGCAAAGCCACATGAAGAATACCGTTTTCATATTTTGCTGATATTTTATCGGCATTTATATAATTTTCAGAAATTGAGAAAGAGCGCTGAAATGCCTGATAACTAAATTCACGGCGCGTTACTTTTTCTCCGTCTGTTTCCTGTCTTTCATCTTTCTTTTCAGAAGAGATAGTGAGCCTGCCGTTGTCGTAATTCAGCTTAAAATCACCCTTCTTCAATCCCGGTGCAGCCACTTCGATCATAAACTCGTTTTCATTCTCCTTTACGTTAACTGCGGGAAGGGTTGAATTACCTTCAGCAAAATTGTTGTTGTTCCAATCCATCAAATCTCCATCTAAGAACCTGTCTATCAATGAAGGAAATGATGGTACCCAGTTGTTTGTTAACCTTGCTAATGTCATGGCTAAATCCTCCATTATTTTAGTTTGTACTAAAGTTTATTGCTGCAATAATTTTTTCAAACCCCGTGCCATTTTTTTCACAATTTGATTTTAATATCCGATATCTAATTGATTTATTGGAGAGTAAATAAATCCATGCTTTAGTAGCGCAGATCACTTACTTCGTTTTAAGTATGTCAGTATGGCTTAAATATTCAGAAAGACGTGTCAATATGTCATTGTAGTTTAAATAGGCATGTCGTTGGGCATCAGGCAAGATATCTTATATTACAGTGTGCTCATCTTAATTTCATGTTTCTTTGTACCATCCTGCATAAAATATGTAATTATCGGCAATTTTTTCAATCATTTCTTTCGTCTGATGCGGCTCAATGCTTTTAATTTTTTTTGCCGGAATTCCCCCGTAAATGCTCCCCGGTTCAGTCTTCGTCCCTGAGAGTACCAGGGCATTTGCGGCGATAATGGTATTTTCAGCTATCTCGGCATGATCGAGCACAGTGGAGCCAATACCTATGAGCACATTATTGTGAATAATGGCTCCATGAACAGTGGCATTATGCCCCACTGTAACATTATCTCCAATAATCACCTTCGACTTCTGGTACAGGGTATGTAACACAGCTCCGTCTTGTATGTTCACCTTGTTCCCGATCACAATTGAGTTTACATCGCCCCTTAAAACAGAATTGAACCAGATGCTGCAATCATCACCTATTTCAACATCACCTATAATTACGGCAGTTTCTGCCAAAAAACAATTTTTACCGATCTTTGGGGTGAAGCCCCTGACGGGGATTATATGTGCCATCTTATTTAGAATTAATAGTTCAGGCTAAAGTATGTAAAATGATATGATAATTTTTTAATTTCACTGTCAAAAATTTCCTGCTTAAAATACTGATTTCAACCCCTATCTGGTAAATCTCAGGTTCTCAATTTATTAAAATCCCGGATTCTTGCGGTTACTTTAGAAGCGGGACAGTCTATCAGGATAATTCATCAATGTTTATTCCTTATCCGAAATAAAACAACCTGATTGAAAGTAAGTTTTTTTAACGAGATGCCATTTATAATGATTTTTATCATAAATACCTTATTTTCAGTTTATAAAATTGATGATTCATGTAAAAATTGGTTAAAATTGTGCAAATAAAATTCAGAAATAGTTTTCTCTCATGAAAAAAAATACCAGGGTTGTAAAACTCGATGAAGTGGTAGTGAAATTTGCCGGAGACTCGGGTGACGGGATACAACTAACAGGCTCGCAGTTTTCAGACACCTCTGCCTTTATCGGGAACGATCTGGCCACCTTCCCCGATTATCCTGCCGAGATAAGGGCCCCGCAAGGCACTATTGCAGGAGTATCTGGTTTCCAGGTACATATAGGCCATAAAGAAGTAAAAACCCCTGGAGATCAGGCCGATGTTCTTGTAGCAATGAATCCGGCCGCTCTTCGGGCAAACCTTAAGTGGTTGAAAAAAGGTGCTACCGTTATCGTAGATGTTGACAATTTCGATAACAAACACTATAAAAAGGCGGGGTATGTAGAAGACCCCTTGCATGACGGCAGCCTTGAAAGCTATACCATAATAAAAGCCCCCATAACCAACCTAACCAATTCAACTGTAAGGGAATTCGGACTCGATGCGCGAACAGCTGATAAAACCAAAAACCAATTTGTTTCGGGGATGCTGTTCTGGCTTTTCAACCGCGATTTAAAAATTGGCGAGGAGTATCTCAAAGACAGATTTCAAGGCAAGGACCAGCTGATTAAAGCCAACATTGCAGTGCTGCATGCCGGATATAATTATGCCGAAACCGTTGATGCCATTGCCACCACTTTCCAGGTGCTCCCTGCAAAAAAGGGCAAAGGGCTTTTCAGAAATATCAACGGAAACATTGCCGCTGCATGGGGATTGCTGGCTGCAGCCGAAAAATCAGGCAGACCGCTTTTCCTCGGTTCCTATCCCATAACTCCGGCAACAGAGATTTTACAGGAACTTACGAAAATGAAACATTTAAATGCCATTGCATTCCAGGCAGAGGATGAGATAGCGGGCATTTCTTCGGCCATTGGGGCGTCTTTTGCCGGACGACTGGGGGCCACCTCCACTTCGGGCCCAGGCCTGGCCTTAAAGAGCGAAGCCTTAGGTCTGGCAGTAATAACCGAACTACCGCTTGTTGTTATTGATGTACAACGCGGCGGACCTTCAACCGGTTTGCCAACCAAAACAGAACAGTCTGATCTTTTGCAGGCCCTTTACGGAAGGCATGGCGAAAGCCCGTGCGTGGTACTGGCCGCCTCCACGCCTGCCAATTGCTTTGACTTTGCCTACATGGCTGCCAAACTTGCAATAGAACACATGACCCCGGTAATTCTGCTCTCTGACGGCTATCTGGCAAACGGTTCTGAATTATGGAAAATTCCTTCGGTAAAAAACCAGTTACCAATTACCCCACCGCTTGTAAAAGACAATGATCCGCATTATCAGCCATATAACAGAAACCCCGAAAACCTGGCACGGTATTGGGCATTACCGGGACAGGAAGGTTTACGGCACAGAATCGGAGGGCTTGAAAAAGCCGATGTAACAGGTGAGGTTTCCTATGATCCGTTTAACCATGAGATTATGACCATAACCAGGAACGAGAAGGTACAAAAAATAGCCAATTATATTCCGCACCAGCAAGTGATAGGCGATGAGACCGGCGACCTGCTCGTGGTTGGATGGGGTGGCACCTATGGCGCCCTGGTTTCGGCTGTTAAAGACCTGCAGCAACAGGATAAAAAAATCAGCCTTGCCCAGTTCAATTATATTAATCCGTTGCCAATAAACACCGAAGAGATTTTTAGTAAATTCAGAAAAATACTGGTGTGTGAACTTAATATGGGACAGTTTACCGCCTACCTGAGGTCAAAATTACCACAATACAATTACTTGCAATACAATAAAATACAAGGACTTCCTTTTTTTATATCAGAACTGAAACAGAAATTTAATAGTTTTCTGGAGGAATAACAGATGGATATTAATAATAAAACAGCAACACTAACACCTGAAGATTTTTACCTCGACGGCCCAGTGAAATGGTGCCCCGGATGCGGCGGACATGCTGTACTTTCTGCTATTATGAAGTCATTGCCCGAAACAGGCATTGAAAAAGAGAACGTAGTATTTGTATCGGGCATAGGATGTTCATCAAGGTTTCCTTATTACATCAACACATACGGTTTTCACGGACTGCATGGCAGGGCTTTTGCCATTGCATCGGGTATAAAACTGGCCAACCCGAAGCTAAGTGTATGGATCGTAACAGGCGACGGAGATTCAATGGCCATCGGTGGCAACCATTTCATCCATATCCTCCGCAGGAATATCAATGTTAATATACTTCTTTTTAATAATAAGATTTACGGACTTACAAAGGGACAGTATTCGCCAACTACTCCAAAAGGAAGCATTACAAAATCGTCGCCTGACGGCACTATCGAAAACCCATTTCTGCCCGGCGAACTGGCCATGGGCGCACAGGGTACTTTTTTTGCACGCACGGTTGATAATGATTTGAAAATGATGAAAGAGGTATTTGTGGAGGCCGCAAACCATAAAGGTACTTCTCTGGTAGAAATACTCGAAAATTGTGTAATATTCAATAACAAAGTACATGAGGAGATTACTTCGAAAGAACTGCGTGAAGAAAATCAGATTTACCTTCAGCATGGCAAGCCAATGATTTTTGGTAAAAACAGGGATAAAGGCTTAATACAGGTTGGTTCAAAATTTATGGTTGTAAAAATCGGCGATAACGGGGTAACCAAAGCCGATATCCTGGTGCATAATGCCCACAATGCCGATGATGTAAGGGCTTATATGCTTTCAAGAATGACGTTGCCAGATTACCCTGTGGCTATGGGCATTATCCGGAGCTGGCAAAGTGATGTGTATGAAAGTATATTATACAACCAGATAAGGGAGGCCCGCAAAAATGGCAGTCCGAAAAATGTTGACCAGTTGATGAGAAGCGGCAACACATTCAAATTATAAAACTAATATATCTCCGGAACAAAGGTTTGGTCGGTGATAGGAGGCCTCACATAACCTTTTCTCTCATGTCGCGGAGGCAGTTTAATCGGTTCGGGAGTTAAGTCTTCGTAAGGAATGAGACTTAGCAGGTGATGAATACAGTTGAGGCGTGCCCGTTTTTTATCATCGGCCTCAACAACATACCAGGGCGATTGTTTCAGGTCGGTATACTTGAACATTTCGTCTTTGGCTTCGGAATATTCCACCCACTTTTCTCTTGAGGCCAGGTCCATAGCACTTATTTTCCATCGCTTGGCAGGGTCCTCCATCCGGTCTTTAAACCGCATTTCCTGAACCTCATCCGATACTGAAAACCAGTATTTGATAAGCGTGATCCCTGAACGTATCAGCATCCTTTCATATTCGGGACATGTTCTCAGAAACTCCTGATACTCTTCCTGGGTGCAAAAACCCATTACATGTTCTACACCTGCACGGTTGTACCAGCTTCGGTCAAATAGTGCCATTTCGCCGGCCGCCGGTAAATGTGCCACATAGCGTTGAAAATACCATTGTGTCTTGTCTTTTTCGGTAGGGGTACCCAAAGCTACTACCCGGCATACCCTGGGGTTCAGCATTTGTGTAATACGCTTAATAACCCCTCCCTTACCGGCAGCATCTCTGCCTTCGAAAATTACAACCACTTTCAGGCCCTTGGCTTTAATCCATTCCTGGAGTTTTACCAACTCTATCTGTAGTTTCTCCAGTTCTTTTTCGTAAAAATCATTGTCCAGCTTTTCTTTCGTGTTTTTAACACGTGTTGCAGTTTCTTTAACAGGATGGTCCTGATGTTTCTTTTTTTCTTTATCCTTTTTTTGCCTGCTCATACAAATAGTTTTAAAAAAATTTGAGGCCTTATCAAATTTAAATAAATATATTGAACTTCAATACTTTATTGTTTACTTTTTATTATCGCACCTGTCCACTGCTAAAAAAACTATCTTTGTGGTATCGGTAAAAATATGATATAGTGAATAACCTATTTAGTGTAAAAGATAAAATAGTGCTGGTAACAGGTTCGAGCCGGGGCATAGGTTACAGCATTGCAAGGGGTTTTGCCCAGGCAGGATCGGTTGTGATAATCAACGGAACCAGTAAAGAATCTTTGGAAAAGCCGGTGAAAAAGCTGCTTTCTGAGGGGTCTCGTGTTCATGGCTTACCATTCGATGTAACAAACCCGTTAGAAGTTGAAAAAAGCATCAATATCATTGAAGGCACTATCGGGCCACTGGACGTATTGGTCAACAATGCCGGAATACATCGCAGGGCACCGCTCGAAGAGATGTCGCTTGAAGACTGGAACAAAGTCATTGAAGCAGACCTTAATTCTGTATTTATCGTATCTAAGGCAGTGGCAAAACACATGATCACCAGACACGCCGGCCGTATCATCAATATCACATCGCTCAATGCAGAGGCTGCCAGGCCCACTATTGCCAATTATTGCGCAGCCAAAGGCGGATTGAAGATGCTTACCAAATCAATGGCTACAGAGTGGGGCAAATATAATATCCTTACCAACGCGATAGGACCGGGGTATATCCTCACCGACCTCACCAAACCTTTGTCGGACGACCCGGTATTTGATTCATGGGTAAAAAGTGAAGTTCCGCTACAACGGTGGGGACAACCCGAAGAGCTTGCCGGCGCCGCTATTTTCCTGGCATCTGACGCCTCAAAGTATGTAAATGGCCATACAATATATGTAGACGGGGGCTGGCAGGCCTGCCTTTAAATAAGTTTTCTTTTGGAAAGCAGGTCGAAAAACTTCTCTTTGTATGTATCACTTATCGGAATTGATTTTTCACCTATCCTGATACGGTTTCTTTCTATCTTTTCAATACGCTGCAGTGATACGATATATGATTTATGTACCCTGATAAAATTGTTGGCCGGAAGCATTCCTTCAAGTTTTGCAAGGTTCTGAAGTGTCATAATTTTTCCCTTAACGGTAACAATTAACTGATAGTCCCCCTGTCCTTCTACAAACATAATGTCTTTGAAATCAACCTTTTGCAGCCTGAACTCTGTTTTAACAAAGAAATAATCCTCACCCTGAATTTCAACACCTGATTGTGAAACTGGCTGAACCGGGTGATTGCCTTTTTCAAGCACGATCTGTTCAAGCGCCTTGTTTACTGCCCTGGTAAACCGCTCGAAAGAGAATGGTTTAAGCAGGTAGTCGGTAACATCGAGTTCATAACCTTTAATGGCAAAAGAGTCGTAAGCGGTCGTAAGTATTACTTTCGGTTTATTGGCAAGCACTTTAAGTAACTGTATCCCTGTAAGCTCTTCCATCTGAATATCAAGAAACATAATTTCCACACAGTTTGTTCTTAGATATTCAATTACCTCAATTGCATTGTCAAAGGTCTTTAGCAGGTTAAGAAACGAAATTTTTGCACAATATTCCCTTACAATATTCAATGCAAGAGGTTCGTCATCTATAGCAATACAGTTCACATTCATTTCAGCTCAATGGTTAATTCCACGGTATAAAAAAGATTATCTTCGGCAACCATAAGAGCATGCTTACCGGGATACAGTAACTCCAGCCTGCGTTGCATGTTTTTCATGCCTATCCCGCCTTTTATACCCTCTTCAGATTCAATCTCTTTTTTTACAGAATTTATTACAGTAAAAGATAGTACATTGTTTTTTACAGCAAGATATATTCTTATACCCGGCGACTCAGATTTTTTATTGCAATGTTTATAGGCATTTTCAACAAAGGGGAGCAGCATCATAGGTGCAATAAGTTTATCATCGGTTGTGCCGGCGACTTCAAACCTGATAAAATTCTTATCTGACAACCTGAGTTGCAGCAACTCAATATAGCTTTCGAGGTATCCGGCTTCTTTTGACAGGGCTACCCTATCGGTATTTGCTTCGTAAAGCATATAACGCAAAATATCAGAGAGCTTTGTCATTGCCCCTGGTGCAAGATCGGATTTTGTATATACCAGCGAATAAATATTGTTTAGTGTATTGAATAAAAAATGAGGGTTTACCTGCGATCTGAGAAGCGCCAGTTCACTTGCCTGGTTCCGGTTTATCAGTTCGGCCTTGATCTGCTGGTCTACAATCCACCTTGTAGTAAATCTGGCCAGAAATGCAAGTCCGGTGTAAAGCATTGTTACTGTATAACTTTCGGGAAAAAACCACCTCGGATGCCTTACCTTTCTAAAGTTCCATTCGAATGCCTCCATCATCACCGAGAAAATTTTATGCTGAAGGAACGGAAACAGGAGAATAAAAATAAAAGTGACTATTAACAGCAGAAACACCCTCTTCTGTCTGAAATATAGGTAAGGGATTAGAAAAGAATAAAAGAAATAAAAATTGATTAAAGTAAAAAGAAAAGAAATTCCTGTAAACCATAATCTTTGAGGAGGAATATGCTGATCGAAAAAAAGAAAAAAAACAAGTGTGGGGATCGAAATCAGCACCCACAAACCAATATGCAACAATACAGAATGATTTATCTTCATTTGGTCAAGGAATTAAAGTGCCAAATTATAAAAAGATATGGAGGTATGAAAAGATAATACCGGTAAATCGTTAAAACATTCTTGTTAATCTGTGAGTTGCCATTTTTGATAGTTCAATCCATTTACCGACCATCGTTCTGTTTTCAGCCATTGCATCTATGACTTCACAGATTTTATTTTTATATACAACAGTATAGCGCGAACTTTGTTACTGTTAAAGATAAACAGTAATTACATGAAAAAAATTGTACTTGCATTTCTTGCCTTAATAATATATACTCACCCGTTTTTTGCACAATCATATCAGCAGAGAGGATATGGTTCAGCCCCTGCAAATGGTAATTTAACAGGTAAAGTTAAGGATATGAATTCTTCAAGTCTGGTTGAATACGCTACCATTGCAGTTTTTAATCATAAAGATTCCTCATTGGCAGGCGGCACCATAACACTGCCCGATGGCAGCTTTACCATAAGCGGGCTTCCATACGGCAATTTGTATCTCGAAGCGAGTTTTATCGGATACAAAACAACCCGTATCACCAAAATTATCATTACACCGCAGAAAAGCAATCTTGATGTTGGCACTATCTCTATAGAACCTTCATCAACATCGCTCGAAGCTGTAGAAATCGTATCTGACCGTCCGCAGATTGAATACAAAATTGATAAAAAAGTAATTTCGGTTGATCAGAATATAGTGGCAGCAGGAGGCACCGCTGTAGATGTTCTTGAAAATACCCCTTCGGTGCAGGTAGACATAGAAGGCAATGTTTCTCTGCGCGGAAGCTCAAATTTTACTGTGCTGATAGACGGCAGACCTTCGGTACTCAAAGGCAATGAGGCATTACAACAATTACCGGCAAGTTCAATTCAGAATATCGAACTCATTACAAATCCCTCTGCAAAATATGATGCTGAAGGCAGCGCCGGTATTATAAATATTATCATGAAGAAACAGAAGCAGTCGGGTGTAAACGGAATTGTGAATGCATCGGTTTCTTCTAACGGAAGTTATGGCGGTGATGTGCTTCTTAACCTGAGAAAAAACCGGATTAATTATATCGTGGGAGGAAATTACAATATCAGGACTTTTAACAATACCGGTTATAGGAGCAGAAGCATTTTTAACAGCGACACCACTTTTTACCAGGTTACCGAATCTGAAGGTGCATTTCACCGCGATGGATACAATATAAAGGGCGGCATAGAATATACCCTTGATTCGAGGAGTTCGATAACCCTTATGGGTAGCTTCAACAATGCATCATTTGGAAGAGATGCGGGCTCAAGGACACATCATTATTATGAACCTATGGTTACCAACGATCTGTATTTCGGACAAAACTCTGATTTCAGAAGAACCAGAGAATCTTACGAACTGGCTGTTGATTATCTTTTGCAGTTTAATGAGAACGGACATCAACTGGCAGCTTCAATCAATTACCAGGACGAAAATAGTTCAGAGGCCAACAACCTTTTACAGGATACCTTAAACATATCATGGCAGTCGCTTGGTTTACCTCAATACAGGGAACAAACACACGAGAGTGAACTGGAAAATGAATTCAGGGCAAAAGTGGACTACACGCTGCCAATTTCTGAAAAATCGAGATTTGAGGCAGGTTACCAGGCAGATATTGAAACATCGTCCGAAGATTATAAATTTTACAATTACAGGAACGACCTCAGTGAATTCATTGAAAATGCAAGTATGTACAATGACAAGGATTTTAGTGAAATTGTTCATTCAATGTATTCAACTTATTCAAACAGTTTGGGTAAAATTTTCGATTACCAGGCAGGATTACGTCTTGAATACAATAACAGGCTGCTGGTGCAGAATATAACCAGCGAAAGCAACGAATTCAATAAATGGGATCTTTTTCCGTCAGTACATATTTCAAAACAACTGCCGGCAAAAATTCAGGTTCTGGCAAGTTACTCAAGGCGAATTGACAGACCAGGCGGCAGACAGCTCGATCCGTTCAAGACGTATATGGACCCGTACAATGTGCGCATGGGTAATCCTGCCCTAAAGCCGGAATACATTAATTCTTTCGAGCTTAACATGCAGAAAACCTTAAAAGGAGCCGGATTCATTTCGCTCGAACTATATCACCGAAATACCATAAACCTGATTGATTATTACACCATTGTGGATACTCTTACCAATATTTCTTACAACACTTTTATGAACATTAACCGCGATTATTCTACCGGTATTGAGGGTATGATAAATATTCCGCTTGCCAAGTGGTGGACATTTAACGGTAGTGTAAGCGCTTACGATTACCGGATGCAGAGTGACGGAGATATTGAACTTGATAACAATACATTTAGATGGAATGCAAGGATTAATTCAATGTTTAGATTTAAAACAGGCACCCAGTTTCAGCTAATGGGCTTCTATAACGCCCCCACAATAACTTCACAAGGCTCGCGCGAAGGATTTTTTTTCACCAATGCAGGCCTAAGGCAGGATTTGTTCAATAAGAAACTTACGGTATCGCTTCAGGTAAGAGATATTCTTGGCAAGGCAAAATTTGAATTCAATTCAGAGGGTGAAGGTTTTTCACAATATAACAGAATGAAAAGGCAGGCACAAGTCGTTACTTTCTCGGTATCATACAAAATCAATAATTATAAGCAAAGAGAGCGGAACGAAAACAACCAGAATACCAATGAAGTGGAATTTGGTAGCGGAGATGATTTTTAATATTAACGTAGATTTTTTTAAATGGTTGGTGGGTTATTTTGAGAAAGCCCGGTGAATTATTTACCGGGCTTTTGATTATTTTAATAATTATTTATCTGATACTTACAAGTAAAATATAAATCACCAGCTTATCATTTCGCTTGGTTTTCGATGAATTGACCTATCTTATTATACTTATCGTATAGTTTCCTGTATTTTTCAGCATTCTCTTTTTTCGGCAGGTATTCTTTTTCAAATCCTCCACCCATAGCATTCTGTGCATCTTCGAAAGATTTGTGAATTCCGCTGACAACAGCAGCTGCCATTGCCGAACCGAGGGCACAAGCCTGTTCTGATTTTGCAACTTTAATAGGCATGTTCAACACATCTGCGACGATCTGCATCACCACAGGCGATTTTTTAGCCACTCCTCCAAGCGCGATTACACCATCAATTCTTACACCTTCGTTGATAAACCTTTCAACGATGGCTTTTGCACCGAATGCTGTAGCTTCTATCAAAGCCCTGAAAATATGCGGTGCATCCGAACCAAGGGTAAGTCCTGTAATAGCCCCTTTTAAGGCCTGATTTGCATCCGGAGTCCTTCGTCCGTTCATCCAGTCAATGGCCACTATGCCCGATGCTTCAATGGGTATTTTGTCGGCTGCTGCAGATAGCTCTGCTATAAGTTTATCTGATATTTCATTGATGAGCGCCTGCCTGGTTTTTTCATCTGCCAGTTTACTTTTTGCCACGAGTTGTTCAACCGGCCACATCAGCACGTTTTTAAACCATGCATAAATATCGCCGAATGCCGATTGACCGGCTTCAAGTCCGACCAATCCCGGCGCGATCGAACCATCAACCTGTCCGCAAATACCCTTAACAAGCTTGCCTTCAAGAGCTTCTTTAGGGGCAACCAGCATATCACAGGTTGAGGTTCCCATAACTTTGCTCAGGTAATAAGGCTTAATCTCGCCACCAATGGCCCCAAGGTGCGCGTCAAAAGCGCCTACTCCAATTGAAACTGAAGTATTCAACCCCAGTTTTTTTGCCCATTCGGCAGTAAGGTTTCCTGCACTTACATCGCTCGTGTAAGTATCTTTGAACAATCTGTCCCTTAAGCCTTTAAGCAGCAGATCGAGTTTTACCAAAAAATTCTCGGCAGGCAGGCCATCCCATTCGTTATGCCACATGGCTTTATGGCCTGCAGCACATCGGCTTCTTTTTAACGCTAACGGGTTGGTATTGCCCGTGAGGAGTGCAGGTATCCAATCGCAGTGTTCAACCCATGAAAAGGCTGCTTCCTGTACTTTACTGTCTTCTCTTAACACATGAAGAATTTTAGCCCAGAACCACTCAGATGAATAAATTCCGCCTTCATATTTGGTATAATCTACCCCACCCCATGTACGCGCCATTTTGTTGATCTCTTCTGCTTCCTGCACCGCTGTATGGTCTTTCCACAGTACAAACATGGCATTTGGGTTGTCTTTAAAACCAGATGTAAGTGATAACGGAACACCATCTTTATTTACGGCAACCGGCGTAGAACCGGTGGTGTCAACAGATATGGCCGCTACATTTTCGGCCACCCCGTCGGGACATTTTGATAATGCTTCTTTAATTGTCTGTTCAAGCCCTTCTATATAGTCAAGGGGATGTTGTCTGAACTGATTTTTGGCCGGAATACAATATTTCCCTTCTTTCCACCGTGGATAATAGAACACGGCGCTGGCAAC
Source organism: Bacteroidales bacterium (assembly GCA_046485045.1). GTDB lineage: Bacteria > Bacteroidota > Bacteroidia > Bacteroidales > UBA10428 > JAFGPL01. The sequence continues at coordinate 21,680 of JAWOHT010000281.1, forward strand.
CTCATTACCGTTTTGGGTATCTACAATTACTGAACGAACCGAGTCGGTTCCGTAATCAACACCTATTGTGTATTTTTTTCCGCTCATTATATTTAAATTAAGTTTTTACTAATTACTGACCATAGTATGCATCTTTGCCATGCTTTCTTAAAAAATGCTTATCAAGCAGGGTTTGCCTGACAGGGATGTTGTTGCCCAGCACCCGGGTCCTGAAAGCCATTTTTGCCACCTCTTCCATCACAACAGCATTGTGAACGGCATTATTGGGGTCTTTGCCCCACGAAAACGGGCCATGGTTGTTTACAAGCACACCGGATACATCATCCGGATTCAACCTTTTAAATCTCTCAACAATAACGTTACCGGTCTCTTCTTCGTAATTGCCCTTTATCTCTTTCTTTTTCAAGCGGCGGGTGCAGGGAATAGCACCATAAAAGTAATCGGCATGTGTGGTACCGTAGCAGGGAATGTCCAATCCGGACTGGGCCCAGCTTGTTGCCCATTCGGAATGGGTATGCACGATACCTCCTGTATTCTTAAAGCTACGGTAAAGCACCAGGTGAGTAGCTGAGTCAGATGAGGGTTTCAGTTTACCTTCCACTACATTGCCATCCATATCCATTACAACCATATCTTCGGGTGTCATCTCCTCGTAAGAAACACCGCTTGGCTTAATAACCATAAGCTTTTTATCACGGTCGATACCGCTTACATTGCCCCAGGTGAAAATTACCAGTTTATGAGCTACCAATGCCATGTTGGCATTAAAGACCTGTAGTTTTAATGCTTCAACCATATTCAAATGCTTTTAAAAGATGATGTGTCATATTTCAAAATGAAATCCTTTCTCAACAAGTTTTGCATATTTTCTTTTATCGAATTGATAAAGAAAAGCCCCTTTTTTTGAGAAACCTTTATCTTTCTCCTCCAATTTTTGTAACAAATTCATTGAAAAAATCTTCTTCCTGAAATTTCTTTTATCGAAATTTTGTTGATAGATAGCTTCGTAAAGGCTTTGTAGTCTTGGTATCGAAAATTTCCGGGGCAGCAGCTCAAACCCGACAGGTTGGTTTTTAGTCCTTATCTTTAGCCTTTCGAGCGCTTTCACCACCATTTTATCGTGATCGAAAATAAGGGAGGGCTTCTTTGATATAGGCCACCATTGTGCCGAGGTTTCTTTTTTAAGTTGATTGTTGTATTCTTCTATCCTGATGAGTGCATAGAATGTAACAGAAATAACCCTTTCCCCCGGATCGCGGTCTAACTCGCCAAAAGTGTACAGTTGTTCCATAAAAAGGTTTAAAAGGCCTGAATACTGCTGAAGAATCCTCTTTGCTGCAATATCAACGCTTTCGTTGGTATGCAGAAATCCTCCTATAAGCGACCATTTACCTTTCTCAGGTTCGAAATTTCTTTTGTGGAGCAGAATTTTTAATTCTCCTTCATCATACCCGAAAATTATACAATCTACCGCGATATAGTGCCTGGCATATTCCTCGTAGTATGGTGTCATAATTAAGGTAAACTCAGGGTTAAGTGTAATTATTACGCTTTTGTATTCGAATATACAATGAATAAATAAAGGAATTCAGACCTACGCTGATTTCTTTTTCTTTAAAGAAAGAATAAGCATCATAGAACCGAATGCCAGCATAAAAAGACCCGACCAAAGGTTTACGTTAACCCCAAATGATTTTGTATACATTTCTTCTGAACCAGATGTAACAATTCCCTGAATGGTGAGCATTACCCCAAAGATTGTGAACATTAAACCTATTGGAAATTTTATGTCTAATCCCATAATTATCTAATTTTTAGGTATTACCAGAAAAGAATACTTAAGACCAAGGCAACTGCACCAATGATAATGGCCAGTACCCGTGGTTTTTCATACCAGTATTTCGAATCGTCGTGTACTTTGGGTGTTAGCGAGTACACGAGGCCCTTAAGCTCTTCATCGGTTTTATTCCGTTTTGTAACTGCAGAAATAACCAGTGTAAGAATAAAAGCCAGGGCAAATGCAAATATGGCTGTCCAGAAGTTTTGTGCCATTTCGCTCGGGTATGTATGTAGAGCATTCTGAATGCCACCGGTAAGCCAGCCGCCTTTGATAAGGCTAACGGCGCCGGCAGGCACAGTTAATCCATGGTGGATGGCAGCCCCGAATGTACCAGAGAGCAATCCCCAGAAAGCAGCATGACCGGTAGTCCTTTTTGTAAACATTCCCAGCAGGAAGGTAGCAAAAAGTGGTGCATTGATGAATGCAAAGATCAATTGCAGAAAATCCATGATGTTGTTGAACTGCCTGGCAACATATGCTGCCAGGATACTCACGAGCACTCCTGCAATGGTAGTAACCTGCCCAACGTTAAGGTAATGTTTGTCGCTCTTGTTGGGATTGATGTAGCTCTGGTAAATATCATAGGTAAACACGGTGTTAAAAGCCGTGACATTTCCAGCCATTCCTGACATGAACGATGCCATCAGCGCGGTAACGCCAAGCCCCAATACACCTGTGGGCAGATATTTCATTAAAAGCACCGGCATAACCTTGTCAAAGTCCCTTACTGTTTCACTTCCTTCTTTAAAAGGAATAAAGCTCTGATCGCCTTGCAACAATGCAGCTGCTATAATACCGGGAAGAATTACCAAAAAGGGAATAAACATTTTTGGCACAGCGCCAATAAGGGGTGTGCGGCGCGCGGCACCCATAGAACCGGCAGCCATGGCACGCTGTACCACCAGAAAATTGGTACACCAGTAACCGAAAGATAACACGAAACCCAAACCAACAATGATACCCATCCATTCCACACCCATTGGATTCTGGCCTGGATTTGCAGCGTATTTCCATGAGTGCAGCATGTTGGCATCAAGACTGGACTTAACGCCCTCCCATCCGCCAACAGCTTTTAAACTAATGAACACAAGGGGCAGAAATCCTATCACGATAAGGAAAAACTGCAGCACCTCGTTGTATATAGCCGATGATAATCCGCCCAGGTATGTATAAACGAGAACTATGGCGGCAGAACCAATAAGACTGAGGGTATAATCCCAGCCGAGCAACTGCTCTGCCAGCAAAGCGAGCACGTGCATAGAGGCGCCTGAAGCCATAATTGTCATAAATGCAAAGGCAAATGCATTGAATCCCCTGGTTTTTTCATCAAACCGCAACTTCAGGTATTCGGGTACTGAACGTGCTTTTGAACCATAATAAAATGGCATCATGAAAATGGCAAGGAAGATCATGGCCGGTATGGCGCCAATCCAGTAAAAATGAACGGTCATCATACCGTATTTTGCCCCGGATGCTGCCATTCCCATAACTTCGAGCGCACCCAGATTGGCCGAAATAAAAGCAAGGCCTGTAACCCATGCAGGCAGCGATCTGCCTGCTTCGAGAAAATCGGTAGCCGATCTCATAAACTTCTTTAAGGCCCAGCCAATACCAAGAACAAAGATAAAATAAATAAGCATAATGGCATGATCTATCCATCCCAATGCAAAGGTATTCTCCATAACAGATTACAGTTTTTAGGTTTCAGTTATTTTCTCACAATTTATGATCAGATATTACCAGAAAAAAATATAGAAAGCAACAATGATACCGAGAATTATTATGCTATGAACAACATCCCATATATTCCAGCTCGCCCTTGTTGTAGCTTTTTCTTCTGGTGTAGCAGCATTGTAGGTATACTTCAATTGTTCTGCAGATGGCTTTTTGGTTAAAAGACTAATTGTAACCATTGCAGCAATGCACACGAAGAACAGTAAAATCGTATAATGCAACCAGTTGATGGCAGCAATTTTATAAACCAATCCTCCTGTTTCGGCATAATACTGATGCACCCCTGTTTTAACCTGCGAAAGTAGCTCGGAAGCATAGGCTTTACCCTCAATAGTGAGTGTTCCCAAAGAGTTAATGGCTGCATTAATTTTCCCGGTAAGGGTAGCGGCAACTTCAGAAGAAAAGGTGCTTTCAATCTTGTTACTTACCGATGTAAGGTCAGCTATTGCATCGTTTTTGGGTTTATCGCTGTTGATAAATAGTACCGAATTTATCATTCCTCCAACTTTTCCAACCAGTCCGTATTTTATGTTAAGTACCAGCCTGAACATACCCAGGCCAAAACCTATGATCATTCCCCAGAGAGCGCCTTTTGAGTTCATCCTGCGCCAGAACACCCCCAGAAGGAATACCGATGCAATGGCCGGTGCAAGCAATCCCTGCACAGCCTGCAGATATTCGTAAAGCACCTTGCCAAGTCCCAGCATCACAGGTATCCATACGATACCGAGCACAACAACCGATGCCGTTGCTACCCTGCCTATTAACACATAGTGTTTGGGAGATTGTGCCGGACGCATTTTCTTATAAAAATCTTCTACAAACAACATGGCTGAAGAATTGAAAAGCGATGCAAGCGAACTCATCAAGGCTGCGAGCAATCCACACACTACAATACCCGTAATTCCCTGGGGCAACAAATTTGCAACCATTGCAGCAAATGCCGAGTCGCTGCTGCCAATTTCGAGCAGGCCTTTTTGGTTAAGAGCATATGCGATCATACCCGGAACAAGAAATATGAATACAGGCAGTAGCTTAAAATAACCTGCAAGTATGGCGCCGCGTCTTGACTGCTGCTGGTTGCGGCCCGACAATACCCTTTGCACTATGAATTGGTCGGTACACCAGTACCAGAAACCTATAATGGCCGAACCAAGCAGTACACCCGTCCATGGAAAATCGGGGTCTGATGCCGGGCGCACGAGTTTAAGGTTTGAACCGACTATGTTTTGCATCTCTCCCCAACCGCCGAGTTTAATTAAACCAACTATGAGAATAACAATAGAACCGAAAAGTAATACAGGTGTCTGAAGAACAGAAGTGTACATAACAGCTCTCATACCGCCCAAAACGGTGTACAAGCCGGTTATAACCACCAGGCCTACCGCGCTTACCCAGAAAAAGTCAACCTCCTGACCGAAAATTCTTACTGAGTCAATGTCAAAAACCGTATCGAAAACAACACCGCCGGCATAAACTGTAACTGCCACTTTTGTAAGTACATAGCTTACCAAAGATATTATTGAGAGCACCGACCTTGATCCGGAAGAAAATCTGCGTTCAAGAAACTCGGGCATTGTAAAGATTTTAATGCGGTCGTAAAATGGTACAAATACCCAGCCCAACACCAGGATAAGCCATGCATGCATTTCCCAGTGGGCCATTGCCATGCCGCTCAGAAATCCGGCTCCGGCCAGTCCTACAAGGTGTTCAGAACCAATATTGGATGCAAAAATGGATGATCCGATTGACAACCATCCTGCTTTTTTGCCAGCGAGGAAATAATCGGTGGTATTTTCTTCTTTCTGCTTTAATACCCAAACAATTATTCCCACCAAACCAAGAAAGAATATCCCTAAAACAATCCAATCTAATGTTACCATAATATTTAAGGTTTAGTTTAGCTTTATGTATTCAAAAAAATCCATGCAAGATATAAATAAAATCAATATAATATTAAAGAGTAGAAAGAACACTTATTTTTTTGGGGATTTTTCTCTTATTTAGAAGATTTCTAAATATAATTTGGCAAATTTTTTCAACCGAATTGGTTAAATTCGCAATATATGGACAATCATGTCAATCTTAATCTGAATGTCAGGGGACTATCCCCTTCGGCAACCCTCGCCATCAATGAGAAGTGCAACAGACTGATAAAGCAGGGCAAAAAGATATATAAACTGGGTTTGGGACAATCCCCTTTTCCAGTTCCCGAAGAGGTGGTTGAATCATTACGCCAAAATGCGCATCAGAAAGACTATTTGCCTGTAAGAGGCCTGCCTGCTCTGCGAGAGGCCATAGCCTTGTTTAACAAAAAAATGCTTAAGGTAAATTGTTCGGCAGATGAAGTAATAACAGGTCCTGGTTCTAAGGAGCTGATATTTATTTTGCAGATGGTCTATTACGGCGACCTTATTATCCCTACACCAAGCTGGGTTTCGTATGCGCCGCAGGCCAGAATTGCAGGGAGGCATGTTTACTGGATTAACACCGATAAATCAAATAACTGGAGACTAAGTCCCGAAAGGCTTGAAGGTATCTGTAAAGACGATCCGGGCAGGCCAAGGATTGTCATTCTTAATTATCCTTCAAATCCAACGGGTTGCACCTACCCCATCGAAAGATTAAAACTGCTGGCAGCAGTAGCCAGAAAATTCAATGTAATACTTGTATCTGACGAAATATATGGATTAACACAGTTTGACGGTAACCACCAGTCAATTGCACACTATTATCCCGAAGGAACCATTATAAGCAGCGGATTAAGTAAATGGTGCGGCGCCGGTGGATGGAGGCTTGGAACATTTACTTTTCCGAAAGGTCTTAAGTGGCTGCAGGATGCCATGGCAGTTGTTGCCAGCGAAACTTTCACAGCTACCTCGGCACCAATACAGTATGCTGCTGTTACAGCTTTTGAAGGAGATAGCTGGATGGATGAATACCTGTTTCATACCAGGCGTATACTTAAACTTATCGGATACTGGTTTGCCGAAAAACTTAATTCTGTGAATATTTGGGCGCCTCAGCCACAAGGGGCTTTTTATCTTTTTGCAGATTTTGAATACTACAGGAACAAGCTGGCTGAAAAAGGTATAATGACTTCTGCTGATCTTTGCACTGCGCTTCTTGATCAGACAGGGGTTGCAATTTTACCGGGAAGTGATTTTGGTCGTGTACCGGAAGAGCTGACAACCCGGATTGCTTATGTTAATTTTGACGGCGAAAAAGCCTTAAAGTATTCTCAAAACGAATACTCAAATCTTGACCCTGATATGAATTTTCTTACAACCTGCTGTGATGAGGTGCTTGAAGCCGCAGGCAGAATTACAGACTGGGCTGCCAATCTGTAATTATTTTCTGTTTTTTGTAAGAAATTCTTTTTAAACGATACTTTATAAGAAACAACTTAATTATGAAATCCGGAAAAGAGGAATTTCTTGAAGTACTCTCTAAATATCAAGGGATATTGTACAAAGTCAGTTTAGTTTACTTCAAAAACAAATCTGAAAGAGAGGATAATCTTCAAGAAATCATTTATCAGCTCTGGAAGTCGTTTCCCAGTATCAAAAATCACGACAGTATCGGTTCATGGATTTATGCTGTATCAATAAACACCTCAATTTCAAAGATTAAAAAGGTGTCGCGAATCGAATACAGAGAAGCAGTTCCTGAGATACCCGACAGGTCAGATTTATTTGATAATATTTCAATGAATGAATCTTTGCAAATACTAATAGATGCTATCTATCATCTTGAAGAAGTTGACAAATCAATTATGCTGCTTTATTTGGAAGAAAA
>JAWOHT010000088.1:0-12161 GCA_046485045.1 Bacteroidales bacterium
GACCTGGTTGGGGTCACGGCTACATACAAACTTCTGGACAATGGCAGAATTGAAGTCTTAAACCAGGGTTATGACAAAACCCTTGACGGGAAACTGAAAACAGCCAAAGGCAAAGCTAAGATACCCAATCCTGAAGAGCCAGGTAAACTTAAAGTGTCGTTTTTTCTCTTCTTTTATGCAGACTATTTTATAATGGAACTTGATGAAGAAAACTATCAGTATGCACTTATAGGAAGCTCTTCGGATAAGTACCTTTGGATTCTTTCACGTACACCCGTAATGGAGACGGAAACCTATACCATGCTTGTTGAAAAGGCTAAGGCAAGAGGATATGATATTGATAAATTAATACCTGTTTTGCAAAAGGCGGCCGACTAAGAAACTGAAAATTTTTACCCCTTTCTAAGCTCCTTAATTATACCTTTCTGTTTCAGAAATATTTTTAAATTTACATTTAAACCAAACGACGGTAAAATGAGATTAACCCTCGTCATAGTATGTATTTTTTTATTTTACGGAAACAGGGCTATTGAGGCACAGAAGCTCCCTTTTAAGAATTATACCATAAAAGACGGGTTGCTGTCTGATGCCATTAATGATATCGTTCAGGATAAAAAAGGTTATATCTGGTTTGCCACTCAAAACGGCATTTCAAAGTTTGACGGTTACAGTTTTGAGAATTTCGGAATTTCAGATGGTTTGCCCTCCAAATATGTACAGTGTATCATTTGTGATTCTAAAGGCAATATTTGGTGCAGTACATCTGGTGGCGGAATTGCAAAATACAATGGAAAAAGATTTCAGGCTGTTTCGGTAGATGACGGACTGATTGATAGATATATAAATTTTATTTTTGAAGACAGAAACGGCAATATCTGGGCTGCTTCAGAATCGGGTATTTCGTGCCTGGCTAACAATAAAATAATGAGTTATAACAAAGAAAACGGCCTGACTGAAAATCATATAACCTGTTATTTTATAAATCATGACGGAACTATTTTTCTCGGCAGTACGGGAGGATACAATATAATAAGCCCCGTTGTCTCTGGAGCGATTATAAAAGGTCATGGACTTGAAGAAGAGATAATTACAGATATTACCGGTGATCAAAATGGTTCTGTCTGGTTTACCACGCAAGGTAACGGAATATTTGTTTTGGCAGATAATGCCGATCGCCCTGTTGCAATTGATAATATGTATGGTGATATTGTCCTGTGTGCAAATACGGGTAACGATGGCAATATCTGGTTTGGTACATACGAACATGGGGCGTTTCTTTACAATGTTCATTCGGGCCAGACCAAGCATATTGCTGAGACTAAAGGATTGACCATTATAGATATTTTTTTTGACAAAAGTCTTCGAACATGGCTTATTACACTGGGTGAAGGGATTTATCTCATTGAAAAAAACAGGATCAGGAAAATTACCACAGCAAACGATCTGGCAGGAAATGTTGTGTCTACTGCTGAGGTTGACCAGGAAGGAAATGTCTGGATTGGAACACTCAGCGGAGTTTCAAAATACGGAAAGGTGCCTTTTGAAATTTATACGGTAGATTTCGGGTTGCCACACAAAGAGATTATGGCTGTTTTTCCGGATCGAAGCGGCCGTATCTGGACAGGTTCGTATAACGGGCCTGCAATGTTACCACCGGATAAAGAAAATTTTATCCCGTTAGATATGAAAAATCCCTATACAGATGTTTTCAGCATTTACCAGGATAAATCAGGTGACATTTGGCTTGGTACCTATCTTGGGATTACAAGGTATAAAGACAATCATTTTCAGGTATTCAGTGATGTAATCTGGAACCTTGGAGGCGAAGCAGATAATTTTGCATACGATTTTGTTGAAGATACTTTAGGGAACCTTTGGATCGCCCATAAGAATGGTATTAGCAAATTTTCAGGCAGGTCTTTTTATAATTACAGCATAGATAGTGGTCTTCCTGATAACACTGCAAAAGCGCTGACCATTGACAGGCAAGGCAACCTTTGGATTGCAACACTAAATGGTCTGGCATTATTCAACGGCAAAGAATTTAAAACTATAAATACTTCAAACGGTTTGTCCTATAACATTTGCCAGGATATTTGCATTGACATGGAAGGCAATATATGGGTTGCCACCGATAACGGCTTAAATAAAATAGTCTGGCAGGATACATTAAAGGAAATAGTTGCATACACCACTGCTGAAGGCCTGTATTCAAATGCCATTACCTTTGTGGCTGCCGATATTAATCGCAATTTGTGGATTGGCCTTGAAAAAGGGTTCAACAGGATGAACCTTACTACCGGTAAAATTACCTATTACGGTGAGCAGGAAGGTTTCACGCCTTTGGAGTGTTACGAGAGGGCAATTGCCATTGATAAAGAAAATAATGTATGGATAGGTACCGGCAACGGGGTGGTGAAGTATATTTCAGAATATGATACTGTATCTGAATACAAGCCCGGAACTTATATCAGAAAAATAAGGCTATACAATGATTCAACAGATATTTCTGCTTATGCAGATGGTATAGATTCACTGACCGGATTACCAGTTAATCTTATCCTTCCTTACAATAAAAACAACCTTGAATTTGAGTATGTTGGGATTCATTTTGCTATCCCTCAAAAAAACCGTTACATGTATATGCTTAAAGGGTATGATGAAAAATGGTCTGAGCCTAAGGTGAAAACCATTACCGAACCCTTCAGGAAGATACCGCATGGCACTTATACATTTATGCTGCTTGCTGCCAACAGCGACGATGAATGGATTGATGAACCTGTTTCATTTAGTTTTACTATAAAACCTCCATTCTGGAAAACACCGTGGGCATATGCCTCGGGAATTATTTTAACCCTTTTGGTGCTTTACACGATTATCAAACTCAGGGAGCAAAAACTGCAGCAGGATAAACGCGTTTTGGCCAGGAAAGTCAAAGAACGCACCCTTGAGATAGAAAAGCAAAGAGACCATATTGAACAACAGAACAAGGAGATAACCTCAAGTATAATGTACGCACAACGCATTCAAAGCGCTGTATTGCCTGCTGAAGAATATATTAACAGACTTTTACCGCAACATTTTATTCTGTTCAAACCAAGAGACATTGTTAGCGGTGATTTTTACTGGGTAACAGAAAAAGATAACAAAGTGTTTCTGGTGGTAGCAGACTGTACCGGACATGGTGTTCCGGGCGCTTTTATGAGTATGCTGGGGGTGTCGTTGCTCAATGAGATTGTCAATAATAAGAACAGGTTAACAGCTTGTGAAATTCTGAATATGCTGCGTAAAAATGTGAAAAAAACTTTGTCTCAGAAAGGCAGGATGGATGAGACCAAAGATGGTATGGATATGGTGCTCTGTATTTTCGACTTTCAAAAGCCTGAAGCACAGTTTGCAGGTGCATATAATCCCCTCTGGCTTATTAGAAATGATGAACTTATTATAATTAAGGGAGATAAAATGCCTATCGGAATCTATGTAGGAAATGAAAAACTGTTTACATGCAATGATATACCTTTACAGAAAGACGACATGCTTTATATGTTTTCAGATGGCTATGCCGATCAGTTTGGGGGACCTGAAGAAAAAAAATTCAAATCGGGGGCATTAAAGGAATTGCTGTTTGAAATACATAAAAAGCCGCTCTCAGAGCAGAAAGAGATACTTGAAAAGACCCATGAATCATGGAAAGGAGAATTGCAGCAAATAGACGATATCATGGTTGTGGGAGTTCGAATCTGAAATTTTTCTTGTTTTTTTGCATCAAACCGTTGATAACTTTCCTGTTCAATCATTGACTTTGGTTATTCGTTGCCCTAATTTTATTCGAGTTTTGATTTTTTCAGAATTGTAAAACCATACATATTGGTTGCAATCATTTTCCAATAAAATGAGTTGTGAAATAGGAAACCTTATAGATGTTAATCCGTTTAAAATCATATAAACACAAATTCTTCCAATATGAAAACCTACGTTAAATCTATTTATACCTGTCTTATTTGCTCCTTTTTGATTATTAATGGTCTACTGGGTCAGGGAGAACCCAAATGGCGTTGGGCCCATTTCGGATCGGATGCAACAGTTGAACTTAGTATCACAGATACTCTCGGAAACACCTATGTATTCGGAAAATTCTCCTCATCTGAGTTTACTTTAGGGACATTAAGGGTAGCGGGTAGTGCCGCTTCGGAATCCAATAACCTGTTCCTTGCCAAATACAGTTCTACCGGAACCGTATTATGGTTAAAGGGCATTTCAGGTACCGATATAAATACAATATTAAAACCAGTTAAAATTGAGGTAAATGATCGCGGTGAAGTTGCCATACTTGGTACAGCAACCAACACTTTGTCAATAAAACTTGATAATTCGGTATTGTCGTTTACAAATACCAGCGAACAGATATTTACAGCCAAATTTCACAGGTCAGGAAGAATGGTCTGGGCCAGGATAGCCCAGCCAAAAGGAATCCAGAATTCTCTAATATCAGCTAATGATATGGTTTTGGGTGAAAACGGTGAAGTCTGGATTACCGGACATTTTATCGCTGATACTGTGATGTTTAACCTTAAAGCGCTTCCCGGCCATCCAACAGATGCGCTTTTTTATATTGTGAAATACAACTCCATCGGCATGGTTGATTGGGCAGAAACCTGTAAATACGATACCAAAGGTGACAACGGAACAATTTCAGGACATAAAATCGCGGTTGATCATTCAGGTAATATCTGTCTTTTTGGGGGTTATTACGGATACAGATCATTTTATTTATCCTCAGACACGCTTTATTCTGAAGGGGCAGCCGATCTCTTTATTGCAAAATTTTCGGCTTTTGGAAAACCCCTCTGGGTGAGAAATGTAACTGGCAAAACAAATGAAATACCCCAACAGTTGCTTGTAACAGGAACAGGCGCAATAATTATTTCAGGTTTCTATAACAGTGCAAATCTGAGTATAGCAGGGCAGGAGGTAATTAATTCATCTGCCGGATATGATTTGTTTATAGCAAAAATATCAACCGATGGCGACCTTAAATGGGCAACAAATGTAGATACCAAGCTTCTAACAATGGGTTTTAATGGCCACAAACTGTTATTAAATGTTGATGAAGTGGAAGATATATATGCTGTAACACTTTTTCAGGGAGCAGAAGTATTTTCTGGTCTTTATAGAATTAACAATGCCGATGCGGGGACCCCGGATTTACTTTTTTTTAAATTTAGCGGCGAAAACGGAAATCCTGTATGGACAAAATCTGCCTCAGGAATTGGTGAAAACTACCTGAATGCTGCAGCATTTGATAAGTTCAATAATATCTATTTCGCTACAGATTTGTCCGAATCAAACCTGATAAGCAATGAAATACTGGTAAAAGATACGGTGGGTTTTGGCGGTAACTATATCGCAAAAATTAACCGTTTAGGTAAAACAGGTTTTGTAAAACCACTGCTTAACCGCGATTCGGCAAACTCAACAGGTGTTAAATCAATAAGCCTGGACCATTTTGGAAATCTCTATGTTTCAGGGATTTTCAATGGCAAAGATAATGCCCTCGACAGTATTCATTTTGGTGCATCCAATGCTGGTGTATTTACAGCAAAATATGCATATTTTACAAGTATATCCGGCCATGTGAAAAAAGATAACGGAACTATAATTGCAAACGGATATGTAAAAATATTCGGGTTTACAAGATTCCAGCGTGCGCCTGTATCAGATTCCGTTAGGATTAATCCTGACGGCACATACCTTTTTAAAACCATGCCGTTTGGCAGGTATATAGTATATGCATATCCGCAGAAAGAAGGGTATCCAAATTCAATACCAACCTATTATCCCAATGCATCGTATTGGGAAGATGCAATACCGTTAACCATTCTCACCACAGCTCCGGTAAACAATATTGATATTGTCATAAACATGCCGGCTGGTTCCGGAACAAATTCAATGGGAGGCAGTGTTTTTGAATCAGATACAGTGTCATTTTTCAAAACTACAAAATCAATACTAAAGGCTCCTTCAAAAAAAGTGTCGGTTGTACTTATTAACAAGAAGAAGTCAACCAATGAGGAGTTCGTGGCCTACGTTTATACTGATGATGAGGGCAATTTTACCATCACAAACGTACCTGACGGCTGGTATACTCTCCTGGCCGATGTGCCGGGTATGCCGCATTACAGCACTTACGATGTTTATGTTACAGGAGGTATGTATGTCGGAAACCTGTATTACGAACTTGGCCTCGACCAGATATATGCTACGGGAGAATTAACCTACACACAGGGTTTTGAACAATCCAGCGGCGGGTTAACTGTATGGCCCAACCCCTGTAAGCAATCACTTACTATTGCATTGCAGGATGGCTTGCAGCCCGGGCTTTTGACCCTTAATGTCTATTCAGTTACGGGTCAGCTGGTGCTTTCTTTGTCATATGATAATCCCGATGAAAGAATAACATTTGATATTTCAAAACTTGCATCAGGCGTGTATCTGATGAATGTCGGGTATAAAGGTCAAAATTACTTCGAGAAGATTATCAAGCAATAATTTGATGTCACTGTCTACCGGCAACTGGCCATCTGCCAGCTGTAATTCGTCAAACAATATCGTAAAACCATGCATCATTGCAAACATAAGGGAGGACTGTCTCGTATTGCATCAGTAATACTTTTCAAAAACCGCACATGGAGCTAATGCATCATTACCAGGTATCCTACAGGGAGCTGCTCACGGAGAAATTCGATTTTATTATTGCTGCATCCGGCTATCAGAAACGGTGTACTTTTCTTGCAGAAAATCTCCCTTATGGAGATGCAGAGAAGCTGGTCATCAAATACGATGAACAGGGCAATACCGAATGGCGTTATGAAAATGAGAAAGTGTTTGATTCTTTGGGTTACAGATATGTTAAAACCGAGGCAACCGATACTGTTGAGATCGAGAAACTAATGCAAAGGCTGTGCAGCGGCAGAATCTGCCAAAACCTCAACGTTCTCATAGATTACTCTTGTATGCCCAGGAAATGGTATGCGGCAATTATAACTTATTTACTAAAAAACGATTTCCAGGCACAGAGAATTAATATTTATTTTTCATACACCCCGAAGAAAGTAGTTGTTTTATCACAGAAATCAAAGCTAAAAGCCTTTGAGCCGGTTTTCGGGTTTCAGGATAAACTCTCAACAGATAAACCGCTTACCCTGGTAATGGGATTGAATAACAACCACGCCATAATTAAGGAACTTATCGGGCAGCTTAAACCCACTGATAAAGCCGCCTTTATTCCCGATTTTTCATACGATTTGGGGTACTACGATTCAATTAAGGCAAACAACGCCACGGTGCTTGATGGAATACCGGCAGAAAAAATCTTTAAATATCCGGCGCAAAGGCCCGACCAGATCGGGTCCATGCTTACCTCGTTATGCCTTGATCTGAGGCTGAATTCAAATGTTGTACTGGTACCAAACGGCCCCAAAACATTGAGCCTTGCATCCATCCTTCTCTCAGTTAAGTATCCCGATATTAAAATTTTTGAGCTTCATGCAAAAGATGAAAAGTACGATTTTGATATCGGCCTGCCCGGTGGAGACCCGGTGATTTCAAAATCTGTATTTGTGGTTGATGATGAAGATGAAGATGATGATTAGCATTCATGCCGCCTGATTGTATATCATACCATTTACATACTGTTAAATATTTTTCTCTTTTCATTAAACAATATCTTGTTTTATTTGTATTATGATTATTGAATTGCTGCCCTACAGGCTTTGATTAACAGGTTTCATGACCTTTCACTGGCTGTACCGGATTAAATGTCAGAATATATAGATGAGTTAATGATGCAAGGTGTATTTTGCTTTATGTTTGATTGGGCCCAATTTCATAAATTTGCATAAATTAGCATAATAAGAAATAAAATACATTATGTCAAAATTTGAGTTGTTAATGCCCAAGTTGGGTGAAAGTGTTCAGGAAGCCACTATTACCAAGTGGTTTAAGAAGCCAGGGGATAAGGTCGAAGAAGATGAACCTGTTCTCGAAATTGCCACCGATAAGGTTGATTCTGAGATACCTTCACCTGTAGATGGGGTAGTTGAGAAAATACTGTTCAAAGAAAACGACCTTGTACCGGTTGGTGAAATTATAGCTGTTATCGAAACAGGTACAGAAGGTGCATCGGCAGAAATTGAGACTGAGAAGGCAACATCAGAGAAGACTGCATTACCAGAAAAAGAATCACCTGCAGATAAAAAAGATAGTAATAAAGAGGATTATAAATCAACCTCAAAGTTTTATTCCCCATTGGTACAAAGTATTGCACGTAAAGAAAACATTTTGCCCGAAGAGCTTGAAAAAATTCAAGGTACAGGCATCAATAACAGGGTTAGGAAACAAGACATACTTGCATATATTGACAGCCGTAAGCCCGGAAAGACTTCCGGTGTGAGCGGATCTGATAAGGGTGTTGCAGCACTCCCAAAGCCATCGGTGAATGCACTTCCCGGTGACGAAATTGTAGAGATGGACCGTGTGAGGAGACTTATCGCCGACCACATGGTTATGTCGAAACAGGTTTCGCCTCATGTAAGCAATTTAATCGAAGCCGATGTAACTGAACTCGCACGCTGGAGAGACAAGGTTAAAGACGATTTCTACAAAAAAGAAAAGTTTAAATTGACCTTTATGCCTGTCTTTATTGAAGTAACAGCCAGGTGCCTCAAAGAATTTCCAGGCATCAATGCCTCAGTTGACGGATATAACATTATGCTAAGGAAAAATGTGAATATCGGCATTGCCGTGGCTTTACCATCAGGTAACCTTATAGTACCGGTGATTAAAAATGCCGATCAGAAGAACATGCTGGGCATAGCCAGCGATCTTAACCGGATTGCCGGTGCTGCACGGAACAATAAACTCAGCCCCGATGATATCCTGGACGGGACATTTACCATTTCAAATTTCGGTACTTTCAGAAACCTTACCGGCACCCCGATCATCAATCAGCCGCAGGTGGCTATTCTGGCAACAGGTACAATAGAGAAAAAACCTGCAGTTCTTGAAACCCCCTCTGGCGATGTGATTGCTATACGTCATAAAATGATACTTTCGCTCTCGTATGATCACAGGGTGGTTGACGGGGCACTTGCAGGAGCGTTTCTTTACAGAATGAAAGAATTACTCGAAAATTTCAATCCTGACAAGGCTGTGTAGGTTAATAATTGAAAAATGCTTGAAAATGAAAAATACAGATTTAAAGGAAAAATATTCGATAAAGAAAACAGACAAAAAAACTTTGGCCAATTGGTATAAACTGCTCATCAGGGGACGTTCGTGGGATGACCGTGCACCCAATTACCTGAAGCAGGCCATCGGATGGTCTTACCATGCCCCTGCCTCCGGCCACGAAGGCATACAGCTTGCCATAGGCCAGGTTTTCAACCGCAAGACAGACCACCTTTTTCCATATTACCGCGATCTGGTTACCTGTGTTTCAGCCGGACTTACCTCTGAGGAGATTGTATATAACGGAATTTCGAAAGATGCTGATGTTGCCGGGGGAGGCAGACACATGTCCAATCACTTTGCAAAACCTGAATGGAACATTCACAATGTTTCTTCAAGTACGGGTAATCACGCCTTACATGCGGCTGGTGTCGCCCGTGGCATGAAAAAATATAAGCACAAAGGCGTTTCCATCTGTTCACAAGGCGAGTCTTCGGTTTCTGAAGGATATGTTTATGAAGCTATAAATGGCGCTTCAAACGAGAAACTACCCGTAATATTTGTATTTCAGGATAATGGTTATGGTATTTCCGTACCAAAAAAAGACCAGACTGCAAACAGGAAAGTGGCGAATAATTTTAGCGGTTTTAAAAATCTGCGCATCATTCATTGTAATGGCAAAGATGTGTTCGACTCGATGAATGCTATGACCGAAGCCAAAGAATGGGTGCTTGAAAACAGTATGCCGGTGATAGTGCAGGCCAATTGTGTGCGCATTCATTCCCATTCTAATTCTGACAGACATGAACTTTACAGGGACGACTATGAACTGAATTACGTAAGCGAGTACGATCCCATAGCCAAATACCGCAGGTTGCTCATAAGGTACAAGCGGTTTACCGATGAGGAGTTGGTTAAGATTGAAGAAGAGGTAAAAGCAGAAGTGAAAGCTGCACATAAAAAAGCATTGTCGGCACCCGATCCCGACCCTGCCTCGGTTTTAGATTTTGTAATCCCGGAGCCTCATAAACCTGAAAAATACCCTGATGGCATACATCATTTTGAAGGGCCTAAGAAAAAACTGATAGAAGGCATAAATGAAACACTAAAGTCAGAGTTCCGTCATAACCCCGATACTTTTATCTGGGGACAGGATATAGCCCACAAAGACAAAGGCGGTATTTTTAATGTTACCAAAGGCATGCAGAAGGAGTTTGGTATAGAACGGGTTTTTAATGCCCCGATTGCTGAAGATTTTATCCTTGGCACAGCAAACGGTATGTCTCGTTTTAATCCGAAAATAAGGATTGTTGTCGAGGGCGCTGAATTTGCTGACTATTTCTGGCCTGCCATGGAACAGTTTGTTGAAACAAGTCACGAATATTGGCGTACCAAAGGACAGTTTTCACCCAATATCACCATCAGGCTTGCTTCGGGTGGATATATCGGCGGAGGGCTTTACCATTCACAGACAATAGAAGGAGCGCTAACAACATTCCCGGGAGTGAGGGTAGTATACCCATCGTTTGCCGATGATGCAGCAGGTTTATTGCGTACCTCCATGCGGTCGCAGGGAGTTACCGTGTTTCTTGAACCCAAAGCGCTGTATAACGCCCCAATAGCAGCCACTCCCATACCCGATGATTTTGAAGTGCCTTTCGGAAAAGCCAGGGTGAGAAGGGAGGGCAGCGATCTTACCATTATAACCTATGGCAATACCACCCACATGTGTCTTGAGGTTGCAGAAGTTTTGGCTAAGGAATCAGAATTCAGTATAGAAATTATTGACTTGCGTTCGCTGTTGCCTTTGGATAAGGAATCAATTATCAGTTCTGTTAAAAAAACCGGTAAAGCTTTAATTGTGCACGAAGATAAAGTCTTTTCAGGTTTCGGGGCTGAAGTGGCTGCAACCATTACAGATGAGGCTTTCGAGTATCTTGACGGACCGGTTAAAAGAGTGGGTTCAACTTTTACACCTGTTGGTTTTAACAGAATACTCGAAAAAGCCATTCTGCCTGATAAAGAACGAATAATGACTGCTGCAAGGGAATTGTTGGCATACTGAAAATATAGTAATGAATATGAAGAAAATAGGAATAATCTATAGTTTTAATACCGTGAAAACCGGCCAGGCCGTTAAAACTCTTGTTGAGGCGCTGGGTGAAAAAAATGTGGTACTGATTAATGCTGAAGATATCACTGAAAAACAGTTTCTTAAGTTTGATAATTTAATACTTGGAGTACCCACCTGGTTTGACGGCGAACTCCCCAATTACTGGGATGAGTTTGTCCCGGCCATCGAAGATATGGAGCTTAAAGGCAAACGTATTGCCATTTTTGGTAACGGCGACCAGAAAAATTATCCCGAGAATTTTGTAGATGGCATAGGCCTTATGGCCAACCTGCTTGAAAGCAAAGGCGCCACACTTGCAGGTTTTACTTCTGTTAAAGGATATTCTTTTGAAAGTTCTCGTGCAGTAAGGGCAGACCAGTTTTGCGGACTGGCGCTCGATTACGAAAATCAGGCAAAACAGAACAAAGAAAGAATAAGCAAATGGGTTGAACAACTCAAAAAAGAGTTTGCTTAATAACTGGAATCTGCAGGCATTACCGAAAGAAACTTATCAGAATAAACTGCCCTGAATGGCCTGGCCCGATTCCATCACCTTTTCAGCATTCATCTGTTTTTCATCGAAAGGTTTTAGAAATGAAATCAGTTCATTTTCAGAAATCTGGTTTCTCAGCCAGTCTTTTTCTGCATAAGGCGACAGAATAGCAGGCATACGTTTTTTGGTATTATGAATGATCTCCATCATGGCATTGGCAGGTGTTGTAATAATGGTGAATGTGGTTAGCAGTTCTCCGGTTATACTGTTTGTCCATTCATCGTAAAGACCAGCCAGACCAATGATATCATTTTCTTTGAGGGTAAT
>JAWOHT010000108.1:0-12405 GCA_046485045.1 Bacteroidales bacterium
CCTGGCCGCAGGCGTGGGAGAGGTGGAAATGGTGGTGGAATAAACTTATAGTTCCCCCTGCAGTTTGCCCGGCTGATAGAAAAAGGCCCCAAAACAGCGTTGAAAATTTTGCAGGATCTTTAACTTATTCGTACCTTTGAAGCCGTAAAATCACTGGATGTTTATTTCTTATTCGGATATTGTTCTGTAAACGATCCCTGCCGTAAGGCTTGATCGTACCTCCGTTGTTCCCGGATCATCCTTTCCGGGGGCTGATTTCTTTTACAAAAAATTTATTTTAATTCTGCGTACGATGATGAAGGCATTGCGATGCTTTCCGGGTATGCAACAACAAGAAAGAAAATGGACAACGAAAATAAGAGCATCCACGAATTTGATCTGAATATCATTTATTCGTTTTTTTCAGACACCGAACGCCAGGGTCCCGGGAGCGCCGGGGAGACGCTGAAAGCCCTGGGCTTCATTGACGGTTTGACCGAAAGGTCGCGCATAGCCGATATCGGCTGCGGAACGGGCGGTCAGACGATGGTGCTGGGAGAAAACACCCCCTGTGAAATCACCGGGGTGGACTCCTGGCCGGGTTTCATCAGGCAATTCAAGGAGAATGCCCGGAAGAGGAATCTCCAGGACCGGGTGAAAGGCCTGGTGGGCGATATGGAGAACCTCCCTTTCGGGGAAGAAGAACTCGACCTGATCTGGTCGGAAGGGGCGATCTATAACATCGGATTTGAGCGGGGACTGAAGGAGTGGCGGAAGTTCCTGAAACCGGGCGGGTACATTGCCGTGACCGAAAATACCTGGTTCAGCGAAGAACGGCCAGACGAAATCAGGGAGTACTGGCAAAAGGCCTATCCCGAGATCGATACCATCCCCCATAAGGTGGCCCAGATGCAAAAAGCGGGTTATCTCCCGGTGGCTACCTACATCCTGCCCGAGACGATCTGGACCGACTATTATGCCTGGCAGGCGCGGAGACGCGAATCCTTCCTGAAAGAATACGAAGGGAACCAGGCCGCCAGGGAATTTGCCGCTTCGATGCGTTACGAGGCAGAGTTATATGCCCGGTATAAAGCCTATTACGGATATATGTTTTATATCGGGAAGAAGGTTTAGCATTCAGTCTTCAGCCGCAAGGGTGCGGCCTGACTGATCTGTGCCTTTGAAAATTCCTTTCGTGGGTGAGCTTTCACGCACGAAAGGTTTTTTTTGCGGGATTGATCACTAATGATTTGACTTTTCAATGAATTTGAACTTTATTTCGATTCCGGATTTTTTATCGGATTCTGTCAATGAAAGCTGGGAAGTTTTTATTTACAGCCTGACGGTGGCCGCCATTTTTTGGGTGATCGCCGCAGCGGTCATCATGACAGAGCGCAGGATTCTGAAAAAAGGACAAGCCCCGGACCCCTCATCGCTGAAGGCCGGTGCCTAAGTTTTTGAAAAGCACCTGAGCTAAACGGGTTTCGACCGTACCGGTCCATGGATGATGCCCGACAAGCCCTTTGTCAGGTTAAATTTCTTTTTTTTTTGCTCCGTCAGGTTTTGTACAAAACAATAAAAATGAACAACCTGAGGGATGGCTTCTGGCCTATTACTTTCATAATTGATTGATTCAGTTTAATAAGCCTGAATTAGGTCGAGGAACTTGGAAATTTATATTAATGAGAAGGGGGAACCATACACTGTACGGCAAAAGCAAACCAATCTTTTTCCTGCTTTTGATATACGGCAAGACAAACGCCATGGATGGCCGGCACTTCTGTTCCATCCGGCATCATAAGCCCTGTCAGGACAAATGAAGCTTCTTCAACGGCAATGTTGTCGGTGACAAATTGAATCACCTGTGGCGTTATTTTCATTTGTGTACCCTTCATCGGTCCGGCAAACGACTCCAATAAACCTTCTTCAATTTTTTTCCGGCCCCGGTGTGTCACTCCATTTGCATAGGTATGCGAACCATTTAATGCATAAATCGCAGCATATGCCTCAGCATCTGCGGCATTGTAAGCATTTTCGAGCTGCCTGACCCTTTCGATTATTTCTGATTTATCAGGTCCTTGCGTAAAACCGAAATCAGGGATGCATACGATTAAACCGAAGAATAGGACCCCTGCAAGAACAAAAGCTTTGTTTTTTTTCATTTCCTTGATTTTTTTCGTTAGAATTGGGTTTAAATGGAAACCATATATTCAGAAGAAACCAGCATGGGGAATTAATAACAGGATGCATTTTTTCCTGTTTAGCATTTAAACCGGAACCTTTTCATTGCTTTCTTTCGGGGGCTGCCAGGATCCAATCAGCGATATGGGTTGCCAAAATTTTGCGGGAATTAATGAAGTTGTGAACATCCTGAAAGGAGATCATTTGAAGATTTTTGGCATTTTCCTTTTTCAGGGCCCTGTATAAGGGCAACATAAAATGCTCTACGGTTACTTGTTCGTCATCCCATGCGCAAATAAGCAATATATCTTTGCTGGCAAGTGCGGCTGCACTTTTCCTCCTTATGTCATAAATAGGATTCATGGTCTGAATGCCTACTGAAGCCATTTCTTTTGGTAATGCTCCTTTTTCGAACCTGGCAACACCACTGTCAATGGCGTCATCCATCATTTCGTCAACAATTAACCTCATCTCAGGAATTCGATTATACAATCTTAAGAATTCACCAAAATCGTTTCCCACAATGGAAAAGACAGAAGTTATTTCGGGATGATTCACGGAATAGGCAAGGGCCATGCCTCCGCCATGGCACCATCCGCCAAGGTAAATAAGTCTGGTGTCAATCTGGAACCTGCTGATATGCTCAGAGTGATGGATAAAGTCCATTGCAGCCTGAATATCTTTTTGCTGATTATCGAAGCTAGCCAGGCCCTGGCTCTCATGGGTGCCACTATATTGAAAAGTCAATACGTTAATGCCAGCCACTGCCAGCAATTTCCCAAGCCCAAGTACATCGGTTCTTCCGCCGGGAAAACCACTCAGCAGAACCACCGTTGGAAATTTTCCCGTTCCGGGTGCAAGATGAAAATTTCCCTTGAGTTGTACTCCCTCGCGTTCAATGATAATGTCTTCTCTTGCTGCCAACTGTCCTACGGCAGCGAATTCAAACAATACCAAAAGCAAGGCCACCATTAATAACCGAAAAGCTTTGATCATAATTTTTCCTCCTTTTGCTTTTAAAATGAGAATTTCAACATTCAAGACAGGAGGTAGAAAACGATGCTGGTATAAATTAACCAGGGAAGATCAATTAGGAAAGAACTAACAAATTTAGCGAATTAATGACTGGATGTCAAGCAATTAGGGAATTAATTTAAGAATCTGTTGAAAATAATTACAGTCAATGTGGCATTTTAAAGCCAGCTGGGAATTCCCGATGGTTTGGGAATGAACCTGGAAGCATATCTCCGACTCGTAAGGGGCTGGTTTCATAATCATGTCCGGGAACAATTAACCCAAGGTCGGTTTTTGTAAAAAGAATCCCTCAATCCTGAATTGAAATTTTCAGTAAATAAATTAGCCAGTATACAAAAAAAGCAATTGAAATACTGATTTATACAACAAAATTTGCATATTTGGGACATTTAAAAAGAATATGGGATTGAATACACCAAATTGTCAGGAAATTTTGCCTGTCCAAACAAAAGCTTTACCACCTTTCTCATGCACTTGAGTTTTGGCGAGGACCAATTTCCTGAAGTCAAAAAACATCTATGAAATATTCGATAATGAAAATATTTCTGTTGCTTTTGTTGTTTTCGGCTTGCAACAAAGCTGATGAAACAAACCAAGGCAATTCTTTTCAAATAGTAAAAAATATAAGCTACAATGGCGTTTCCGTTGACCTGGTTATTAATAAACCTGAAAATAATGAGCTGGATGTACTGATGGTTTTTCACGGAACGGTTAGACGCGATAGTTTGATTCTACAGGCAGCCCATAATGCGCTTGACAGGTTTAAAAGCATTCTCGAACGAAAAGATATGATGGTTGTAAGTGTGGTTTATCCTGAAGAGAATTTGCTTTTCGGAGATAATATTCAACACTGTGAAGCTGCATTGCTTTGGTTAAAAAATATGGCAAACAGCGAATTAGGTGTTACGGTGAAAAAAATATTTCTTGCCGGGCATTCGCAGGGTGGTTATTTGGTTACGCGACTCAATACAATGTATCAAACCGATGGGGTTATTGCCAATGCGCCTGGCCCCCTTAATTTGGTTTTCCGTTGTCAACTGGAAGAAAATGGTCAGATTCCCAATGAAATGGAATGCACTTTATTATATAATCAATATGGCTCCACGGCAACAAATCCGGATGCATATTTTGAAAGATCATTATTGAACTTTACAGATGGCTTTAAATCTGATATATTGTTTGTGCAGGGTATGAATGACTCGCCAATTCAAATGTATTCCTGGCCTCTTTTTAAACAAAAGGTAGAAAATTGCACCAATTGCCAAAATACTTTCTTTCTTGAATTAACGGGTTTTGGGCATAATGCCTTATTTACAAGCACCCAAGCCAAAACAGAGTTTAATGGCTTTATTAACAGCAGGCGATAAAAAGAATAGGGCTAACTGTCGCCTGAGTCTATTTGCTTTTTTTGCTCAGCACTTCAAATACGGAAATGAAAGGATATTACCCTTGCTGGCTTGGAATCTGAAATACAGTTTGCATTGAACAGCTATTCCAGCAACACTTTGCTCGATAAACCCTTTGACTTTTCCTTGGCTCTTTTCTCCTCTCTAACCGGAAACAATGATATGTACCTGAAGAACTTATCAATGATCGAAAGTCATTCTGCTTGGGTGTTGACTCCTGCCAGGACTGTGCAATCTTGAAAACTATTGCATAACAAAACCCCTTTCTGTATTGCAAAATAAACCTGAATCCCTCCTTTGCGGAAAGTGCTTAAAAAAATTTAACCCAGGCATATCAGGAATATTTCAAAGGCACATTTGCAGCTTGAGATACGAAGCTGTTAATGTGCCTTTTTTTGCAATAATGGCTTAATGAGAAATCTGTGAATTATGTAACATTTTTCTAAAATTATGTAATACATGATGTGTTAAAATATTGAATTTTTGCAAAAATTATAAAAGATTAAATGGCGAGAAAATCTGCTGGCTATTACCATCATTTCAAGAGCAATATTTAATTGAACCGAGCCATGACATTACTATTGACACACACGATGATGGTGATATTACATCATGCTGAATCATATGTGATAAAAGGTGTTGGCGAGCTCTCCCGCATGGGCGGTACAGGCATCTCACCCATTTAATTTTTATTATTTACGCATGGAAACGGTAGCGCAAAATACTTCCAATATGAGTCTTCCAAAGTCACCAACTGGAATTCAGGGATTTGATGAAATTACTGCCGGGGGATTACCTGCTGGCAGACCCACTTTGGTATGCGGTGGTGCAGGCTGTGGAAAAACCCTTTTTGGGATGGAGTTTCTTGTTCGCGGGGCAATGCAGTTTAACGAACCGGGGGTATTTGTGTCGTTCGAAGAAACCAATGAAGAATTAATAATAAATGTTGCTTCACTTGGTTTCGATTTGGAAAACCTTATTAAAAATAAAAAAATTGTACTTGAGCATGTTCATGTGGAGCGCAGTGAGATAGAAGAAACCGGTGAATACGATTTAGAAGCATTGTTTATTCGCCTTGGTTATGCTATTGATTCAATTGGGGCAAAACGGGTGGTATTAGACACCATTGAATCGCTGTTCGCCGGGTTGCCAAACCAACTGATATTACGCGCCGAGCTGCGTCGTTTATTTCGCTGGTTAAAAGAAAAAGGCGTTACTGCAGTTATTACGGGTGAGCGTGGAGATGAAACATTAACCAGGCAAGGACTGGAAGAATATGTTTCAGACTGTGTTATTATGCTCGACCATCGTGTAACCGAACAGACTTCAATTCGTCGTTTACGGGTTGTAAAGTATCGTGGCTCAATTCACGGTACCAATGAGTATCCATTTCTGATTGATGAAGCTGGTTTTTCAGTATTACCGGTTACTTCTTTAGGATTGGAACATATTGTATCAAATGAAAGAATCTCAAGTGGTATAAAAGCACTTGATGAAATGCTTGAAGGAAAAGGTTATTACCGGGGTAGTACTATACTTGTTTCGGGTACCGCCGGTATAGGAAAAACCAGTACCGCGGCTCACTTTGCTGAAGCTGCTTGTAAAAGGGGAGAACGTGTGCTGTATTTCTGTTTCGAAGAGTCTCCCAACCAGCTAATGCGTAATATGCTTTCTATCGGCATTAAATTAGAACCATGGGTAAAGAAAGGACTGTTAAAATTTCATGCGGCTCGGCCTACGCATTATGGTTTGGAAATGCATCTTGCGGTAACGCACAAAATTGTTAATGAATACAAACCTGATGTTGTAATCCTGGATCCGATAAGTACTTTCGTTATTGGTGAAAAAGAGTTCGAGGTTAAAACCTTATTAATGCGCATTATCGATTTTCTTAAGGTAAACCAGATTACAGCATTATTTACCAACCTCACTTCGGCTGAATGCAGTATTGAGAGTTCTGATGTTAAAATATCATCCCTGATTGATACCTGGTTATTGCTGCGTGATATAGAGCTAAACGGCGAGCGAAACAGGGGTATGTATATTCTGAAATCGCGCGGGATAGCCAATTCTAACCAGATTCGTGAATTTGTATTAACGAACCAGGGTGTAGAATTGCGTGAAGTTTATATTGGTGCAAGCGGAGTTTTAACCGGCTCAGCCAGAATAGCACAGGAAGCCCTTGAAAATTCAGAAGTTTTGACACGTAAGCATGAAATAGAATTGAAAAAACGTGAAATAGCCCGAAAAAGAAGGGCCCTGGAGGCAAAGCTTGCAACCATTCGTACTGATTTTGGGTCGGAAGAATCGGAAGCCATCAAAATCATTGAAGCAGAACGAGAAATGATTAAACGACTCGAACAGGATAAAATAGAAATGGCAGTAAGCAGAAAAGCTAAAACCAGAAAGAATTCAAAAAAGAACCTGAAGAAATAATTAAAAGATTTGTAACACATGAACAAAATGGATTTGAATTCAGAAAAAAGAATTAAAGAAAAACCCAAAAGAGTTGCAAGTGACAAGTGGGTCCTTCGTTTATATGTCGCAGGTCAAACACCAAAAGCCCTCACAGCATTTGCAAATCTGAAAAAAATATGTGAAGAACAATTGAAGGGTAAGTACTCGATTGAAGTAATTGACCTTTTGAAAAACCCGGAAAAGGGTGCCGTTGATCAGATTTTTGCCCTGCCAACATTGGTAAGAAAATTACCGGTACCTGTTCGCAAGATAATCGGTGATCTCTCAAATACAGAACGTGTTCTTATCGGATTGGATTTACTGCCTGCAGACTAAATAAATGGTCCGTATTTTAAAGACATAGTTATGAAAGATAAAAAACCCATAGAAAAAAGCGCGTCAGAAGATTTTGACCTGACAATATCCAAAGGGTACACGGATAAATATTTGTTGCGTTTATATATAACCGGCACAACAAGCCGGTCAATTCTGGCCATAACAAACCTCCGAAAGATTTGCCAGGAATATCTTGAAGGGAGATACGAACTGGAGGTTATTGATCTTTTTAAACACCCCGGATTAGCAAAAGACGAACAGATCATTGCCGCACCGACTTTGATAAAAAAATTACCACTTCCTTTCCGCCGTATTATTGGCGATATGTCGAACAAAGAAAAAGTGCTTATAGGATTGGACCTGAGAGAAATTAAGAATGAGAAGGATTCCCAGTAATCTGAAAACATTCTATTTATGCTAAAAAAATGATCAAAACAAAAGAACAGCTCATTATTGAAAATGAGGCATTAAGCACTCGTCTGAAAGAAATGGAAGAGGCGCTTGATGCGATCCGAAACGGAGAAGTAGATGCTATTGTGGTTTCTGGTAAGCAGGGAGAACAAATCTATTCTGTCAGTTCTGCTGAAACACCCTATCGTACTTTTATTGAAGAAATGAGCGAAGGAGCTGTTACGCTTACGAAAGAGGGGACCATTCTCTATTGTAATCAGAGGTTTGCTCAAATTGTAAAGCATCCATATGAAAAGGTCATTGGGTCATCCATTAAGCGTTTTATTACCCCAAATGACAATTCAAAACTTGACGTCTTTCTGGCTCAGCTGACCCATGAAAAACATGATGTTTTAATTGTAACGCTGACCAATACATTATGCCTCAGATTGTCGATTCACCAATTGCCGCAATACCTGCAGGGCGATAATTACATACTTATTGCCACCGATATTTCAGACCTGAAGAAAAGAGAACGTGAACTCATTGAATTAATCGGAAAGTTAACAAACCACATAAAAGCATTAAGGGAATTGCGCATCAGCAATATTAGTGAAACTATAGATGTTAAGGGAATTAAAAATAAATTAGAGACTGCAAATAATAAACTGTATAAAGAAATCCTGAAACTGAATCGTCTTGTAGAAAAATTAAAGCAGAAGCAAAAGAAGGCAACTGTTTGAATCAGGAGAACCTGCGATTAGTGTAATTTTAATATATATTTGTGTAATACTTCCTGGAGTTCTTGGCCTCACCTTTGTCGTGTGAAAATTCATTCACAATTCAACACTCAAAAAATAATGAGAATATTTAATTTATTGGCAATTTTTGCCATAACACTAGTGGTATTATCAGCTGGTTGTAAAAAAGATGAAAATGAGCGGGCTCCTAACGTAATAATTAATCAAACGGTAGTGCAGCCAACCATTTTTCTTGGATCAACAACAGGTTTTGTTGTGTTAGCAGGCTCCTTAATTTCCAATATTCCAACCTCTGCCATTAGCGGAGACATCGGATTAAGTCCCGCTGCCGGAAGTCAGATTAATGGATTTGGCGCTGGTGAGATTACCGGAACAATTTACACGGTTGATGCCGCTGGCCCTTCAGGTTCAGTAATCAATGCAGCTGGTCTTACGGTTGCCAAAGCAGATTTAACAACCGCTTACAACAATTCGGCCGCACGCACATCAACGGATCTGGTATATCTTGCCGGAAACATTGGTGGGCTAACCTTAACCCCCGGTCTTTATAAATCGAATGGATCTCTGGAAATTTCTTCAGGCGACCTTACATTCGATGCAAAAGGCAATGCCAATGCAGTATTTATTATTCAGATCGCATCTTCTTTTAACATGACTTCCGGACGTCAGGTTGTATTAACAGGAGGAGCCCTGGCATCAAATATTTTTTGGCAGGTGGGTACTTCAGCAATGCTGGGAACTACCTCGGTTTTTAAAGGCACCATAATGGCCGATCAGTCTATTTCCATGAATACAGGTGCTACCATTCAAGGTCGATTGTTTGCACGTATTGCCGCTGTTACATTAAACAGTAATACGGTTATAAAACCATAATACGACAATGCTTTAACATTTAAAGGAGCAGTGCACAAAAAGTACTGCTCCTTTTGCTATATAGTATATCTGCAGCTCTGTGTAAGCTTCCCCTAACCAGGCTTATTAAAATTAATATTTAATTGCCCGTGAACCCTAATTTTAATGGCCTGGTTTTTTGGGAGGGGGTCATAGTAGTTTGATAAAATAAAGGGCTGCTGATTCCAACCTTTTAAAATTTATCTCGTCCCATACATAGAGAATCAAAATTTAAAACAAAAATGTCATGAAAAAACAAACATTTATTTTAGCAATTTTTAGCCTGTTCGTTATTGGATTAATTTCATGTGAAAAAGAAGAAATAATAAATAACCCAACCTTTCAACTGAAATTTATTACCGTAACCTCCGAGACTAACCTGAAAAGTACTTCGGCCAATAGTATTCAGTTTTCCACTGGCTACATTATTCTGGAAAATATTGAATTTCAATTAGAATCAGATACTGATTCACTTGAGATGGCCTTTGAGATAGATGCGTTTATAACCATTGATTTTGCTTCAGGAGTAATGACGCCTGATTTGTCAACTATCGAGATAGTTTCTGGTTATTATACGGAATTAGAGTTGGAATTTGAACTCTGGGATCAGACTGAACAGCCGTCAATTTACCTTGAGGGTACATGGACCGATGCAAATGGCACGCCCCGTCCAATAAAATTGATAATGCCCCTGGGACAAACATTTTCTTTGGAAATAGAGGGCGAATTTATGGTTCAGGAGAATAGTGCCATGACTGCATATATCACAATCGACCCAAATGTCTGGTTTATGGGAGAGGCAGGGGAATTACTTCCTTCAGCCACTGCCAACGAGGATGATATAATTGTTATCAGTCCCGATCATAACTACAATATCTATGACATTATTAAGGATGCAATAGATGAGTTCAGCGAAGTAGAGATAGAAATGGAATAACCTTTGATAACAAATTACCGTATACTTAAAAAACCAAAAACTCTAGATATCATGAAAAAACGATCATTTTACCAGATTAGTATTATTCTAATCTCACTATTTCTTGTGTCCGGATGTAAAAAAACGGATGAAGAGGCTATTGGGAAATGGATTATCGGTACTTGGGAATTGGACCGATATGTTCAACAAAATTTTAAAGATGGAGTTTTGCAAGGTGAGAGTGAAAGCTTGAATCAAGGAAAAGTTAAGTTCATGGATGGTGGCACAGGAGAAGATATAGGAGGCAATTTTATTGGGGGTGATTTTGAATGGAGCAATACGGATAAAGAACTAACTCTAATAACAGGTGCTGGTATAACTATATATGTTATTGAAGAATTCTCCAAATCTTATTTTGTTTTTAGTCTTACAGATGTGAATGGGAATGATAAATTTATTGAACGCTGGTATATGTCAAAGTAAAAAGGCCATTAAGTTATTTGCCCTAAAAAGCCTAATTTTGGGAGCCTTGTTACTATTAACTTCAAGATTCCCAAACAATGGATACCCAAAGCTTCCGCAAATACGGCCATGAGTTTATAGACTGGCTGGCCGATTATTTTGAAAATATTGAAAAATTCCCGGTGAAACCCAATGTGCAGCCGGGCGAAATCATAAGGCAGTTTCCTGTTTCTCCTCCCCATTCGGGTGAGCCCATGGATGAAATCTTCCACGACTTTCAAACGAAGGTTGTGCCCGGCATAACGCACTGGCAGCACCCTGGCTGGATGGCCTATTTCCCGGCCAATAACAGCCCCGAGTCAGTACTGGCAGAAATGCTCACCGCCGGCCTTGGCGCCCAGTGCATGATATG
This sequence comes from Bacteroidales bacterium, assembly GCA_046485045.1. GTDB lineage: Bacteria > Bacteroidota > Bacteroidia > Bacteroidales > UBA10428 > JAFGPL01. The sequence continues at coordinate 11,227 of JAWOHT010000108.1, forward strand.
GCAAACCTCGCCCGTGGCGGCTGAGCTCGAGGAGCGCGTTATGGACTGGCTGCGGCAAATGATCGGACTTCCCGAAACGTTTACCGGGGTGATACAGGATACCGCTTCCACTGCCACCCTGTGTGCCCTGCTTACCGCCCGCGAAAAAGCCACCGGCTTGCAATCGAACCAGAAAGGCATTGAAAATAAACTTAGGGTGTATGCCAGCACCGAATCCCACTCGAGCATTGAAAAAGGCGTTAAGATCGCCGGTTATGGTAAGGAAAATTTGCGCTTAATCCCCACCGACGTTGCCTTTGCCATGGATCCGCTGGCCCTGGAGCAAGCGATAGAAGAAGACCTTGCCGCCGGATACCAGCCGGCCTGCGTGGTGGCGGCCATCGGCAGCACATCGAGCATGGCCATGGACCCTGTGGATGCCATTGCCACCGTTTGTAAAAAGTACAACATCTGGCTTCATGTGGATGCGGCTTTCGCCGGAACGGCCGCCGTGGTGCCCGAGCTGCGCGGCTTTATGAAAGGATGCGAACATGCCGACTCCTTCGTTTTCAATCCGCATAAGTGGATGCTTACCAACTTCGACTGCACGGCCTATTTTGTGCAGGACCCCGGCATGCTCATACAGACCTTCGAGGTCCATCCCGAATATCTCAAAACGGCAGCCGATCAGCAGGTGAAGAATTATCGCGACTGGGGCATACCGCTGGGGCGGCGCTTCCGGGCGCTGAAGCTCTGGTTTGTGATACGCAGCTATGGCATTGAAGGCATACAGGCCATGGTGCGCGAGCACGTGAGGCTGGCTGCCTTGTTTGCCGACTGGATAAAGGCCGAACCGCACTTCGAAATCATGGCACCGGTGCAATTAAGCCTGGTTTGCTTCCGCCTGAATCCGGGCGGGTTGAATGAAGAACAACTCACCAAATTGAATCAGGAACTGTTGCAAAAAATCAACTCCCTAGGCGATGTATTTATGACCCATACCAGCCTCAGGGGCAAATATACCATTCGCCTGGCGCTGGGTTCTCGCACCACCGAAGAACGGCATGTGAAAAGGGCGTGGGAGATTGTGCAGCAAGCAGCGGATGAAATTTTGCCTTGAAAATTATTATACAATTAACGTTGCGCCCCCACCTGCCGGCGGGCAGGCCTTCAGGGCTTGCGTTGCTTGTTATGTTTTTT
>JAWOHT010000114.1:0-3187 GCA_046485045.1 Bacteroidales bacterium
AGCTTTCTTCGGGTGTTAAAGTTGTTTTGCCCATTTTGCTATGTTCATAAATTATTATAGGCACAAATATAAAGTAGTTAAAAATATTAACCAAATTAAAAATGAATTTTTTTTTCATTTTTTGTATCTTGATAATGAAGTGGCTCCGCAAACCCAACATTTAATACACCCAACCGTTAGGATTGAGCAAAAGTTCAGCTTATAGAAAACGATATTGAAAATAAATAAGTTATGGGTATTGGATAAAAATATTTTTCCGGCTATTTTTGTTTTGGAGAGGGTAACAAGGGCATAAGCCCTAACTGTCTGATTATAAGCAGGTGTTCTCTCATTTTTTCTTTTTTTTGCCATAGGGGGTTAATGAGGAACCTATGGCGGTTTTCATTGGCACAAATATACGGGTTATTTATTTGAAATTCAAATATTTAACCTGTTATTTTGTGCTTTTTTACATAGAGAGAACAGAAAAAAATTACCACAGCCACAGAAAAAGGAAAAATCGTCCTCAGTAGCATTATACGTACCCTCAACAAACATTTTCCCGATATCTTCGATAAATTCGACTATTTGCCAGATGGACGAAAAAAGAGGGAATATTCTATGGCCGAGATTTGTGCCGGGGCTTTGTTTATGTTCCTGTTCAAAGAGACCTCCCGTAATGCGTATAATAACGATCGCCGGGAAGATAAGTTCAGAAAAGCTGTTTACTCATGTTTCAAAATCAAGCTTCCGCAGGGCGATACGGTAGATGACGTTTTGAGGTTGTTGCCCACGTATCTTTTAGAAATGCTCAAAGCCCAACTGGTCAGCCAGCTCATTGAGAAAAAGCTATTTCGCAAGTTTCGTTTATTGGACAGGTATTATCTTATTGCCGTTGATGCAACAGGCATGGCCACGTTTGATAAACGCCATTGCCCGCACTGCCTGACAAAAACATCTAAAAGTGGTACAACAACATACTTTCACTATGTTTTAGAAGCAAAACTTGTAACCATATCGGGGCTTTGTATATCCGTAGCCTCCGAATTTATTGAGAATTTACCCGGACGGGATTATGACAAACAGGACTGTGAGCAAAAAGCATTTGCACGCCTTGCAGAAAAGATAAAAAAGTATTATCCCCGTCTGCCCATCTGTATCCTGGCCGATGGGCTTTATCCAAACAGCACAGTATTTAATATATGCCGCAAAAACCAATGGGCGTTTATTATAACCCTTAAAGACGGTTGTTTAAAAACCTTTAACACCGAAGTAAACCTGTTAAGAAGCACAGCCTTGAAACGTACCGTTTTCAGGGCAGGCAAAACCACCCGCATTACACTTGAATATACCTTTCTAAATGATATTGAATACGATAAGCACAATTACTCTTGGGCGGTGTGTAATGAAAAAGTAACCCATGTCAAAAATAAAAGCGTAAAAACGCAACAATTTGCCTACATCACCAATATACGACAGTCGGTTGACAATGTGGTTGAAACCGCCGATAGTGGCCGCTTGAGGTGGAAGATTGAAAACGAAGGGTTCAACACCCAAAAAAACCATGGGTATGAATTGGAACACAAATACTCGCGGGTATCATACCCTGCCATGCAAAACTATTATCAAATACTTCAGGTAGCACACATGATAAACCAACTTGCAGCACAAACACACCTGTTTATTGAATTACTGGCAGAACACTCAAAACAAACAGTTGTTGACTTGTGGAAAAAATTATTCCTGTTTCTTATGACATTCGATGAACAAGCCGATGTTTCCCTCTTTTCCCAAGATACTGGGTAAGTCAAAAAAAATACGGCCTGAGGCCCGTTGCGGAAAAACCCCTTTCCCGAATCAGGGGATTAACAAATAAAAAAATAAAAACTACACGGAAAACTGAACATGCGTAAAAAAATATATTGATGGAACACTCCATCAACAGGTATTTATATGTCAATTCTTCATCGGACACTCATTCATGAATGATAAAATTCTATCCGCTGAATTTATGTCAAATTCCATCATATTTGTATGTTTATTTTTATTTGGTTATCTTGCAATTTTGTATGATCTTCTAATTAAAGGTCATTTGTTTTAAAATTTGATTCCCAAATAAATTATGTAGGTGACAATGAAGAATTTCAAAAGCTTACTCAATTCATAAATGTACAGCAATATTAAATTTTATTATCTTATCTTTTTCGTGTCATTCAGCGCATCAACCTATTCACAAATCACTAAATTACCGGATTATTCCATTGAAACAGGGGCAGCTGTCTCTTCAGGCAGACAGACTTCCTTCTGGTTAATGTCCAATCAATACGGATTGATAACTCAATATAAATATAACTGGTGGATCAGGTTAGAACTTAAAACAACCCTATCGACTGAAAAGAATTTTGATTATGACTATGGTTTAGAGGTGATAGACAGGCATAACAATAAAAATAAATTATATCTGAACCAGGCATATTTACGATTAAAATTCTATTTTTTTAATTTTCAGGTTGGCAGCATAAAAGAGACATTCGGGAACCAGGATAGTTCGCTTTCCTCCGGAGGATTGTTATGGTCAGGCAATGCCCGGCCAATGCCCAAAGTATCCATAGTGGTTCCAAAATATACACCTGTACCTTTTACAAGGGGTTATTTAGAATTCAAGGGAGGTATTTCCCATGGCTGGTTTGGTAATAATCAGTTCGTGAAGAATTCATGGTTGCATCACAAATATCTTTATTTACAAATTGGAGGTAAGCTGCCTGTTCATTTTCATTACGGACTTCACCATTATGCACAATGGGGAGGACAATCTGCCGACTCTACAATTGGACAATTGCCTCAAAGTTTTGATGATTTCATAAAGATTTTCTTTACAAAAGCAGGTGATGAAACTTCACCATATGCTGATCAGATTTATGTTTTGGGTAATCACTTGATTTCACGAAATTTTGGACTTGATTTGGAATTTACCAGGGTGAAAATTAATATTTACTGGCAGACTATTATTGAGGATAAAAGCGGCTGGTATTGGGCGAATAATAAGGACGGGCTTTGGGGAATTCATTTCCATCTTAAGGAGAAAAATCACCTGATTAACGGAATTGGGTACGAATTTATCAATACCACCGATCAGAGCGGTTTGCATATGGCTTATTGGTTACTTAATGGGAAACGGTATTATACTCCGGTTAACGGAGGCGTGATT
>JAWOHT010000274.1:0-14632 GCA_046485045.1 Bacteroidales bacterium
GTGGATGAAAGGTTGCCCCTGCTGATAGAGCAGAACCGGAATCCCAACTACCTGGCATGGAAAACAGGAAAACTTGAATTTAACAAGGTTCCGTTGATTAATGTGGCAGAAACACTTTCAGATGTGTATGATATGAATATACAGATTCAGGGCGAAGTAAAATACTGCTCCTATTCCAATTCGTACAATAACAATGATATCGAAAAAATTCTTAATGACCTTAAAAATCAGTTTAATACAAGCATATCCCGGGACAACAATAAGATAATTATCAAAGGTAACAGTTGTAATATTTAACTTTAAAACAGGAAATCATGAAAAAAACAGTAATACTTTTATTAGGGTTATTTTTGAGCGTTTGGCAAATATATTCGCAGTGCGACCCGCGATTGAGCGTCAAAGTTCCGGATGACCCCGACCATTTTATAAAATCTTTTGACGCCTTTATGCCCGAAGAAAAAGATTCGGTGCTGAATTATACCCTGCTTCTGAAGAAAGGAGTGAATTATAAAATTGAAATTTTTGAAGCCGATAATTACAGGCAGAGTGCCACCTATTCGCTTTATGAAGGAGACCGTTTGCTGGCTTCAAACCAAACCTCTCAAACCGGTAAAAGTCATCAGTCTTACAATTTTAAAAGTACTAACACGATGACTTACAACATGATTGTAAGAAAAACAGGGCAAGGCAAATATTGCGCTTCATGGGTCATACAGGAGGTAAAGGATTCAGGGGAAAAACATTTCGAATTATCAGTACCCGAAAAGCCTTCTGAACCTGAAAAAACAAATTTTGTAATTGTGGAAGAAATGCCGGAGTTTATTAAAGGAAAGGGAATTGATGCATTCAGGGTATGGATTTCACAAAACTTTGTCTATCCTAAAGAAGCACAGGATAATAAGATAAGTGGTAAGGTTTATATTAATTTCGTTGTTGACACAGATGGCTCGGTAACAGATGCCAAAGTAATTAGAAGTGTTCAACCGGTTCTTGACAAAGCAGCCCTCAACCTGGTAAGAAGCTCCCCAAAATGGGAGAAACCTGGAAAACAAAGAGGACAGCCTGTCAGAGTGCAATATACATTTCCAATTGTTTATGAACTTGGTTCAAAATAGAACATATTTAAAGTAATAGTTCATTAACAAATATATAAAGGCCATCGTTCATCGGTGGCTTTTTTTGTTTTAGTGAGAGGTACGTTTATTGTCTGTGAATAAAGGCAGAATTTTTTTTTAACAAATCTTGGTAAAAAACTTTACAAACTACTTTGGTTTTCATATTTTTGTTGCTTATTTCTTTATATGGAAATCAGGGACAGGATTATCGCGAAATCAATAGAACTCTTTTCAAAGTCAGGCATCAGGCTCGTTACTATGGATCAGATTGCAGGTGAAACAGGTGTTTCAAAACGTACTATTTATGAGATGTTTAAAGATAAAGACGACCTGTTGTTGCACAGCATGGAACTGATGAGTAGTATTTATAACGGGGAGTTGAACGATATCGTTTCTTCATCTGAAAATGCAATTGAAGCATTGTTTATGATAGCGAAACATGGTGAAATGAAAAAAGCCAAAGTGAACCAGCTATTTTATGATGACTTCAAGAAATTCTATCCTGGTATATGGCAGAAATTTAAAAACCGTTACGGTCCGGGCAGTGAATCAATTTCGTATAAAATTCTGCATAAAGGCTTAAATGAAGGGGTTTTCAGGAAAGGGCTCAATCTCTTGATTGTGGATACATTTATTCACCGGTTAATGGAAATATGCTATAAAAATGAAAGTTTTCCCGAAAGTACAACACCCGAACTGCTGGTTGAGAATGTGATTATACCATACTTTAACGGCATTGCCACCAGAAAGGGACAGGGTTTAATTGAAAAATATTTCTCATTTATGAATAATCAATGAATTCAGGACATAAACAAGATAATATGAGAGCAAAGATTTTTTTAATACTATTGTTTGCAGGCTTAATCATCAAAACGGGTATCGGACAGGATACGCTGATATTGAGTCTTGAGGCGGCCAAACTGCATGCCCTTGAATACAATAAAGTAATTGAAAATGCAGATATGGCTGTTTTGCAGGCCCGGAAGAAGCTTTTCGAGACCATAGCCTCAGGTTTGCCACAGGCTGAAGCTTCATTGGACTATTCAAACTTTCTTGGGGCAGAGATGGAATTCAGCTTTGCTGAAGGAGTCCCTCCCCAACGTATTCCGTTCAATCCCACGAGTAACTTTAACTTCACTGTTTCTCAATTAATTTTCAGTGGGAGCTATATTATTGGCGTACAGTCGGCGAAACTGTACAGGGAAATGTCTGAAACCAACCGGCTAAAAACCGGACAGGAAATCAAAGAAATGGTTTCCAGGCTTTACATTAACTCGCTTATGGCGAACCAATTCATTGATATTTTGTCAGAAAGTCTGGATAATACCATTGAAATTTTTGGAAAAACAAAAGCAATGGTCTCGGCAGGCATAGTTGAAGAGATAGATATTGACCAGTTTGAAGTGCAGAAAAATACCCTTGAAAACAATCTCAGATCAGCAAAAAGGCAGCAGGAAGTGGCTTATAACCTGTTGCGGTTTCAGCTTGGGGTTGAAATAAACAAACCCTTGAACTTAACCGATTCACTGCATGGTTTAATGGAGTCTGTAGTGTTTATTGTATTGCTTGAAGATACACTTTTGCTTGAGAATAACCTCGATTTCCGGTTGATGGAAACCCAGGAAGAACTCACGAAAAAGCAGGTAACCCAGCAGAAGATGAACTATCTGCCTTTGCTCACAGGATTTTATAATTATACCAATAAAATATTAAAACCTGAATTTGACCTGTCACCAAATAATGTAGTGGGATTGAACCTTAGTATTCCTCTATTCTCCAGCGGTTTGCGCAATGCCAGGGTCAGCCAGGCACAGATACAATACAAAACTACCTTAAATAATAAGCAGTTACTTACAGAGCAGTTATACCTTCAGCAAAAACAGGCAAAATACAATCTGGCCACCGCCATAGAGCAATACCAAAACTTGAAAAAAAATGTGGAAGTGGCTTACCGGGTTTATAAAAATCATGAACTTAAATATGAACAGGGCGTTTTTTCAAGCCTCGACCTTATTACATCATACAACAACTACCTGCAGGCAGAGTCATCATATATTACAGCCATTAACAGCTTATTTGACGCACAACTGGCATTGCAGAAATTATTGAACACATTGTGAGAAACTTAAAATATACTGAAATGAAATTGCTGAAATACTTTTCGTTATCGTTGTTAGCAGCCTTATTGATATATGGCTGTGCGCCAAAAAGCGGACCTCAATCTTCAGAGAAAAAAGATATTGCACCTGACTCAGTTGCAAAGGGCGAAAGGGTGCGGATTGCGGAGCTTCAACCCAGAGTTATTGGCAAAAATATAGAATACACCTCTACCCTTAAAGCTTTTGAAGAGGTACACCTGGTACCTGTAGCTCCCGGAAGGATAGAAAAAATCTTTGTAGAGACCGGCGACAGGGTATCAAAAGGTGATCTACTGTTGCAAATGGATCAGACACAATTAAAACAGACGCTTATTCAGCTAAAGACCATTGAAACAGATTTCAAAAGATACGATACCCTTATGAAGGCCGGCAGCATTACCAAACAGGTATTTGACCAGGCAAAGGCGCAATATGAGATTGCAAAGATGAACGCGGAGTTTTTAAGGGAGAATGCAGTTTTGCATGCTCCGTTTAACGGCATCATATCGGGGAAGTATTACGAAGATGGTGAGATGTATTCGGGAGCGCCCAATACTATGGCCGGTAAAGCTGCCATTGTATCGCTTGTGCAGGTAAATCCGCTGAAGGCGATAGTTAACATTCCCGAAACATATTTCCCGATGATCTCAAATGGTATGAAGGCAGAAGTTGTATCGGACATATATCCCGGAAAAAAATATACTGGTGAAATAATCAGAAAATACCCGGTGATAGACCCAATGTCGCATTCATTTACCGTTGAAATTAAGGTGATTAATCCGGGCGAGAAACTGCGTCCCGGTATGTTTTGCAGGGTAAGCATCGAACTTGGCGAAGTAAAAGCACTGATTGTGCCTGCACAGGCAGTGCTTAAAATGCAGGGGTCGAACCAACGGTATATATTTGTTGAGAAAGAGGGCATAGCTAAAAGAATTCTTGTTAATGTGGGCAAACGATATGATGACTATGTAGAGGTTATTTCAAATGAACTGAAAGAAGGCGATCAACTGATCATTTCGGGACAGGCGCGCCTGATTGACGGTGTAACTGTTGAAATTGTCAGAGATTAATTTTCTTGTGCCAGGTATATTAATGATAAAAGTACGACAATGAGTATATATAAAAGTGCAGTAAACAAGCCCATTACTACCATTATGATCTTTACAGCCGTTATTGTAATGGGTATCTATTCGCTTGTTCAGATTCCGGTAGACCTGTACCCCGAAATCGAACCCCCCTACATCAGCATCATGACGACCTATGCCGGGGCCAATGCTGCCGACATTGAGACCAATATATCAAAGCCTGTCGAAGATGCCATGAATTCGGTTGATAAGCTGAAGGAAATAACCTCTGTTTCGTATGACAACCTTTCGGTGGTAAGCCTTGAATTTGAGTGGGAAGCAAACCTTGACGAAGCCATGAACGATGTGCGCAGCGTGCTCGATCAGGTTTACAGCTACCTTCCCGATGGTGTTGAGCGTCCGTCAATTTTTAAATTCAGCACCAGTATGATGCCCATTATCTTCTATGCCATAACAGCAGATGAGAGTTACCCGGGGCTTCAGAAAATTATTGAAGAAAAAATTGTGAACCCGCTGAACAGGATTGACGGTATTGGTTCTGTTTCTACTATGGGTGCCCCAATCAGGAAAATATATATTGATGTTGACCCGAAAAAGCTCGAATCGTACAATCTCACGCTTGAGCAAATTGGCAGCATTATTGGCGCCGAAAACCTCAACATGCCCTCCGGCAACGTTAAAATGGGTAAAATGGATTACCAGTTGCGCGTTCAGGGTGAGTTTTCAGAAAGTAGCCAGTTGAATGATATTATTGTGGGAAATTTTGCAGGTAAACCGGTTTACCTTAGAGATATTGCCTTTGCAAAAGATACATTGAAAGATGTCTCGCTTGATGAGCGGATCAACGGCAAACAGGGTATGCGTCTATTTGTAATGAAACAGTCGGGCGCCAACACGGTAAATATAGCAAAGCAGGTTAAGAAAAGCATGGCCAGGCTTGCACCCACTTTACCATCCGATATAAAAATCGAGATGATAATGGATACCTCTGAGTTTATAAAAGGTTCTATCGGTAACCTTTCAGCTACACTCATGTGGGCATTTTTGTTTGTTGCTTTGGTGATTCTTTTTTTCCTGGGGCGATGGAGGGCTACCTTTATCATTATTCTTACCATTCCTATTTCTTTAATTGTTTCATTTATTTACCTCTATTTTTCCGGCAGCTCAATTAATGTTATTTCGCTCTCCTCTCTTTCTATAGCCATTGGCATGGTGGTTGACGATGCTATCGTGGTGCTCGAAAATATTACCAAACACATTGAGCGAGGGGCAACCCCGCGCGAAGCTGCTATTTACGCAACTAATGAAGTGTGGCTGGCAGTAATCATCACAACCCTTGTGATTGTAGCTGTTTTCTTCCCGCTTACCCTTGTTGGAGGAATGACAGGGGTGCTTTTCAAACAATTAGGATGGATTGTAACCATTACAGTTACAACGTCTACGCTGGCAGCGATCTCACTTACACCCATGCTGGCTTCTAAAATGATGAGATTAAGACCAAAGAAAAACCATGTTGCAAAGTTGGGTTATGAGAATACAATTGGGAAGATGCTTGATAAGGTGAATAATTTCTACGAAAAATCCATCAGGTGGTCACTTTTTCATAAAAGAATTGTGATCTTTCTAAGTTTTGCTGTCTTTATCGGCTCAATATTCATTGCAGCAAAATTTGTGAAAACCGATTTTATGCCCCAGACCGATGAGAGTAGTATACGTGCGGCCATCGAATTGCAAGCCGGACTGAGGGTAGAGGAGACATCAGCAGTGGCAAGAAAATTAGATGTTATTATTAAAGAACGGTATCCGGAGATTATGCTTGTATCAAACTCCTCTGGTGCAGATGATGAAGGAGGGTTTTTTTCACTTTTCAATGCTACCGGATCAAACCGTATTAACCTGATGATGAGGCTTGTACCTGTGTCTGAAAGGTCGCGTTCGGTATTTGAAATTGCCGATGACTTCAGGGAACAGCTGGCTTTGATGCCTGAGATCGTTAATTCTAATATTTCCACTACAAGCAGCGGAATGGGAGGTGGTGACAATACTGTAGATATTGAAATCTATGGCTACAATTTTGACCAGACCAATAAGCTTGCCGATGAAATAAAAAACCGCGTTTCAGCTATCAAAGGGGCAGCCGATGTAATTATGAGCAGAGAAAAAGACAAACCTGAATTGCAGGTTGTACTTCACCGTGATAAACTGGCGTTGCTGGGCCTGAATTCAGCAACAGTGTCAGCCATGATAAGAAACCGTGTTGACGGGCTTATAGCCTCTTATTTTCGGGAAGAAGGAGATGAATATTCCATTATTGTAAGGCTGAAAGAAGACTACAGAAATTCAATTACCGATCTGGAGGAATTAACAATTATGAACCAGACAGGCAGTAAGATAAAACTTAAAGAGCTTGGTGAAGTAAAAGAGTACTGGTCTCCTCCCAATATTGAGCATAAACGCAGAGAACGAATCGCGCGTGTATCGGTGAAACCCACTGGTGTGTCACTTGGGGAACTGGCAAACCAGATCAATGCTGAATTGAAAAATATTGAAATCCCCTCTGGAATTATGATCAATGTGGGTGGTGCATACGAAGATCAGATGGAAGGATTTGCTGATCTGGGCATGCTGCTCCTTCTAAGTCTCGTGCTGGTGTTTATCGTGCTGGCATCGCAGTTCGAATCGTTCGCTATGCCGTTTGTGATTATGTTTTCAATACCTTTTGCTTTTACCGGAGTAATACTGGGACTTGCTTTAACCAATACTACTTTAAGCCTGATTGCAGCGCTTGGCGCTGTGCTGCTGGTGGGAATAGTTGTTAAAAACGGCATCGTGCTCGTTGATTATATCAACCTTATGCGCGACAGGGGATTTGATCTTTATGAAGCCATTGCACGCTCGGGCCGCTCAAGGTTAAGGCCGGTATTAATGACCGCTTTTACTACCATTCTGGGGATGGTGCCTTTAGCGCTTAGCAGTGGCGAAGGTTCTGAGATATGGAAACCCATGGGCATTACCGTTATTGGCGGTTTGGTATTCTCAACCATAGTTACCATGATTATTGTACCCGTAATGTATGCAATATTTGCCCGCAGAGGAGAGCGCGACAAGAAAGCACAGGTTAGAAAACGGTTTGTTTTTATGGACAGGTAAATTTTGAATTCAATTACAAAAGATATGAAAGCTGTATTTATTGTATTTAACCAGGCCAATACCGAACGTGTGGAATATATGTTCGACCGGCTTGGTATCAGAGGTTATACATGGTGGACAGATGTGCAGGGTAGGGGGTCCGAAACCGGTGAGCCGAGAATGGGAACACATACATGGCCAGAGATGAATTCGGCAGCGCTTACCATAATCCCAGATGAACAGGTTGATACGCTGCTTGAAAAAATTCAGAAACTCGATGAGGTAAACAAAGAGGTAGGTGTCAGGGCTTTTGTATGGGATGTTATAAAAGCAGTATAGTGTTGAAAGGTTGACTAATGAAGCAATAATTTTGGTTTAATTATTTGGCGATCTAAAAAAAAAAATCTACATTGGCTTTGATTTTCAGGCTTGAGATACATCCCTAATCCTAAACCATGTACCATAAATGCCGCATAATTATCAAAGTTTTTGTTATTCCCTTACTTCTTGTAACCAATGTATTATGTGTAAAAGCACAGGTAAATGAGGGTTTACAACAAACAACCATCAGGTTTTCAAGCGCTGTCCTTAACCTGCAAAAGGCCCTTGAAGAATTAAATACCCTGCCGGAAGTATCTGTTGATTATAGTAATATTGCACTATATGGAAAAATATTCGTGCGGTTTTCGTCAAACCCCATTGCTGTAAAGGAAGCCCTTAAAGAAATAGAAGCCCAGGCGCCGGTTAATTTGAGCGTCACCGGTAACCATATTATGGTTAAATACCGTAAACCGTCCGGGGATTATAAAATATCTGGAAGTATTACAGATTCGGAAACCAATATAAATTTATTTGGTGTAAATGTTTATATAAAAGGTACCACTATCGGGACGGTAACTGATGGCCTGGGGAAATTTACATTGCAGATGGGCCCAGGGCAATATACCCTCGTATGTAAATATATAGGCTACAAAACAGAAGAGATATTTATAAGACTCTACAATGATGTAGATCTAAGTATAGGGCTTTATGTTACACCGCAGGAAATTGAAGCAGTTAATGTTATAGGTAAAAAGCGTGATATTGAAATGCTCCGTACAGGCAGGACCATAGAAACCATAGAATCTCAAACCATTGAACAGCTTAGCACCAACGATTTGAACGATGTTTTGCACGGCAGGGTAACCGGGGTATGGACAACAAAAGTATCCGGCGCCCCCGGCGACCATAACAAAATAAGAATACGCGGCATTAGTTCAATATTTGGCAGCACAGATCCCTTATATGTGGTAGACGGTACAATTATTCCCGTGGTAAATTTTATGTCGCTCGGTATTTCAGATTTAAACGTACACGATGTTGATAACATCACCATTCTAAAAGATGCATCTTCGAATGCATTATACGGTTACTTAGGTGGAAACGGCGTGGTATTGATCGAAACTAAAAAAGGGGGCGGCGAAACCCGGTTCAGCGCCGGTGTTAAAACAGGCTTCCAGCAATTTACAAAACGCTACAGTTTAATGAATTCAGAAGAATTCTACCATACCCTTGAATTAAGCGATAAGCTGATATATACCCCATTCTATACAAGAATCATTGAAATAAGACCCCCAAAATATGAACTGTACCCCGACTACCTTGATTCCCTGGGCAACACTCTCGGATACGACAATTTTCAGGAAAAACTTTTTAATACCGGGGTAATAAATGAGTTCCAGCTCTCGGGAACGGGTAACTTTAAAACCATCGATTTTTATGTTTCGGGCAATTATTATGCCCATAAAGGGGTGGTTACCCATTCTTTGTACGATAAATATACCTTTACGGGAAACTTCTCAAAAATATTTAAAGATAAAGCCTCCCTGCGCCTTCTATATAAAGGAAGCCACCTGGAAAACAAAAATAATCTGGATAATTACCTAAGCAATAATGTTATCCTTAAGGGGATAAACTATGAACCCGCGTATTATTATACCCCGGACAGCTTCCTTAAAAAATTAAACCGTTTATTCTATAGTGATAATATCAGCCAGTCGGTTAAAACCCTGTCAGCATTTTTCCGGTCTCCTGATCTGCTTTTTAACGAACAGGAAAAAAAGAAGGTTGAAAATAATAATTCTGTGAGCATGCACGGGTATTACAGGTTAAACAAGACCCTGTCATTCCGGTCTGTACATTCTCTTGCCCTGAAAAATTTTGCCTATTCCTCTTTTTTGCCCTCGCACTATTACCAGCCTGAAGAAAAGTATTTATCAAGCCATGAAAATTATATCATTATCAACCAGCAGTATGATTTAAATTTCGAACGTGAGCTAAGCCATCATAAATTAGACATACTTGTCCGCTTCAGAAATTATAATGACAATATATACTGGGAAACCGACTCGGTAAAAAGTGTAGATTTAAACAGTTTCAACAGAGAAGACGACATCTACTTAAGAGGCTCGCAGGTTATTTACGGGGAAAAAGGCTCGGTGATAAGATCCATTAACTCATTTATTGCCGGTCTGTCTTATAATTATAAAAGCAAATATTTTATCTCCCTTATTGCCAATATAGATCATCTTAAAGAAGGCCATTTTGTAAAACAGAAAGCGCTTTTTTCATCCATAGCGCTCGACTGGGACCTGGCAAAAGAAGAATGGTTCGGGCTGCCTTCATGGGCCAACGCCTTCCATATCTATGCAAATTGGGGTAAATCAGGCAACTACCCGTTAAATAGCCTGTCAGATGATTTGTTTTATACCGGCTATACCTATTCTTCAAACGACACCATTGTAAGTGCCGTTGAAATATCAAACCTCGCAAACCATTACCTTATGCACGAAGAGGTGACCGAAAGCAACTTCGGGACTAAAATTTCCCTTTTTAAAAACAGTATAAATATCACGGCTGATTATTATATCAAATACAACACAAATCTTCTTTTAAAACGGGAAATCCCTTTTTATTACGGCGGCGGATTTTTTTACCAGAATATCGGCAAAATGGAAACCAAAGGGGTGGAACTCAGCCTGGAAGTTGTGCCCTTTAACAGGCGTGATTTTTACTGGAGCTCTAAAATTGGTTATTCGTCAAACAATCAAATAATTACAAATCTATTTGATGGCCGTCCAATTTCTTTTAACCATACAGATATTCTATTTCCCGATTTTTATGCCAAAGAAAACGAGGCGCTTGGAAGTATTACAGGGTTTAGCTGCCAGGGCTTGTGGGTTGACAGCATTCATTCTGTGAAAAACGGCAAATTTCCCAGGTTCGTAAAAGATAATGATTTGGCCTATTTAAAAATCGACACTGTGGTTACCCGGAGGTTAACAGAAAATGATAAGGTTGTAATTGGCAATTCAATCCCGAAATTCACCTGCCACTGGATCAACCAAATCGAATACAGGAATTTTAGCTGCGATATGCTGTGGTATGCGGTAATAGGGGTGGATAAATACAATGCCACCAAAGCGTCTACCTATATCACGGGATTAAATGAAGAGGTCGGCAGAATTGTCAGAGATACCTTGTCGTATATAAAATCCCCGGCTTTTTACCAAAGCTCTTTTTTTGTGGAAGATGCCAGCTTTATAAGGTTAAAGAGCCTGAGCCTGTCTTATCGCCAACCGAAAAAAATAGCTTCAAAAATTAGTATCACCTATGCGGTTACCTTTGAAAATCTTTTTACCATTACAAAATACAGCGGATACGACCCCGAGGCCACCATCTACACCAATAACAATTTTACCGACAATGCAATGGACCGCGGCGCCTATCCCAACCCCAGGGGTTATTATTTTAGTATAAACCTAAGCTTTTAACTGATGAATTTCAAGTTAAATAATTACCAGATAAACAGGTGTCTTTTAATAATGTTAGTCCCCCTGTTATTCTCCTGTGAAAAAATCTTTCATGAAGATGATGAATATCTTGTACTTGATAACTATCATGAAAAAATTGATATGGTTAACGGTATTTATGCCAACCTGGTTAAGATACATAACCAGAATTATTTCGCATTATTTTGCAGGGGCGATGATATTAATGCTTATTATAGAAATAGCGCATTCGGTGAGAATTGTCCTAGGGGTAATCCACCAGATTATAACTTAATAATCGGAAATATATACAAATATTTGTATACGGCCATAATGAATGCCAACAGCCTTATTTTGCAGGCAAGTGAGGGTGAAAACCCTGAACTGCTGGGCGAAACATATTTTTTAAGGGCCTACTGTTATTTTAAACTGGCAAGGTTTTTTGGCAGACCGCCACTGGTTAAAGATATTGATGTAAATTACAATATAAAAAAACCGGGCTACCGTGAAGTATATGAATTTATTGAATCGGATTTGCTGAAAGCCCTTGAACTGCTTCCCGCCACCTATACCGGGTGCAGGGTATTGAACGAAACGCCCCATAAAGGCTCTGCAAAAGCATTGCTGGCAGAGGTATATCTTTCAATGGCAGGGTACCCGGTGGGCGACAGTGCAAAATACAGGCAGGCGGCATTGCTTGCCGGCGAGGTCATTGAGAATTCCGGTTATTACGGAATTTCGCTTATGGATGATTTTGCCGGTTTATGGAGAGAAGAATACAGGCATAACCCTGAAAATATAATTGGGTTGTTTTTCAACATTAACGAAGAGAGGCCCAGAGTTAAGCCCAGCTCAGTTGATTGGTACGACGTTCAAACTACAAAAAATACCTTTTTTAGCAGAGGCAATTACAATTTAGCAGCATTCAAATACTTTAAAACTTTTCCCGAGAACTACAGAAAACTTGTTTCGATGACAACAGGGAGATATATTTACAGAGATTTTCCAATGCTCGATACCAACAATCGTATTTTATATTTTTATGAATATGATCTGTTTGCGGATAGATGTGGTTATATTGGTCACTTTCAGGTACTGAAATGGATTGACCAGACCGAATTTGAAAATCGTTATGACTTTTCTTATGACATTCGACAAGGTCGTCTTTTAAATTATCCCTACTCTAATCGATATGGAGAAGTATATAACACAATATATCTCTTGCGTTATGCACAAACTCTGCTTACTTATGCCGAGGCAAAAGGCCGTTTGGGCGAACCCGACGAACCGGCCTACAGGGCAGTGAACATGATACGCCGAAGGGCGAACAGATTAGATATAAACAGCCCTTCGCCTTACGATCTTCAGCCCGGTTTAACCGCGGCGCAATTTACCGATTCGGTGGTTTGGGAACGGGCATGGGAATTGTTTTATGAACCCGATGGAAGGTGGTTTGATATAGTCAGGCTGGACCTAAAAGATAAACTGCCCGAAAACACCGACTCTTTGGATATACCCACTGTAATTGATGACATTTTTCTTACCAATGACTGGTATTTTTATAAAATACCGCAGGAAGACAGGTGGTTAAACCCAAATCTTGAGTATGACGAATAATTATGGCTTAGCTAAAAACAAAAATATGAAGGATCTGCCTTTAATCAAATGGCGTATAGCTAAAGAAACCGGTGTAAATAGTCAGTATGGTTTTCCGCGGCATCACTTCACCATAACCGGGGCAAAAGAAGGTTTATCTGACAAAGTCTTTATAAATTGTCTTTTTTCAGGTATATTACTCTTATGTATTCAATTCGTGTGCCCTGCAAAAGAAAGTGTCCAGAGAAAAGCAGATGTGTATTCAAATCCGGTAACCGAAGTCCTGCCTGAGAGGGCAGGTGCCGGATTAACCGGCATAAACCACGGTCAGTCTTTCAGGGTATTGCCGGACTCTATGTACGGGGTGGAAAGTATCGGGCTTATTAAAAAACTATATAAATGGTATTATTATAATACTTCAGATAAACCTGATACCTCAGCAGGCAACTATTATAATTCAGGATATAATTATGCCATTGGGCACAGAATATATGACAATGAAGGAAGGCTGGTAAACTTTTTTTTACAGCAACCCAGGTTTATTTCCACTCGTGAGCCCGGAGACTCTTCAATTATAGTGATTTATAACGAACAAAATAGTTATGAAGGAGATAAACTGGTTAATAAAAACATAACATACTGTACTAATGCATTATATATATATATAGATAGTTTAAAATATGAATATGACAGCGTGGGCAGGTTGGTGCATAAATATGAATATTACTGGTCCAGGGTGTATAAAACTGAATACTTATATAATAAAGAAAATCAATTGGATTATATGATTGTAATAGAAAACAACAGAGCATATAACCTACATAAATATATTTATTATATTTCAGATACATTAAGAATAACCACCGAGTATTATGGCTGGTTTCCAAGCACTGTTAAATATGATACAATATCTTCAAAATGGAAAGACATTTATACCTACACTGAAACCTTTGACAACCTGAACCGAAAAACCTCCGAAACCATGCACCATTATCATTTTTATGATAAATCAAACAGATATTATAAAACAGCATATTTATATAACAAAAGTAACCAGATAGAGCACATTATTTTTTACCAGTCAGATGACACCATAGCCGATCCATTTAAAGCGCAGGGAAAAAAGTCATATAGTTACACATCCGATGGGGATATTTTATACTATGAGAGTACATTTTTTGATGACCGTACGAACACGTGGGAGCTTTTCGAAAGCCAGACATATTTCTACCCCGGGTTGATAACGGCTGTTGCCCCTGAGAGTTTAAATAAAACTTCGGATAATTTAATATTATATCCCAACCCTGCTTCAGAGGTTTTATATATTCAAGGCTTTAGCGAAAATCATGGTCAATATTCCATTTGCAACATGCAGGGGATAATGGTTAAAAACGGGGAGCTTACCGGCAATGGTATCAATATTGCCTGTTTGAAACCAGGGGTGTATATAATAATGGTTAAAAACAAACAGCAGGTGCATTTTGGCAGGTTTAGTAAGTAATGCGAATTAAGAGTTAAAAAATATATATATTTTGCATAATTATAGTATATAAGCTTCAAAAGAATCGATGTCCCCCGCTGGCGGGCATAGCCGTCAAGCTAAGTTCCATGCTGGCTCAATTCAATTGCTTACGACCCAGCGGTGGGCATAAAAGTCAATTTTGGAATACGCACCCGAAGGCGCAATATAAAACTAAAGCTAATATTCTTTGGAAAGTTTCAACCTGTCCCGTAGGGACATAATATCTATAGCAAAACCC
>JAWOHT010000026.1:0-5781 GCA_046485045.1 Bacteroidales bacterium
GTTTCGGCTGAATAGCCTGTGAGCATAAGCATTGGGACGAAAATGGGTGCGAGCAAAGCCCATTTGGCCGAAGCGCTGCCCATAAGCAGGTTTACAAGAGATGACATAATAATAAAAGCCACCAGCAAAGGCCCGCCGGTAAAGCCGATGGCATTCAGTGCGCTTGATCCTTTCACCGCCAGCACGCTGCCCAGGTTCGACCAGTTGAAATACGCCACAAATTGCGAAGCCACAAAGGCAATCACAATGTACATTCCCATGGTTGACATGCTTTTGGCGGTCATATCCGTAACATCCTTGTCGCTTTTAATTGTCTTGGCCACGATGCCATAAACCAGGCCTGTGAAAAGGAAAAGAAAGAACATGATAGGGACAAGCGAGTCGTAAAACGGGCGCATACTGCGAGAGCCGGTATCGGGGTTTATTTCTCCGCGCAAAAGTCCGTCAGCAGGGATGATGGTGAGGAGCACGATACCCAAAAGCACTACGTTGGTAAATATGGCCCAGCCCAAGGCTTTACGTTCGCGGCTGGTAATAGCAGGTTGTTCTTCAATGATCACTTCACTGGAAGGCTTGTATTCGCCAAGGCGCGGCACAAGTATCTTTTCTGTGACCCATGTTCCAACAATCCCTATCAGTGGCACGGAGGCCGCCATAAGATAGTAGTTCGAGAGCGGGTTTACTGAATAGTAAGGATCAATGATCTGGGCGGCCGATTCAGTAAAAGCAGCGATCATGGGATCAAGCCCGGTTGGAATAAAATTGGCTCCGAACCCACCCGAGACTCCGGCAAACGCAGCGCCGATACCGGCGAGCGGATGCCTCCCTAATCCATAAAAGATGGCTCCTCCCAATGGGATCAGAACCACATAACCTGCATCAGCAGCCACAGAGCTGACCATACCGGCTACTACAATAGAAAAAGTAATGACCGAGCGCGGCACTTTGGAAACAAAAAGCCTTAAACCAACCGATATCATACCTGTGTATTCGGCCACGCCAATGCCCAGCATCACAACCAACACCAGGCCAAGTGGCGGGAAATTGGCAAAAGTGGTCACCATTTTGGTCATGATAAGCTGGAAACCATCGCGCGACAGCAAATTGATCACTTCGATGGTGTCAACCGGGTTGCCATCACGATCGAGGAGGCCTGCAGCTTTTCCGGGATGATCAACGGAAATACCGCCAAAAATCCAGGAAAGCAATAAAGTGATGCCCATCAGGATGACGAAAAGGGTAACTGGTTGTGGCAGTTTATTCCCAACAACTTCCAGGCTGTCAAGAATACGTTTTACAAAGTCTTTTTTCTTCGCTTTATCTGTCATTTCTCTTTGGGTTTACCTGACAAAATATTTGCAGCGACCTGTAAATACTGGTATTTAAATTGTCAGCATACATTATAATACAGCTAACAGATCGAAACAATTACATGTTTAGATAACCCAAAAAATCTTGGGTAGGTTCAATAAGAAGAAAAATTTAATGGGTTTGAGAAAAGAGGCTGTCAATTTTGACTACCCGCTCGGCGAACAAATTCTGACATGGTAGACAAGTTACATCTAAGTGGTTTAACACTGTTCTCAAAGAAGACTTTAAGGTCTATCCTTAATATCGTACCAATCATTTACAGCACAAGCTTACCTTTGTCACCGCAAATGTTTCCGTTAAAAAAGTCAAATAATAATTGTAATTCCTGAATTTCAGTCTGGGTAAATATCTTATTAAAAGTTCTGTTGTCTGAAAGTTTGCTTTGTCGGGAAATACAACCTGACAATCCAATTATTAGGAATACAATAAACGGGTTCTTCTTCATATTTTGTTAATTGCTTCTCACTCCTAAAATAGTGGCCAACGTCAGTTCGTCTCATAACCCACCGGGATTCTCAATTTATTTCCAAATATAAACGCATTGATCAAATATTTAATGTTTTTCTTGTGAATGTCTGCAGATGTTGTCAACACGTTATTTTTTTCAAGATTACCCTTATGTCCCTGAAAAAGGCACATGACTTTTAAAAGCAGGCTTTCAGGTACTTTCTGAAAGCATCCAGACCAAGAATCAAGAATATTGATGATTCTTCGGAGGTTATAGGCAACTTCGCAAAAGCTTACCATGTCGCACTCATTTTTTCAGGTAAATTTACTACCTAAACTTGCGTGAAATTTAAATATAAAAGCCTGTCCCATTTATTAACAGAACAGGCTTTCACGCACTTTTTTTCCTAGTGTAAATTCCTACCAGGAAAGATTAAGATGTGGAATGATCTGCTGCACCAAAGTTTTGTTTAAAATTTTCCGCTGCATCTTTCACGTCTTTTTTTGCCTCATAAAATTTTGATTTTCCTTTGTCAGCTAATTCTCCAACATCATTTTTGGTGTTTTCAATTTTTTGTGCAAGTGAATCATGAATTTCGTCAAACTTTGATTTTAATTCATTCATAAAATCATTGCTTTTGTCAGCAATCTGTCTGCGGGTTGTTGAACCCTTTTTGGGTGCGAGTAAAATACCTGCTATTCCACCAATGGCCAGTCCTGCCAATGCTCCAACTGCTACATTACCTTTTTTCATTTTTTTTTTGTTTTAAGCCCCACAAGTTCCTCAAAAAGGGGGCTTATGAAGCGGATTAAGAAATTGTTATTAACTATTATTAAACTCTTCTTTTATTCCCGGAGAAAAGTCTTACCAGGATAGAGATTAATGCGATTACAAGCAGCAGGTGAATAATAGCTCCTACGCTAAAGGCAAAAAAGCCTATAACCCAAAAGATTATCAATACAATTGCCACCAAATAAAGTACATTTCCCATGTTTATTTTTTCTTCGTTTTAAAATTTAATTGATTAAGAAATTAATCTTCCAATGCATCGCGCAAGGCTTTAATATGGTCATGGTCAGCCTTTAGTTGTGCTTTCTGTTCGTAAACCATGGATTGTTGTTCTGCACTTAAATAATCTGAATCATTCTCTAAGGCTTTTTCATAAGTATCTTGTGCTTTATCTTCTCCGAACTCGCAAGAGTTGAGAATTGCTTTGCGATCCTTACCTGTAAGCGCTGCCTTAACATCCATCCATACACGAAAGAATTTTCCTGAAGTTTTTGTGCCTTCCGCTACCTCGCCACCCAAAGTGGTTACTTCCATAACTAATTCTTGTTTGCATTTTTTACTTGTTGCCATGAATTGTGCAAACAAGGTTTTTAGATCCTGTTCTTCGGTTTCATTTGAAGCAGTTTCATAACCTTCAATTCTATCGTTGTTGATAGTGATGAGTGAGTTAAGCACATCAATTGCTTTTTCTTTTTTCATTATAATTTAAAATTGTGAATTCTTATTATTGAAATTTGGCGTGAGCCTATTTGTTCCTGTTGTTATTCGGAACCAGGTACATGTTTTTATCTTTGTTATTTTTTACGTAAGTCAAGTTGCCCGACATATCCAGATGTTGTCCTTCTTCTATCATTGCTGATGAGCCGTCTTCTTTAACGTAATTTCCATCGATCGCAATTTTGGTTCCGTTACTCATGGTCATTTCACGATCTAAAATTGTCGTTTGTCCGTCTTTCACCAACAATATCAGGCCGTTATACATCATAACTCCATCGAGAACTTCTTTGTGAACAGGACTGTTTTTTGAATTTTGATTAAAATCCCTGTTGGTTTTTATGATAGTCATGTTGCCTGCCATATCCATATGTTGTCCTTCTTGCAACATTGTTTTTGTGCCATTTTTTATAGTGTAATTTCCATCGCTGGTTACTGTTGTTCCGTTACTCATGGTCATTTCATGGTCTAACGTGGTTATTAGTCCGTTTTCCACTTTCAATACTTTTCCGTCTAGCATCATTACTCCATCAGCATGAAGCCGGTCAAAGGGATTGTTTTGCATATTACGGATTTGCCTGGTGTTCAATTCCCGCGGATTCATTTTTATGGTTATTGAATCGGGTTGTGCGTAAGCACCCACAGTGATTGCAATTGCTGCCATTGCAGAGATTAATTTTTTCATTTTGATTTAATTTAAACTATTTAATTGATTTTAATTTGTTAAACTGTTATTCTTTAACCTTCCAAATCGGATGAAACGGATCTTAGATTACTTACCCGCTAACCTTAATGCTAAAATTTCACGGTCTGTAGTCCTGTTCTAAACCAAGTAATTTTAGTTTTGGTCTATCTACAAAGTTGATTAATATAAAAAAGAATAGCGTTACATAATTTTTAAAAGATGTTGCATAATTCACACGTTCCTCTTTGAAGAGAAACCAAATTTCCATTCCCGTTTGCGTCGAAGGTAAATTCAAGGTACTAACCCTTTGGCTCAAAGGGCATGGAATTTAGGAGGTTTCAGTCCTAGATGTGTGAAGTATACAACTTTTATACATACTAATGTAATTTTATTTACAGCTAAAACCTGACCTTTGTATGGTAGACCAGAATTGTTAAGTACACACCAGGAAGGCAACAAAAAACCAATAGTAAAACAAAATAAATTATGAACTGGAATCTTTATGTAAATTTTTTAATTGCATTGCTTGCCATTATTAACCCTTTCTCTATACTACCCATGTGGTCCGAATTAACCAGTGATGCCAGTAATAAGGTGCGATTAAAGGTAGCCGTCAGACTGATCATATTTGCGATAATTTCCCTTACAGTATTTCTGGTAGCAGGAAAATATATCCTGAGTTATTTTGGAATTGATTTAGTGGTTTTTAAAGTAGCAGGAGGAGTTCTTTTGATGACCACCGGCATTAAAATGATTGAAGGCAAAAATGTTAAGCTGACTGAAAAGGAGAATGAAGAAGGCACCGATTTAGAACTTGCCAAGTTACGTTTTCGCAAAATTATTGTTCCCATGGGTATTCCCTTTATTGTTGGCCCGGGATCCATCACTACCGTGTTTCTTTTTGGGTTTGGATTAACATCGGTTGTTGACATTGGCGCACTTATCGCAATTCTGGTCATCGTTTTAGTTGTACTGTTTTTCCTGTTTACTTCTTTCTTCTGGGTGGAACGTAAGGTTGATCCTATCGTATTCACTGCTATTACCCGCCTGTTTGGTATAATCGTAACAGCAGTCGCATTTCAGTTTATTCTTGAAGGATTAGGTGAAATATTTCCTAACTGGGCAAACAGTCCAACTGAGATTATTGGTTCAGATAGCAAGGCCCCCAAACCGGAAACAAACTAACTATCCATTTTTCTTTTTGCGCGAGTATAAGTTTGTGCAGTTTGCTTACCGGGTGGTCGGAAATGCGGATGAGCACATCTTTGAGCAATTGGAAGTGTTCCACATCGTTGTGCTTGCAGGTGGCCAGCGATGGATAGATCATGATTGCGTTTTATGTTTGGCAAATGTCAGTCTTCATTCTTCAGCACTTTCCTGCTTGCCATCTTCAATTTTTTCTTCAACTTCCTCCTTTTCCCCGGCATCTGTTTTTTCCAAATCTTCTACATTGTCACCTTCCGGTTCATAATTTAATCCAATCAGAAGTGGAAAATGGTCTGATCCGATATCTTCAAGTTTTTCAAGGGTTAAGAGGCCAAATTCCCCGGAGTAGAAAATATGATCTAGTGGATACCGAAGTAAAGGCACAGAAACCTTATAGGTATTGTATAATCCCCTGCCTTCACGAGGGTCGACCAACTCACTGTACTTTCTAAAAAGCTTTGAAGTAACCGACCATCCAACATCGTTCAGGTCGCCTGCCATAATGGTTGGATTGCCGGATTCTTTGATTTTTTTGCCGATAATAAGCAATTCTGTATCTCTTTCGTAG
>JAWOHT010000054.1:0-10518 GCA_046485045.1 Bacteroidales bacterium
AGAAAAAATGGCTTGAAAGTATTTGTGAAAGATTGCCGCAATGTGACCCCCGAAGATTTCGGTATGTTTGATGCCATCGTCAGCATTGGGGCTTTTGAACACTTCTGTTCCATTGAAGAGTGGAAAGAGGGGAAACAGGAAAAAATTTACAATGATTTCTTTCGGACACTTTCCAACCTGCTGCCATCTGGTGGCAGGGCATATATCCAGACAATGACATTCGGTAAAAACATGATTGATTATGAAGATTTTAACATAAATGCTGCCAAGGGTTCCACCCCGCATGTTTGTGCACTAATGGCCAAAGAGTTCCCCGGATCCTGGCTCCCCTATGGCCCTGAAATGGTAACAAGAAATGCTGAACCATACTTTCAATTGATTTCTCAAAGTAGTGGAAGGTTAGATTATATAGAGACAATCGGACAATGGAGAAAGAGGTTCAGAAAGTTTAATCTGAAAAAACATCTGTTATACCTTTCCCTTATTCCTAAATATTTATCTGATAAAGAATTCAGGCACCAGGTTGAAATATTCAGAATAAGTCCCAACAGGGTATGCTTTGAGCAGGTGATAATGGATCATTACAGAATGGTATTTGAAAAGAAATAATGGTATGATTTTTACTCATTTAAAAAATTAATTTTTAATGGGTTATCATTTATATTTTTTTTATATATTTGAGCAATTTTTACGTTGATTTGTGATCTTTATCACTTTAGAAACCCTTATAATAATTGAACCCGATGTTTGTCTTTAACCAGAAACGGTTAATTAGCAGTTATAATCAGGCCTTAATTGTAATCATTTTTTACTTTTCTCTCATCTTTCCATTAACTTTTGGTATTGGTGTAAAAGCTCAGAATATTTCGGGAGGAGACCTGCATACAATGGGTTTGAAAGCTGATGGTTCTGTTGTATGCTGGGGTGATAACGCATTCGGACAATGTATTGTACCTTCTCCTAACTCCGGATTTGTTGCTGTTGCTGCCGGTGGCTATCATTCAATAGGTCTTAAGTCCGATGGCTCGGTTGTTTGCTGGGGAAATAATACCTGTAACCAGTGTGATGTTCCGTCGCCCAATTCCGGTTTTGTGGCTGTATCGGCCGGCTTGTACCACTCGGTCGGGTTAAAGGCAGATGGCTCTGTGGTGTGCTGGGGCTACAATGTTTTTAACCAGTGCAATGTGCCTGCTCCTAACTCCCGGTTTGCAGCCATTGATGCAGGGGCCAGGTTCACTGTTGGTTTGAAGGCTGATGGCACTGTAGTTTGCTGGGGACAAAATTCTGTGGGACAGTGCAATGTTTCTTCCCCTAATTCAGGGTTCATATCGGTAAAGGCCGGATATGATCACGCCATCGGACTAAAATCAGATGGGTCGGTGGTTTGCTGGGGTAACAATATGTTCGGTCAGAGCAATACTCCTTCGCCCAATTCAGGATTTGTTGCCATAAAGGGTGGTTATAATTTTTCCATCTGTATGAAATCCGACAGCTCTGTATTGTGCTGGGGTGACTATTATGCCGGCCAGTGCGATGTTCCATTGCCTAACTCTTCTTTTGTGGCTGTTAATGCAGGATATTCTTTTTCTATCGGGATGAAATCGGATAAATCTCTCGTATGCTGGGGAAAAAATTCAAATGAACAGTGCAATATTCCTTCGCCTAACTCCGGCTTCAGGCAAATAGAGTCTCCGGTTGCAATGGCAGCCGGCAGCATCACGGGCACTTCATTTGTTGCCCGGTGGAATTGTGTATTTACTGCAAAGGGTTACCTGCTTGATGTTTCAACTTATCCCGATTTTTCATCCTGCGATGTTCTAAACAATATGAATATCAATGGCCGCTCTTCAAAAAGTTTTCTGGTAACCGGGCTTTCACCTGGAACTACATACTATTACAGGCTGTTAGCATATGATGAATTCGGAATAAGTCACAATAGTGTTACAATAAGTACAGTTACAAATCAGGTTCAGTCACAGACAATTAAATTCAGTCCATTACCGGTTATTACTTATGGAGACGCGCCTTGTAAAATTACCGCAACCGGCGGGGCATCCGGTAACCCGGTGATGTTCACAAGTTCAGATAGTACCATCGCATCTTGTTCGGGGAAAAATGGTTCTGTCGTTACCATTCTTAAAGCAGGAAGCTGTACAATATATGCAGATCAGGATGGAAATGACAACTATGATCCCGCATCGCAGACAATGCAGGTGCTGACTGTTTTGCCCAAAGAGGTTAATATTTTCGGAATTAATGCTTTAGGAAAAATTTATGACGGTACTGTAAATTGTTCTGTGTCTGACTGTAAACCCGAAGGTGTGATTGATGGTGACACTGTGGGCCTTTGCTCCGGAACCGGAAGCTTTTCTGATAAATATGCTGCCCCGGGTAAACAGGTCACACTTACAGGCTATTCCCTTACGGGTAAAGACAGTTCAAATTATATGCTTATTCTGCCATCAGGGTTGACAGCAAGTATTGAGAAAGCTCCTCTAAGCATAGGAATTACCGCACAGGATAAAATCTATGACGGAAATACACATGCTGTTGTCGAACCATTTGTTTTAAGGGGTCTGGTAGAGGGAGATAGTATTATTATTGAAACCATTAACGGAAGGTTTGAAAACAGCAGTGTTGGTAATAGCAAGAAGGTAAGTGCCGGAATCTCTGTTTACGGTCCTGATGCCGGTAATTACCTGTTCAATGACACTGTATCAACCCATGCAAATATAATGGGGGCAATACTTTCGGCAACTATTCAGACAAATCCCGATGCCGATTATATCAGGGGAGGCAATCCGCTTACATTTACCATTACTTATCCTGACGCGATTAGCCCCGACCTTGCAAAGCCGAGGCTTTACCTGAACGGTGCAGACATTAATGCTGATTATACTTTGTTTACAACAGATAATGTTTCATGGATATGTAACTGGAACCCGCCTCTCGTGGGAAACGGTACAATAAAAATTAATGCCGGGTTTCAGGATGTCGCCATTCTTCAGACTGTTAGCGGAAGGACTTCTTTAATTCTTGATAATGAGAAACCGGTTATCTCTTTTCCGGCATTACCGGCAACTGCTGCCATACCTGTAAACGCAGATATAAAGATTGCATTTAGCGAGCCGGTAATGCCGGTTTGGCACGATTTATCAGATGCCATTTCTCTCAGGGAAGGTGGCATTAGCGGCATGGAAATTCCTGTTATTTTATCAGGTAATGCTTCAGGATTGTTTAACGGTTTTACCATTAAGGCCGATTTAAAATGTAATATGCAATATTATCTGGTTGTCAAAGAAGCCTCTTTTGTTGACAGGGCAGGTAATGAATCTGAAATAAAGGAAACCATTTTCAGTACCAGCCCAAATCCGGAAATGCCGATCATTACCCCGTTGAGTGAAAATGAGGTTTTTTGTCCGAACGAGTTGCTTACTGTCTCAAATTTTAACAGGTTGTATTCATACCAATGGTTTTATGAAGGAAATCCTGTCTTTGGCGAAAATGGCCCTCAATACAAATTACCGGTCAATGGTTCGGGTTATTATACTGTTAGTGTTATAAATACTGTTTCAGCATGCGAATCTGTTTCAGAAGGTATTCAGGTTCAGGTATATCCGGTTGTTGTGCCGCAGATCTGCGAAAAAAGCGAGCCCGGGTTAGTGTCGATACTTATTGTTGATAACCTTGAAAATACGTACACCTCTTATTTATGGACCTATACCGACGGAACCCCTCTGCCATCGGATATCATAAACAATCGTCAGTTTTTGACCCTGACAGATACCGAATTAAATGAGGAATACATGGTAAATGTAACCGATATAAATAATTGCCGTGTACAGTCTGAAACAATAAAGGTCAACCAGACATTTGCAGATGCAATCGTCTATCCTACTTCGGGACAGGGAGTGTTTTATATTGAATTGAAACACCCTCAAAACGGAAATATGATGATACGGGTTTTCAATCAATCCGGAATTCTGGTTAAGGAAGACAGGTTCATCAAATCTTCGTTTGTTGAGACATTTGGTCTGAATATGGGTGGTTCGCCGGCAGGAAGGTATCTGATTGAAATTTATACAGGTGGTTATAAAACAGTCAGGAAAATTATTGTAGAGTAAAGTTTTGGCCTGATTATGAATATTATTCACAGAAACAGGGTTTTAATGAAACTTTTCGTTTGCTTTCTTTCTTTAAGCGTTTTTCTATTGACTGCTATCAAAGGCCAGAAAAACAATATCTATCCGTTTGACTATTCACCGCGCTTTCAGGTTAAAACCCGGGCAGCTCTCATGCAAACCAGCCTGAAAAGCGAACACCTCCGCTCCGGCAGCAGTTCTGCTGGTTTTGGTGGTGGTGCAGATTTGTTAATATACATGGTCAATACCGGCAAGCTGAAACCTGCTGTTGCACTGGGATTAAATATCACTTCATACAATTCTTTATTCAATGTAAACCATAACGATTCTTTATGGACTACCGACCCGGTAAATGACCGGGTACACGTTTATGAACAGGCCCAGATAATTGAAAAACAACGAGCTGTATATGTTTCTGTCCCGATACAGTTGCATCTGGATTACTCCATCACAAAAAAGATGGGCGGCTATGTGAGTGCAGGTTATTTTTTTTCTTTTGCTTCTGCAGGAAGTTATTCATCAGATGTTCTGCTCTCTCGCCAGGGCTACTATCCAAGGTACAACGTGCTCATTTATGATGTGGATGTGGAAGGTTCACAATACTTCTACCCCTCAGATAAAACAATGACCGCATCAGCATTGCTTCAGCTCAGAAATAACTATGGTTTTATTGCCTCAGCAGGGTTAAGGTACCGGGTATCCCCTGTTTATTCAATACATATAGGATTGAAAAGTCTCACAGGACGGAAAAACATTTCAGGTTATATTCCCGGGGAAGGATTTCTGGTCGTGAGCAATCAACATACCCTCAACACCACCATGGCAATGAATAAAGAGGTAAAAACCGCTGCCTGGGGCCTTGAATTAGGTCTTACCATGAACCTCGGCAAAGACAAAACACAGAATATTTTCAGGCTGTTACAGAAGATAAGGTATAATATACAGAGGAGGTAGGATAGCTGTCTGCCGGATTTTAAGTTGCAGGTTCACCTCATAATTCATAATTCGTTAATCAATGTTCGATATTCTATAAGGTTCAATTTGGGTTTCGGGTTACATCTCATTTCCTTTGCGAATCTCCGGGGCTTCTTAGCGGTTCTCTGCGAAACAGCCATTTATTCCGCAAAGCTTCGCAAAGAAGTTTCCGGACACTTTCCGGAGTAAATAAATAAAAATCACAAATTTTATTATTCCTTTATAACCAGTCTGGTTATGCTGGTGGCAAAGCTTTCCTGCCTTATTAAATAGGCCCCTGTTGGCAGACTTTCAATATCAACAGTTATATTGGTCTCATCACTGATCATATGCTTGACAATCCGGCCATCGGTGGTGATTAGCGAAATCTTATAAACACCGTTTTCAGGATTGTTGATGGTAATGTACTTATCTGCCGGGTTGGGCCAGACATTTATTAAATTTTCATCCATGTTCTTTTCGGATGTTGCAGTTGGTAGTTCACCCTCTGTTGTACCATCCCATCCTGCCAGTCTTGCAAAAAGCCACCATGCCGCCATACCTTTTAATACACAGTGAATTTTTGAGCTTTCAGAATGTGAACAACCTGAACATGCATTGGTGATGAGTGTAAGGGTATCATTTGTATTCGCAGCAAGCCATTCTGTTCCCCAGTTGCCCCTGCCGCCTGCTGCCAGGTTGTAAGAAATATCATCACCCAGTTGGTGGGTACCGGTATAATTTCCTTCTGCATCGCCATCTCCGAAATATACACCGTCGGGGTTCCAGTTTTCAATGTCATTGAAATCAAAAAGGATGCGCCCTTTTTCTTTGCAATGGTTTCTTATTTTTTCATTTGCATTGTGAGTCCATTCACATTTAGAGCCGGTATTGGCATGGCCGGTCATATAAACAAAAAATACATCCTTGCGCGGATCGGTGCCGCCCGGGCCGAACTTGTCCACCAACGAATCCATGCGTTGCAGGTAATAGTCAATATTGTGGTTATAGATATCGCACCACGAATAAATGATCACATTGCATTCAGGATGATCGGCAAGATATTTCTTAACCGACGGGTACCATTTCTCCTCATGGCTCAGATCATAGATCAGTTCACCGTTATCGCAGTAGCCGCACCCTTCAAAAAGGTGCAGTTTGTTGGTTTCAACACCCGAACTGAATTGGTAAGGCCCGCCGGTATAAAAAGACCTTACTGCGCTCATGCCCGAGACGATCTGGCTGCCGTGCGAAGTATGCCCATAACCGATGTGCAGTGTTTCTTTGGCAGCATTGATCCATTCCAAAGGTATATTCCTGATACGGGTATTCTGATGATTGATGATCAAAGCATCCTGCGGGAAAACGTTTAATGCATTGAGAAATAAAACGGTTGTTATTGCTAAGGCAAATAATGGTTTTACCTTTGCCGGGTTGGTTTGTGGTTTCATTATGAATGAACTTTTGGTTTGAAAATGATGGTTGACATGATGTTATACGATAATTGCAAGCAAAGGATACAAAAGGCACAGCTGATTTTAATCTGCCGTAACTGGTAATAACAGTCAAACAGAAAAATATAATCCTCATTTTTGGTTACCGTGGATACTGTTCATTCGCCTTTATAATGGAAATAAAAATTGAAATAGAATAAACGGATTAATTGGCGAATGTTGTTTACCCCTCAATTCTGCATTTTGAGACCTATTTTTCCTGCTTATCCCTTATTTCGGTAATTCATCCCTTTTTTTTTTATCATCTGCAATGGCGGGGTAATTTTATATAAATTTTTAATCTAAAATATCTGAATGTTGAATATTTTGTTAGTTCATCCTGAATACCCCGTGACTTATTGGAGTTACAAACATGCTTTGAAATTTATCTCGAAAAAAGCCACCAATCCGCCGCTCGGATTATTAACTGTTGCTTCGCTTTTACCCCCGGGATGGAACACAAGGCTGGTTGACCTTAATGTTACGAACCTTAGGGACAAAGATATTCTATGGGCAGATTATATTTTTATAAGCGCTATGTCTGTTCAGATGCATTCTGTTAAAGATACCATCTGCAGATGTAAGTCACTGAATAAGAAAATTGTAGCAGGAGGCCCCCTTTTTACAGCCGAATTTGATAGTTTTCAGGATGTAGATCATCTTATTTTAAATGAGGCTGAGATTACCCTGCCTCTTTTTCTAAAAGACCTGCAGGCCGGAAATGCCAAAAGATTGTACCAGACGACTGAACATGCTGATATCACAAGGTCTCCGGTTCCTGATTTTTCGCTGATTGATGTATCGAAGTATGCCATGCTGAACCTGCAGTATTCCAGGGGATGCCCGTTTAATTGTGAATTCTGCGATATCACGGCGCTTTTAGGCCATAAAGTACGCTTAAAAACAACCGCTCAGATACTCGATGAACTTGACAGCATTAAAAAAATTGGATGGAAAGGGCCGGTGTTTTTTGTAGATGATAATTTTATCGGAAATAAAAGCATTCTAAAGAAAGAACTGCTTCCGGCCATCATAAACTGGATGCGTAAAAACAACAATCCTTTTATTTTTACCACCGAAGCTTCCATCAACCTGGCCGATGACCCTGCATTGATGCACCTGATGGTGAAGGCAGGTTTTGCAAAGGTTTTTATCGGTATAGAGACTCCTGAAGAGGCCAGCCTGGCAGAGTGTAATAAGTTTCAAAACAATAACCGCGATCTGGTTCAAAGTGTTAAAACCATTCAATCGGTGGGAATGGAAGTAATGGCTGGTTTTATTGTAGGTTTTGATAATGATACCCCTTCCATTTTTCAGCGCCAGATAGACTTTATTCAGAAAAGCGGCATAATCTCTGCCATGGTGGGGCTGTTAAATGCACCCAAAAAGACACAACTGTATAAAAGACTGATGCACGAAGGCAGAATCACAAATGACTGGTCGGGCGATAATACCAACTACTCATTAAATTTTATACCTGTGATGAATAAGCAGGAACTATTAAACGGATATCAAAAAATTTTACATGGTATTTATTCGAGTAAAGCTTATTATAAAAGGATTAGTATCTTTTTTAAAAATTTTAACCCCCCGGTTCATTTAAAGAAAAAACTGACATTTGTTGACATTATTGCTTTGTTTAAATCTATGATAATCATCGGAATATTTACCAAAAGCAGGTGGTATTACTGGGAGTTATTTTTCTGGTGTGTTTTCAGAAAACCAGAATTGTTTCCCCTTGCTATTACCTATAGTATTTATGGATATCATTACAGAAAAGTTTTTAAAGGTATCCGGTAGGTGAAAAACCTGATTGTGTTATTGCCAATCAGATATATTCAATTTTTTTAATTAAATTTAAAATACCAATGAAAAAAAATATAAACATACATTACCCTTCAAACAGGGGACAGGAATTTTTTAATATCCTCCGGCAAAGGGTGGATAACTATTTTAAAGACAACAACATTAAGAAACATGGAAACAGTAGCATGTACTTAAAAACAGTTTTTATGTTTTTGATTTTTACGATCCCATATTTATTAATGATTTTGCAGGTTTTCACAAGTCCCCTGGCATTTTATCTGCTATGGATCATTATGGGTTTTGGAATGGCAGGTATTGGTCTTACTGTGATGCACGATGCCAATCATGGTTCTTATTCAGGGAACAAAAAGATTAACCGGATAATGGGATACACGCTGAATTTAGTTGGCGGTAACTCTTATTTATGGAAAATTCAGCATAATCAGCTTCATCATGCATATACAAATATTGAAGATGCAGACGATGATATCTATGTCCCTGTCTTTCTTCGTTTTTCTCCCAACTCAAAAAAGTATTGGATACAGCAATATCAACATATTTATGTTTGGTTTTTTTATGCAATATCCACACTGTCGTGGGTTACAACCAAGAATTTTATGCAGATATTCAGGTATCATAAAAAGGGACTGATAACAGGGAAAAATAAAGTTTTTAGACTTATAGCAGAAGAAATAGTCTGGAAACTGGTTTACTATACACTGTTTATAGGCCTTCCGGTTATATTGCTCCCTGTTTCATTCTGGACAGTGCTTCTTGCGTTTGTGATCATGCATCTCTGCATTGGCTTTACATTAAGCATGATTTTTCAGCCGGCACATGTAATTCCGACATCAGAATTTCCATTGCCCGACAATAATGGCAATATGGAAAACAGCTGGGCTATACATCAGCTTTTAACAACTTCTGATTATGCACCAGATAACAAAATATTCTCATGGTTAATAGGAGGGTTGAATTTTCAGGTAGTACATCACCTTTTTCCCAATATTTGTCATGTGCATTACATGAAAATTTCAAAAATTGTTCAAAGAACTGTTATTGAACATAATATTCCGTATCATGTTCAGCCTTCATTTTTAGTTGCTGTATATAATCATGCAAAAATGCTCAGATACATCGGAAATTATGATAATGTTTCTGGTATGAAGATTTTTCTGCCATTCGTAAAAACTTCAATCTCGTAATATCTAAAACCACTATGTAGTGTAAAATGAAACATGAATTGATAAAAAAACACCATACACACACAGTATCTATTTCTTTAGTCATGAACCGCCAGTCTCACCGGTAAGGTGTGGATGACCTTAAAAAACAATAATAAAACAGATGAAAATACTACTCATTTCACCAGCTGTTGATGCAGCAAAAAGAACAAATAAGGGTCTCAGGATGCCCCAGTTAGCAATGTATATCTTAGAAGGATTAACGCCTGCCGAACATACGGTAAAAGTTATTGAGGAAGAAGCTGAACCCCTGAGCTTTGATGAACCCTGTGATCTGGTAGGGATAAGCTGCATGACGGCCAATGCACCAAGATCGTATGAAATTGCCCGGGAATTTAAGAAGCGGGGCAAAACAGTTATTCTGGGTGGTGTGCATCCGACAATATTGCCCGACGAAGCATTGCAGTATGCTGATTCTGTGGTTGTAGGCGAAGCAGAAGGTGTATGGGAGAAAGTGTTACAAGATTTTCAGAAGGGAAATCTGGAACAGAGGTATCACAATCCTCAACCGGACTTAACCAAATATGTGCCGAAAAATTTTAAACGGTTGGCTCAAAAAAGGTTATTTAATATTATTCCCATCATGACCACCCGGGGTTGCCCGTACGATTGCGAATTTTGTTGTGTTACCGACCTGTTTGGGAAAAAAATACGGCATATTCCGGTTGAGAATGTAGTAAGAGATATTCAGGAATCGGGTGCAAGAAATTTTATGTTCCTCGATGACAATATCATTGGTCAACCACGCTATGCCAAAGAATTATTCAAGGCTATAAAACCTTTAAAGATTAAATGGGTAGGACAGGCATCTATATCACTTGTAAAAGACTCGGAGTTATTACAGCTTGCTGCCGACAGCGGTTGCAAGGGCCTGTTTAT
>JAWOHT010000242.1:0-9754 GCA_046485045.1 Bacteroidales bacterium
ATTTCCTGCCGGTGCAGGAGAAGCTTCCTGGGCCGGAGGGGATCCTCGTTGAATCGGTTCGCCTGTTCATAGGGAGAGAGGGATTTATCACTTCAACACATATAATTAATTCAAATAACAATAGAAGAAAACCGGCTGCTAACATTTTGTATAAGTAATGGCAGGTAATGTGGTAAATATCAAGGTTTGTAGCCCGCTCAAACTGCGTAGCGGTTTGACAAGAAAGTACAACGCAATCTGCCACTACTCATACAATTTTCCGTTATGCACCATAAATTTCTTATTATGAGACATATAGTTATTATTTGGATATTTATCTTACTTTGTGTTTCTTTTAATAAAATCTTAGCACAATCAGATTTCAGGCCTGGTTATTTTGTCAATAATGACAACGACACAATCCATGGTTTGATTGATTATAAAGGAAATAAGGCCAACGCCAAAAAGTGCATCTACAAAGCGGATTCAGATTCCAAACATCAAGAGTTTACCCCGGAAGAAATTAAGTCTTTTAGATTCATTGATAGTAAATATTATGTTTCTAAAACCATTACCTTGGAAAATGATACAATGACACTATTCCTGGAATATTTAATAAATGGAATTGTTGATATTTACTATTATCGAGACGGTAAAGGAGAACATTATTTAATTAATAATGGAAGTATCAATTTGTATGAACTAAAGAATGATAGAAAAGAAATAGTTAAATACAATAACACATATATTAAAGAATCCAAAGAATATATCGGATTGTTAAAGATCGCTTTTAAGGAAAGTCCGACAATAATGAGAAAAGCGGAAAGCATTAGTTTGGATCATAAGTCACTG
The DNA here is from genome assembly GCA_046485045.1 of Bacteroidales bacterium. Classification (GTDB taxonomy): domain Bacteria; phylum Bacteroidota; class Bacteroidia; order Bacteroidales; family UBA10428; genus JAFGPL01. Next base: position 832 of record JAWOHT010000242.1, read on the forward strand.
ATTAATATATCACAAGATTATCATAAAGAAATTTGTCCAGATAAGGAATGTATTATTTATGAAAAAAAGCTGCCTAAAATGGAATACCATTTTGGCCTATTTATAGGACTCAATAAAAATTCAATTTACGAAACTTCTGATATTATCGGAGATTTTGATTATTTAAGTAACAGTCAATTTGAAGGTAGTTTTTCCCCTTTAATAGGATTCTATTATAAAAAAAATATGCCATATATAAATGAAAGATTATTCTTTTTATATGAATGTTTTTATTCCCAAATGAACATAAAGATTACAAATTCCTTTGTTGATCCATATAACAATTACAGATATTCAAACAATATAACTTATTCTCAAAAAATAGTCGGTAATAACTTGCTGTTAAAATATGAATTTAATAGAGGCACAATAAGACCTACATTTCACACAGGAGCATTTTTTTCTTATTATTTTGGAGTAAATTATAATAGAGATTATGAAGTAATTACCTCCAGAGAAACTATATATTATTCCAAACATTATACTAAAAATCCTTTTAGAAGCATAGATTATGGATTAAACTTTGGGTTTGGTTTAAAAAGTATGATATTAAATAAGAAGGAATTATTCTGTGACTTTAGATATCAATTAGGATTGGGATTTTTTCAAGGTTTAAATACCTCCATTCTTTCAATTCTAATAGGATATCAAATAGGAAAATAATTTACGGTGCAATATGCGATATATGCCATAACAGCCTGTCGCAGGCGCAACACAGGCTGCAACGGCACATATCGCTATGCGTTTGTGCACCATAAAACACTCAAACCTATGACTATAGATAAAACTTTATCTATCACTCCATTCCCTCCGCTAAAGTTAATTGCACTGCTGTATTTCCAATATTGGGGTTCTGATCCTGCTTCTGCCGGATTGTTATGTATGTAATCTATTTTTTGCTCAATAACTTCAGGACTCCATAATTCAACAGGTTTATTATCTTGTTGCCAGAATTGCCAGCATACAAGGCAAAATAATCTTCGCGAACAAACGCATCTATCCAATATGTTACCTCAAAAATATCTTTATTTGTTGCCATTATTTGTTTTGAAACAAAAAGCTCCCGGGCCAATACCCGTCTGAAACTTATCAATAAGGAAACCTTGAGGTGAGTAGCGACAGACTGTTCCCGGCTGAACGAAATCTATTGCATCTGCCACATATAACTCAGAACTGAAAGGGTCCACATCTAAACCATAGTAACCGCCATAAGAATTATTATTATAAACAGATTCAATGAACATCTCAGGTTCTTCTTCCGAAGTCACCGCGTGGCGGTAAATATGTTCATTGATAAAATATATAGTATCACCGGTGCCGTTTATGCACAATTTCCGGGGGTGGTCTTCATTGTTGAACAGCCAGGTATGTTCAATAATCCGTGTTTCGGCATCAATGCGCTGCAACCCGGGCCTATCTTGCCCATAAGGACTGTCAGGGTAGCCCCCGTCGGTTATAACCCATATTTTATTGTGTTTATCAATGCGTAACGATGTGGGTTGTTTGAGCACTTCGATAGAATCAATCACCTGGTCGGTTTCGCTGTCAATGACAAGTATTTTATTATCGTAGCTCCAGCAATTGGTAAATACATACTTTTTGTATTGCACCATTTGCTCTGTAGGGTGCTGGTAAAACTGCTGATTATTGTTGTTTACATTAATATACCCTGTAATTTCAAAGGTCTGGGGGTTTACTATGGCTATGGCTTTTGCATACAGGTCGGTTACATAGGCTTTGGTATTACTTAAAAAATGCATATAGCGGGGAGAAGTAAGGCCGGTTATTTTGCCAACGTATTCGAACGTGTTTATGTTGATAACATAAATTTTCCCGCTGTTGTTTACCACGATATACCCCAGGCTGTCGCGTATCACCATAGATTGTAACACATCGCCCACCGGCACAGCATTTTTGCTGAAAAACACATTGTTATATACTTTCATAGAATCAATGTCATAATAAGACAGCGTGGCATTGTCGTACATAAAGTTGCCTTCGTTGGTAATAAAGACGCCCGAAGACTTCGGTGGCAGATCGCTTTTGTTAAGTTCATACCACAAATCATCCTCCATACACGAAGACAGTAATATAAAGAGAGTTAATAACAGAGAAATGATATGTTTAAGATATAATAACATTAAAAACTAAAAATTTATCATTAACAATAAAGTGTAATTCTGCAGGGGCATTATACGGTTTATCTCGCTGCGGTAAACCTCATTTAAAAGGTTGTTTATCTTAAACTCGGCACCCATATTCAGATTACCCGGCCTGATATTATAACCCAGTGTTAAATGGTTCAGGTGCTGGGCATACAAACGGTAAAACGGATGCCCGTTTTCCGGCGGTACTTTGTTCGAGGTAATTGTATGCCTGATACCGTAGAAATGATACTGATAATTGATATATGTATCTTTAAAGTGCAATGAAAACAGTGCATTGGCCGAATGAACAGGGATAAATGGAAGTTGTGAGCCTGTTTTTTTATCGTTTTCATTAAAAGGTTCCCCGAAATTCAACGATCTGGTAAATGCATAATTTCCGTTTATCCCGAGTTTAAATTCTCCCAAACTGTATGATGATTTAAGGTTATATTCCACGCCATACGCTTTTACTTTTCTTATATTCATTGCTTCCCAATATCCTTTAACACTGGGGAGCCATAATATCCAGTTATTGATGTTAGAAGAGTAAACCGTTAGCTGATTCTCCAATAAAAAAGCATTTGATTGTACAATGTAATGAAGGCCGGTTTCCCAGGTATGACCTTCTTCAGGCAATAAACCGGGGTTCCCTCCCGGTTGCCAGTAAAGGTCGTTCAGGGCCGGGTTGTGGAAATTGCGAACCAATCCTGATTTGATAATAAAATCGTGTTTTTCAAAAGGTTTATAGCTTATTCCAATGTTATAGATAACAGGTGTGATGATTTTGGGTATAAGATCCTGACGCAGTTCAAGCGATAGATTTATTTTTTTAAGGAGATTAAAATACATTCCTCCAAAAGCGGAGTATTCCATCCGTTTCTCGTCATAACCGGTCAGAAGGGCGCTGTCAATGGTGGCAATATCGAAATAGTTGGCGTCAAATTTAAGAACAGATGATATTTTATCGGAAAAGGTATAATTGAATCGGGCATTATTGTACCAGCTTTTCATCAAGCTTCCTGAATTAACGGGTGTATTTGTTTCACCTCCGCCAATTTTTACTTTCAGCACATAATTAAGTTCCTGATAATCAATTCCTGAAACGATATGCGTTTTTAGTTTTCCTCCATAATGTTTAATCTGAACAGCACTTTTTAAAGTTTCATCGGTTTGCCGGCCCGTTTTTCCTGTTTTTCTGTCATCGCCTTCATAACTTAACACGTTAGGGATTGACCTGTTGACATTTTGATACCATACCTGCGCACTGGTATATGTTTTTGGGGATAATTTAATATAAAATTCCTGTTGTAAACCATATTTCAAGAAAACGGCATCGGAATTATACTGTTCGGGATAGTATTTTTTACCCGTAACCGAATCAATTTCTTTCTGCTGTTTATTTACCAGGTAATAGTTGTTTTTTGAATAATTATGATATGCCCTGGTCTTCGATTGAAATTGACTGGTTCCGACATTAACCTGTCCAAACTCATCGAAGGTTGAAAAGCTGCCAATGCCCTGATAGTACCTTCCGCTAAACTTATTATTCCAGTTAACGTTGTTGTTGATGCTTATATGCCCGCCCAGGCCTCCGCTGCTTTCTTTAACAGAGGCAGCGCCATGTTGCAGCGACATGTTGTCAACAATATATACAGGAATGATAGAAAAATCTACCATTCCCAGCATAGGCGAATTAATGTTGATGCCGTTCCACGATACCTGTGTGTGCGAAGGGGCGGTACCGCGAAAAGAAGCTGTTGCCAAAGCTCCCCGGCCATAGTTTTTTATATATATGGTTGTGTTTTCGGCCAGTACATCCGACAAATTAAGGTTTATTTTTTCCATCAAGGCCAAAGAGTCTACCGTGGTTTCTTTCATCCCGGCTTCTTCTTTTTTAAAAATACGTTCGGCGGTAACCGTCACACTTTCGATATGAATAACAGTATCTGTTATTCCCTGCGAAAAGGATACACCGGCAAATACCGTCAATACAAACATTATTGTAAATCGTTTAATCATTAATTCTTTATTAACCGCATGGTTTTGCTTTCTGTTTTACCTGAAAGAATAACGATATATACACCTTTGGGCAAATGAGAAACAGGAACAGCCTCGTTGCCGGAATATTTTTCATGTACCAGCATTATTTTTCCTGTGATATCAAATATCCGTATGGCAGCATTGTCTAATCCCTCAATATAGATACTTTCTGATGCAGGGTTTGGATGCACCCTTATTTCTTTCCATCTGTTTTGATTTAATGATGTTGAATTATCTTGGTATATCAAAACTGCGGAATCTGTTGCTGTAATTGCTGAATTCTTTGCTAAATATGCTGTTATGATCAGTTTTCCGGACGATGAAAAAGTCAAAAGGTTTTGGGCATTAATATTGGCATGGCTAAGGTTAACAGACCAGTTGATTACTGCATCTTTATCACGCCGGCCTTTGTCAAAGGCAAAAACTTCTATCTGGCAGGTGTTGCCAATAATCGTATCGGGTAAATGTTTCAGAACAAGTATATCGTCAATTCCTGTAATTGAATTATCGGGAGCTACATCCACTGCCCCGGTAATTTCTGTTGACAGTTCACCAAGCCAGCCTGTATTGGCTAATACTGCATTATGTACTTTTACGAAATGAATAACATCCAGATCAACATACGCTCCGTATTCATTCACAGCCCAGCTGATATCAAACGCGTCGCCTCCTGAATTTTCCATTTCAGGGGTATAGGGATTATCGGGTATTGTATAGGGAGCGCTGCCACGCCATTGGTTATCTGCGTATCCAAAGGCCTTTCTGTACGATTTTATAAATGCAGGATTGGTTCTGTCTAATTCACTGGCAATTCTGGTACCGGTAAGTGTATATTGAGCAGGGTTAATGGCCGGAAAAGAATCAGGCGACGGGTAATACGGCTGTGAATGAAAACTGTTTTTCAGAACAAATCCCGAGGCGCCAAGGTTATCAGTCCACTCAACATCTGCTGCAACTGTCAGCCCCGGGTTCGTGTATGTTACCTGGTAATTTTTCACTGTTGTAGAGAAAAAATATTCGCTGCCTGCCAATTCATACCAGGTATCATCGGGCAGGCCGTTACCATTTTCATCTTTCATCACCGAAACTATTCCCGGTTCGAACCAATCATTTAACGAATTTCCGAAGATGGTAAAGTCAACCCCAAAAGGGTTGTCAGGGTGGTTTACGACGGGGTCTTTAAAAGTAAAGATAACATAACCCCCAAAAGCGCCCAGGCTCATAGAACCAGAAACAGTTCCTACAATAGATTTTGCCGAGCCGGGAATACCCCAGGGCGATGCATTGATAAGCTGTCCCGGTGCAGGTTTATATTCCAGTACTTCAGATATGTATTGTGCCTGTATAACTTTTATATATACAAGTGCCAACATTACGAATATTATCTTTTTCGCCACGTTACTTATATAATTTTTACACAACCTCACAATTCTTCTTATTCTTTAATTAATGATTGGGTATAAATTTCACCTCCATTTTCAATATAAATGAAATATTGACCAGATGGCTGGTTGCTAATATCAATCTCAACATTATTGGAATAATCTTCTTTGAAATATACAAGGTTACCATTCAGACTGTAAACCCTGACGGCAAAGGTTTCATTAAAGTTTGTTTTTACCCTGAATATCCCGTTTGAGGGGTTTGGATAAAGAACTGCATTGGCAAAAGGTAAGTTTTCAATGACAGTTGCAGGTGTTATGGTTACAGTAAGAGAGTCTGGTACGATATATATATTGTCTACATTAAAATACAAAGGTGTATTTATGCCAAACATTCCCACATCCGATGAAGTTAGGTCAAACAGCAAGGTATCTGTCATGCCAAGTGAGCTTAGTTCGATCCATTGCCAGGTTTTTACGATATAGTCTTTCTTGTTATCGTTAAAGCGGTAGTCGGCCAGGTAAAAGTCAATGGTATCTGTTTCAGTGCCATCTTTCTTGCCCCATACAGATAGCTTTAGATAATCGGGGTCATTGCCGTCTTCGCCCCCGAATTTTTTTGCAAATGCATCTCCCTGTTCCATAGAAAGTGCAGCATAGGCGCTGTTTGTAACATATAAGCCTTTGACCAGATGAGATTTACTGTCACTATACGATAAAGGCAAAGGTTTGGTTGTTGCTGTAATCCAATCGGTAGCAACATAGGCTACGCCATAGTTTTTCCCATCAGAGGCCAAAGTATCAAACCCGGCTCCAGTAATCGCGCTGTACTGGTTGAAATAACCCGTGGTAGCAACATCCGATGTATTTGAATATGCCCATCCCTCCCAGAAGCCGCCAGAGTGGCTGTTTGCGAATGTTGCCAGTCCGCTTGCAAAGCCGCCTGAGCTATCTGAACCGTTCCAGTAACTCTCCTGCGCTAGCGCAAGGTTTTCGAAATCTGTAACAACATAGTTGCCATATATTTCAGGTTGAACCCCTACGGTTATTTTTTCTGTTACCGACAGATGGTTCGAGGTTGCTTTAACCCAAATATTTGTCTGTCCGGCTTTTAAAATATTGATTATAAGCAGTGAGTCATTGCTTATACTTCCCGAAGCAACTATGTCGTGAGAGTTTGAGATAATCTCATACGAGAATGCAACGGTATCGTCCGTGTCGGTGAAGTGGTTGTTCAGGTTTATTTCTATGCCTGCATCTTCTTCGAAAGCCGAAATAATATCAAACGGCAAAGCAAGCTTTGGTGGGGCGCTTCTTTGGACTTTGGCAACCGGTCTTGCCACAGACAATATATAAACTCCATTGCCATTGGTATGGTCAAGCACGTTTCCACAAGTCTTAATCATGGTCAGCCAATCCATTCCATCGGCAGTAAGGGCAAGGGTATCGAAATTGAATCCGTCGCCTGATGTTCCATTCCAGACAGCCAACACTTTGTCGGATGATGGACTATTTATATTAAACAGAATATTTCCGGCGGTATCAACTTCACAATCATATGCTGCATTGGGCAAATCGGTTAGTTTTATGGCATCACCGGGTTTTAACGTATCACCAGTATTGTGAATTACTTCGGCCACAGCGGCACTGTCCCAGCGATATAAGGCATTCGGGCCTGAGGTAGAATAAAAATTTGTGCCATAGTACACATTTCCTTTAGCATCGGCAGCCAGTCCGGCAGAACTGCCTCCTGTTTCAATTATCCTGCGGTGGTTATCGGCGCCGGTAGTGTCAAGTAAAAAAACAGAAGCGGGGTCTTGCCAGTCTGAGCTGTTTAAACCTGATACCAGGATATTGTCATTTAAGAATTCAAGGTCGAAATTTCCTGATAGATGCGCCTGCAGGTCCCATACACCCGATTCAATATTTATGCTGTAAATACGGTCGTCGGTATTGCCCGGGTTGGTGAAACCTGCCCAAATCTCTTTGCCGTTGGGCGAAATAGTTAAAAAGCTTGGCCACGACGTGTAACCTGAAGGTTTTCCGTACCTTCTTATCTGTTGTTCTGTTTTCAGGTTAAAACAACGTATTGTGTCACCGTCATTTGCATATAGAAGGCTATCGTGAACTTCAAATGTCGCAAATCCCTGATAATTTACAAGAATATCTTTTGTTTTATAACTTCTACCCGGGGTAAGGTAACTTTGTGCTGTTGTTGATGTAATAAAAAGCAATAGGAGGATAACAGATGAAATTGTTTTTTTCATTGGTTTATTTTTCAATGGTTATTTAAAAGTCTGAAACTGTAGAACGGGTAGCTTTCGTTGCACAAATTCAAATACCCCAAAATGCAGAAGTATAGTTTTTTTGAAGAAATAAAGAAGGACTAATTCTTTATTCTTCACTTTTCACCCGAAAGCTACGAATTCTAATTGCAGGCAGGTCTTCTGGCTTGTCCGTTTTCTGACAGCCTTCCCATCCCGACAACTCGGGACAGTGGCAAGGGGTGTGTCAAAAACTTTAAAAGGACTTACAGCTACGGGGATAGCTCCCGACTTCCCTCCTTTGAATAATTTACAGTTGGAGAGGCACGGGATTCCCTTTTCATCTCTATTGAAATTATCAATAAAGAAACCTGCAATAACAGAATGCAATATTAAGCTTTAAATATTATTCTTAAAAATAAATTTCCTTAAATTCATAAATAAAAATGTAAATAATTGGTAATAAACACCCTTTTCCGGCAGGCAGTGACTCAGGGTGGCTGTTGAGCGAAGTCGAAGCCTTATGTAAAAATGAAAATTAAGTTGCGGATATAACGAATACTATAATGATAAATGATTTTTATCTTCAAAGTCATATTCCAGCAATGCTTAAATGCCGGTTATTCTTTATTTCCAGGCAAGAGAACATTTTCCGATTGCATAAAATTTAGCGCCATTATTTTTCATCATAGCTGTATAAACAACGGTAAAGGTGCCATCGTCTTCTTCGATTGCACAAAGGGGTGTGCGCATTGCATGATCGCCATCTTCAGCCCAAATATCATCGCCATACTGTACTTTTACCCGGGTTTCTTTTTCCCAGTTAATGCCGTCGTTTGAAAGACTATAACCTATTTCCTGGTCGCCAAAATATTCTCCCGGACCCATACCTGGGCCTTGAGCAGCTCGGCCCCGAATCGCATGGTGGCTTTTTTGCCCCTGATCCCGTCTTCCTCGTCTTTTCGGTGCCGCCGGGTGATGTCGGCGTCATGGGTCAGCAGGTCGGTGATATCCGGTCCGGGAATGAGGGCTTTCGGCAGGATCTTTCCGA
>JAWOHT010000252.1:0-15590 GCA_046485045.1 Bacteroidales bacterium
GAAGGATTTTATTAGAAAATTTAGACGCCGCTGGTTTTCCAAAAGACGACTTACTGACTTTGCAAAATTTGGTTGATATGGAAAAGAGTGACTTGTACGATGTATTGGAATACGTTTTCAATGGCGACTATATCGCAATGACAAGAGAAGCAAGAGCCAAAGCAGCCGAAGCAACAATATTTGCCTTAATCGATGACAAGCAGAAAGAGTTTATTTCATTCGTATTGAGCAAATACATTGAAACAGGAGTTGACGAACTCGACCAGGAGAAACTCCCAATTTTACTGACAAACAAGTATCAATCATTAGAAGATGCGAAGGAAATTTTAGGAGACGTTGCAAACATAAGCAGACTGTTCATAGAATTTCAGGAACATCTTTACAAACAGAAAGTTGCATAATGACTGGAATAATGAAACATACAGCCCACGCTTCACAGCCACACACATTGCCAAAGCCGCACAAGCCATCGCTGCAACCAAAGCTTTACCAAAGAGCTTGCAAAGCCGACTCCAGTTGCCATAGGCATTTTGGCCATCACACAAAAAAACAAAATAAATTTGTGCTTTGTAGATAGGTTGGTGCGGATTTAAAACGTTTGATAATTGAGAGCTAAATAATTGAAAAATAATAAGATAACACCAGTTGCTAACAAGCGGTCATAAAACATGCCGGGGCCAGAGGGTTTTCGGGCGTTTCGTCCCGCCTCGTGAGTTTGTCTCGAGGGACACAGACGTAGCCCCGCAACGGCGCAGCCCTCATGGAACGAAGCGGAATAATCCGGCACGTTTCACCCGCGGACGTTAAGCGGTAATGTAAAAAAGCATTCTACATATGAAACATATTTATGTTATATTATTAGTAGTTGGATTAAGTAATTGCGTTACAAATATTGACCAACCCGGGGATTTAGATGATTCAGTCAAATATTTTGAAAAATCCTTGAGCACTAAAGAAAAAAATGATTTCAAAAAATTACCAGAAGAAAAAGCAGTAAGCAGCATACACTTTTCGACTGGATTGTGGATTAGAAATAACTGGATTCGTGGCAATAAAAATCCGGATTTAGTCAATTATTTTGATAAACAAGGAATAAATCATCCCGATGATATTTCTTCGATTATCTTGACTTCTCTTCATAGAAAATTAAATAATAAAGACATTGATTTAAACGGGCAAATTAGTCTATATAAATCATATTGGAAACCTATTCTTGAGTGTATGGAGAATGAAAAGAAAATTGCTGTAGAGAATTATAATAGGTTCAAAATTGACAGTAAAATAAAAATTGAAATGAAAGTTGATAATTCTGGAGGAGAAAGAAACGCAGTAATTATAAACTGTCCTAACAATAATTGGACATTTAATCCAGATAATGACTTGATGATAGATGGAATCATTAAAGAAAAGTACTTTATCAATGATAGTTCAAATGTATTTTTTAAAGTAAAAATAGAACATATGAATTTTAATAAAACTAGGATTTTAATGAAAAATGTTGAAATTGGAGATATTTTCAATTTTTCACTTAAAGGATTATCTATTAAATAATTACACTACCGCTAGTCGAGTAGATGGCCGATAGCCGTTTGGCTATCGGGGCACCTCTCACCACCGTGCAGATGAATGGTATCGATACATTATTAAAAAGGTACATTTATTGAAATTTTCAATAAAGATTTAAACTGAAACTTTTCTCTATTGAATTCATCAGCTCTTTCTTTACCCCGCTTTTTTTTGCATACTTCTGCCAATCTGAAACTACCGAAACAACTTTATCAATCAAATCACTGGCATTTTTAATATTCATTTCTTTTGCAACTTGAATCAAATCTTCCCTGCTTATTTCGGTGCGTTTCCCATTTACAGACATCTGGTGCCGTCTTAACCAGAAATTTTCCGGATCAAATGCAAATACCAGATCGTAGGCAGGTGACAGCTTCCAAATTCCATTTTTATCCATTAAAAAGGATATATTTTTGGTATGATCATCATTATTGTTGGCAATTACATTAAAGACCATACGAATATATAACTGCTCTGCTTCAGGGTAGGGTAAAAGCATTTTTCTCATCACCTTAAATGCCTGTTCGTATGAATAGGCATCAGGATTATTATAATCATAATGGGCAATGGCGCATAAGGATTGCATATGTATTTTTTCATTTGATTCCCTGTCAAATCGTTTGGCCATGAAATGTGCCCTTCCGTTTTCTTCCAGCAATTTACAGGTTTCTATATTAATACCGCAATCCCTGGCCATTGAATAGTATGCAAATTCAATTCGCCCATAACCCTTTGTTTCACCCGGTTCATTATCTTTCACTCCATCAAGTTTAATTATCCAGTGTGAAAAATCTTTCAGCGCTTGTATATGGCCTGAACGAATTTCACCGGTTTTCTCATTGTATGTTATTACTGCTTTTGGCCTGGCGCCTCCTGCAGAGGTTCCAAGTCTGATAATACTGGTAATGGCATGTTTCCCCCCGGCATGAATGTTTGACTCCAATGTACTTCTCTCAGCCAGGATATTACTTACCAACTGAACCATATCTTCCATCTCAACCGGCTTTTGAAATTTCTTTTCCGGATAAAGCACCGGTTCAAATTCCAAAGCTCCCATTGCCCGGTCTCCGGTATAACACAATCTTTCAACCGGATTGACACTTGTTAATGACCTGCCATAATTAGCAAGCCAGGCACTCAGCATCTTGTTACCAAATCTGTCAGGCAATGAATCTACAAGCAGTCCGGGTAACCCAAGAAATGTTTTTCTTTCTAATTCAGGAAATGAAAATATTCTTTGCCCATTGCGTAAATCATCAATCGGCATAATTAAAGGAGAAATATCCAGGTCGTTTTTTACAAATTCAGGATCAAACTCAAAAGCAGCAAGACTTTTAGTCTCTTCCCAAAGTACATAACCCACAATTCTATTCCAGAGATAGACTTTTGCTACCATGTAGATTCTTTATTCTTTTTCTCTTCATTACTTCTCCTATTCCGGGCACGTTGGCGCTTTTCATCTTCGCTTTTTGCGATCATCATCGGACTTATTACCGGTTCATAAACAAATTCCTTTAACAGGTCCAGCTTTTGCAATGCTCTTAAAATCTGCACCACAGTTAATAGAGAAGCCGGCCTTCCATTTTCCAATTGGCTTAAAAAACTACGCCCAATACCTGCTTCCAGGCTAAGCTTTTCTTGTGTAATATTTTTTTCAAGTCTGATGCGTTTAATTTCATTTCCAATCATTCGGACAATTGCCCGGTCAGTCATTTCATATAAATCTTTAATATTCATTATATATTACATTAAATGACAATTTAAACAATAATGTTTAATATACTGAACAAATATAGTAAATATTATTAAAATAATCAATGTTGATATTTGCGGGAATAACGATAGCAGATTGTACCATATTGAATACGGTAAAAATTCGTGCTGAACTGGAACACAAAGACAATAGTATCTTATCAAAATCCACTTAAAAATTCTATGTGTGTATAAAATTGAAACGTAAAGAAAAAAGCGCATTTTAATGCGCTTGATACAGTGTGGAGCTGTGCATTTTCAATCAATTATCGCCACGCCAAATTATATCGTATATATTCCCTAACAGATCATTATACCAAATATCTATCTGATATAGTGAAGATATATCAATGGGAGGATTAAAATCAATGCCCGAGAAACCTGTAGTAGCTGTCAAATTTGAGCTATTATATAATTGATGCATATAATTATCGCAAAATTGAACCATCACATTGGTTAATATACTGGCAGGATTTACAACAGTTCCATCAGGTAGTTTATATTCAAATGTAAGTGAAGTAAGTCTCCCTTCACTATTGGTATGCAGCGTAGGACTAATAATAACCAAATTGAATTGTACATCAATATTTGAATAATCTAATGTATACTTATTAGTGCCATCAAGTGTTAAGGTATAGGTACCCATTTTAAAAGGAAGAAAGGCTGTACCCCATGGAGCATCCGGAGGAGCATTTGCTTGTCTGTTGAATGAAGAGGTAAATCCACCGTTCCCGGAATATAACATGTAACCCCATGTCGAAATATCATTATAAGGATCATCACCCGGTCCTGACAATGTAATATTATCATTGGAAAATGTCAGGCCTGAACCTGCATCAATATCAACGGAATAGTTAATGTATGAATGAGAACTATCAGAAGGTACGGGTACGGATTCGTTAAATCCCCATTTCCCGCTGTACCTGGCAAATTTACTGTATACAACCAGTTGTTTATTCGATAAAACATCAGGGATACCATCATTATCCGCATCTATATTTTTTGCAATAGATGCATAATAGCCACCTATAACTTTTAAACTACTAATTTCTGCTGAAGATATATCAATTTCATTACCAAATGGATCGTGCGAAGGAATAACACTATTGCCCACCAAAGTAAGCGTTGATAAATCAATAGATGTATTTTCTCCATTTGTAAGACTTCCAAGCGGAAGCATATTCAAGCCTTGAGAAGATAAATTTCCGATGTATTTATAATTTTCATCCAGAAATATTAAAGCAACCCCTGTACCAACTTTTCCTGTAACCGAAAATGCACCATCAACAATATCATATAGCTGATAATAATGATTACTAAAAACAAGCACCTTAGTCGCATCGGACAAAGATAATGGGTTATCCGATTTAACTTCGGTACTCTTGGTACGATCTTCCAATATAATTCCTTTGATGACTATACCCGAATTATTGTCATAATCATCTTCTTTGCTGCAACTTGCAACCGCAAACAGAATTGCAAAAAATAATATCAGATTTTTCATAATTTGTTTTACACTATTATACTCTGAAATTTGAGAATAGTTGAAAAAACCTGGTGAATTCTCTCTGATTATTCTTGCATTGTTATTAAATATCTATTTTTGAAAACGCTTACTTTAACTCCTTACCATAACATACAAACGGGGCTTTCTGAAGCGAAAAGTGAAAAGTGCCTATTTGATGGTAATCGTTTTTCTCGCAGATCTGATGTGCCATTTCATGGTTGCTGAAAACATCAAGCATAATGGATTGAAAACCATTATCGAGGGCAAAATTTTCGGCATAATCAAGCAGCATTTTCGAAATGCCTTTTTGCTGCCATTTGGGATGTACTGCTAACCATTGTATAAAAAGTGTTTTTCCCGTTTTATCAGGCAGCGAAATACTCTTATAATCTTCGGGCATTTCTGCATTCAGCGTCATCATTGCTTTACAAACCCCTTTTTCTTTTACCAGATAGATTAATCCGTTGTTAAGGTTTTTTTTCATCAGCGATCCTTCCGGGAAAACATTGTTCCAGTGTTTCATGCCTTTCTCGTTCATGTCTTTGACGCACACCCTCAACAGGTACATTATTTCCACCAAATCGGAAGGAATTGCCTTTATTATCTCCATCTGCACAACACTTTGTCGGAATAACTTTTTTGCTACCTCTTAAAATAGATCGTAGTATCAAATATAACAATTTCCCGATAAATCAAAAACAGCTCTTAAACAATTAATTTTTTTTTCTACCCAGAGACGGTTAGCATTTACAATCGTGATGCTATATGTGGCTCTAAGAAAACGCCAATTACTGCCCCGTTATGCTCGACTTTCAAGTCAGATTTTTTTACAGCCTCGTGCATTTGAGGCCTTTTAAAACTCCCCCGGTAAAAGCCTGAATAAACAACATTGGTTCATAAAATATAAAATCTTACTTTTGCACAGTATTTATTTTTGATATCAGGCAATGGCAGTACAAAAACCATCAATACCCAAAGGAACAAGAGATTTTTTACCATCTGAGATGGTAAAACGCACCTATATTTTCGATACCATAAAAAAAATATTCCAGAAGTATGGTTACCTGCCCATCGAAACCCCTGCCATGGAAAAACTTGAGACTTTGCTTGGCAAATATGGCGATGAGGGGGATAAGTTGCTTTTTAAAATCCTGAATTCAGGGAATTTTCTAAAAGATACATTAACTGATGATTTACCGGCAGAAAGTAACAAACTGGCCATGCAAATTAGCGGCAAAGGCCTTCGCTATGACCTTACGGTTCCTTTTGCCCGTTTTGTGGTACAATACCGCAACGAGATCACATTCCCTTTTAAAAGGTACCAGATACAACCGGTATGGCGTGCCGACAGACCTCAGAAAGGCAGGTATCGTGAGTTTTACCAGTGCGATGCCGATGTTATCGGCAGCAAATCTCTTTTAAACGAAGCAGAGCTTTTACAGATTGTAGATGAGGTTTTTGATATGCTTCAGATCAAAGTGCTTATCAAGATCAACAATCGTAAAATTCTTGCCGGTTTAGCAGAATACATCAATTGTCCCGATAAAATCACCGATATTACCGTAGCGCTCGATAAAATTGATAAAATTGGCAAGGATAATGTAATTGCTGAACTCAGGGAAAGAAGCATTCCCGACAGTTCAATAGAATTGTTGAAACCCATAATGGAGCTGCAGGGTTCAACCGGTGATAAATCAGGTACCCTTAAAAAATTATTGTCTGTTTCGGTCGCGGGGACAGAAGGGATCAAAGAAATCGAAACCCTCTTTGGTTACATTGATTCACTGGGTTTAAAATCATCTGTTGAACTCGACCTTACCCTTGCCCGGGGACTTAATTATTACACCGGGGCTATTATTGAGGTAAAGGCCAAAGATGTTGCGATTGGCAGCATCTGCGGCGGAGGCCGTTACGACGACCTTACAGGTATTTTCGGCATGCCAGGGGTGTCGGGGGTAGGCATATCTTTCGGCGCAGATCGCATTTTTGATGTAATGAACCAGCTAAATATATTTCCAGTCACGGTAATTACATCAACAAAAATTCTGTTCGTTAATTTTGGCGAAACCGAAGCCGCCTATTGTTTAAAAGTCTTGAATAACCTTAGGAAACAGGGAATTTCAGGCGAACTATACCCCGATGCTGTAAAGCTTAAAAAGCAAATGGATTATGCCAATGCAAAGAACATTAAGTATGTAGCGCTGGTTGGTGAGAACGAGATGCGTGAAGGCAATGTCGCGCTGAAAAACATGGATTCGGGCGAACAACAACTTTTAAGCCCCGATGAATTGGTCAAAATTTTAAAACCCGAATGAATAATTAGAGTATATTAAATCATATACTAAAATTCAAACTTTTTTTTATTAAGTTTGTTTAAAGGTATATGTGTAATTTATTTTTAGTAATGGACAAAAGAACATTTATTAAGACAGGTGCTTTAGGACTTGGAGGAATTATTGCATTATCGTCGTTTGGAACAGGAAAACTTGCCAAAAAACTCACCAGGCAAAACGATGTTGGGGTATTCAAACTCCCTGACCTTCCATATGCATACGATGCACTTGAACCGCATATTGATGCTGAAACCATGAAACTGCATCACCTTAAGCATCACGCTTCATACACCGACAAATTTAATGCAGCAGTAAAAGAAGCCGGCATTACCGGTAAAAATGCCAAAGAAATATTATCTGAAGTATCAAAATATTCAGAAGCCATAAGAAATAACGGTGGAGGCTATTTTAACCATAAGCTTTTCTGGAAGGTTATGTCGCCCGATGGCGGCGGACAGCCTTCGGGAGAATTGCTGAATGCCATCAACAAAGATTTCGGGTCGTTTGATAACTTTAAATCAAAGTTTACTTCGGCTGCCAAAACAGTTTTTGGTTCAGGCTGGGCCTGGCTTGTTTTATCAGATGGCCGGTTAATAGTTACAAGCACGCAAAACCAGGACAGTCCGGTGATGGATATAGCTGAGGTAAAAGGAACCCCTTTGTTAATGCTCGATGTCTGGGAACACGCTTATTACCTGAAATATCAAAACAGGCGTGCAGACTATGTTGATGCTTTCTGGAACGTGGTAAACTGGGAGTTTGTATCAAAAAAATACTCCCTGCTGAATAAAAAACAGGTTTAATCCTGGTTTTTATTCTTTGCGCAAAAGGTTCATGTCTAATGACACATCCAGCTTGCGCAATTCTTTTTTCAATCCGTCAATAATTACCGGGTTGCCAGATATATCGGCCTCAATTTTATCCTGCCCCATAGACATTACCCTTGTTAAACCTGATTTTTTGCGGAACTCAAGCATATTGCCCGACTCTTTGTTTAACTTATAGCCCTGTTCATCAAACGCTTTCAAAAAACCTTGGCGGTTGGTTTCAAAATTGCCGTTAATATATCGTTCTTTCTTTGCAAAAACCAGCAAAGGATAGATAAAAGAATATATTGCAGCTACTAATAACACGAGTCTTGTTCGCTCATTCGAGAATATGGCTCGAATGGCCTCGGTGAAATCAACCTTACGACTGATAACTGTAGGAATTATAACCGCTGCAATAAGCAGTACCAATAGCAGGAGATATCTGCCCAGCCTTAAAAAATAGTTTTTCATTTTTTTATGCATTGATTTTAAACTTCAAAACGAGGATAACCAGATTTATTTTGATGATTTCTTTTCCTTATCTCTTAATACACCTTTCGGCAGCTTCACATCAGGGTACTCAGTGTGAAAATCTGTCCAATACTTGTCAACGGTTGATTTCACCTCACGGTGCAGTATTAGTAACCCAAACAGGTTCGGTATCGTCATAAGGGCAATGGTAACGTACGAGAGCGCCCATACAACGGTAGTATCTGCAACAGAGGCGAGAAAAAACCCTGCAACATAAATCAACCTGTAAGGCAGAATAAATTTATTCCCCCAAAGAAATGTAACAGCCCGGTCGCCATAATACGACCATGATATGGCAGTGGAAAAAGCAAAAAGCAGCAATCCGATGGCCACAATATACTGTCCGGAATTGCCGAAAAAGCTTCTTTTAAATGCTTCTGTCGTAAGCGGGGCGCTATGTATCAGCGAACTGCCTTCAAAGTAGTATTCGATGGTTTTGGCGGGTATCCTCCCCTTTTGAACAGGTATTTTTCCTGAAAACAAGTTTCTTTCCTTATCAAACACCCGCACCCCTTCGGCCAGTGAACGGGCATGTATAACAGTAATTTCATTTTGAATAATCCCGTTTTCAACAAACAATACCCCTTCAAATCCTTGCAATTGTTCCTTTCCATTCAGGTGCAGCAATAGTTTTTTTTGATCGGTTACAGCTTTATCTTCGTACCTTTCTTTCAGAATCTCCAGATCGGTATATTGAAACCGGTTATGTATCTTTTCTGTCCATACGCCAGAGGTAAGCAGGGTAAGTCCTGTAAGAGAGCATATAATAATGGTATCAACAAAAGGCTCGAGAATGGCCACCAGACCTTCAGACACATGCTCATGTGCCTTGGCCGAAGCATGAGCAATGGGAGCAGAGCCCTGTCCGGCCTCGTTTGAGAACAACCCCCGGTTTACCCCGCGTTTAAAAGCATAAATAAAACCCGCCCCAAGAAATCCGCCGGCAGCAGCCGAACCGGTAAACACACTGGTAAATATTAAAATAACCGAGGGGATGACCTTATCGTAATTGTAAACAAGCACTGCCAGGGCACCGATAAAATAGATGATGGTCATGGCAGGTACAAGTTTAGAAGTGACTTTTGCAATGCGCCTGATGCCCCCTATTATTACCAGGGCCAGCAATAGTGAAAGAACAATGCCCGTGATGTAATGTTTGATACCAAAAGTGGCAAACAACGAGTTCGAGATGCTGTTGATCTGCGGAAGGCTGCCGGTACCAAATGAAGAGAGGATGGTGGCAAAAGAGAAAAATATGCCGAGCCACAGACCGGTTTTTACCATTTTACCGTTGCCCAGTTTAATATTCAGCCTTTCACGCATATAATACATTGGGCCGCCAGCCATTGTCCCGTCCGGGGTTTTTTCACGGTATTTGTGAGAAAGGGTTACTTCGACAAACTTGGTCGTCATACCCAGCATGGCCGTAACAAGCATCCAGAAAAGCGCAGCAGGGCCGCCTACATGAATGGCAAGTGCCACACCGGCAATATTACCGGTGCCTACAGTTCCGGACAGGGCAGTTGCTAATGCCTGAAAATGTGATGTGTCGCCTTCGTCGCTCTTTTTATCGAAAATCCCTTTTACAATCTTTATGGCATGTTTAAAATAACGTATCTGCGGAAACCTGAGGTATAGCGTAAAAAAGAGACCAGTTCCGAGGAGCAGGTATACAAACCATTCGGATGAACCGAGGTACTTGTCAATGTAATTGAAGAACTCGTTTAGGGCATGCATGGTAAACGGTTTGTGAGATTACTTATCTGCAAATATAACAGATCAATGCAAACAAGCAAAGGTTGAGAGGGAGAATGACTCTTTCCGGTACTTTTATTTCTCAAAAACAGGCTAATATTATAAAAAAAACTTTAGGCTATACCAAGTGCATGTAATCGGAAAAACAATAGTTAGTAATGGGTATCGTCGTTTCATTGGTTGGTTTTTTTATCTTTGTGACACAAAAACAATATAAGCCGGCTGATAATAAAACAAACTGTAAATCTGACTTATACAATTCATTTGAAAGCATATAAACATATTTATTTCGACCTCGATAAAACCTTGTGGGATTTTGAAGCCAATGTAAAAGAGGCATTCCGTGAAATTTTCGGTTCGTTAAGGCTTTGGGACCGTTTGCCCGACCTTGAGCACTTTGTAAATGTTTATTCAGCGTATAATGAACTTCTGTGGGAGAAATACAGGAACGGAAAAATAAAAAAGAGCCTGCTCAGGACAGAACGTTTCAGGCTGACGCTAAACAAACTTGGCATAAATGACCGTTTGCTTACAGAAAAGCTAAGTACTGCATACCTTGAAATTACACCCCGAAAATCGATTTTGGTGGATAATGCCCTCGAAGTGCTTTCTTTTCTGAAACCAAAATACCGGTTGTACATCCTCACCAATGGTTTTGCTGACGTTCAGCAGATCAAAATACAAAACAGCGGGCTTGAAACTTTTTTCGACAAGGTCATCACTCCCGAACATGCCGGATGGCATAAACCCGACAGGCGAATATTCGGTTACGCCCTGAAATCGGTAAATGCCAGGAAAGAGGAGAGCATTATGGTAGGCGATGACATAGAAACAGATATTATCGGCGCTAAAAATTTCGGTATAGACCAGGTATTCTTCAATATAAGCGGTATTAGCCATACTGTTGATGTAACTTATGAAATAAGGCAATTTAAAGAACTAATGGATATCCTTTAAACCTGTAACCCTGTTCTTAGAGGTTCAATAATTTAATTATCTTCTCATTGTATTTCAGGGCATCTTTATCACCCTCCGCGGGCGCCCACGATGCAAAAAACTTGTCGTCGCCGGGGTTATACGGACCATCTTTTACTTCGTAAACCATGCTGCCCGGTTCAAGACAAATAAGCGAATGCCACGTACGGGGGGGTATATCCACCCCATAATTTCCTGTATCACGATCCATTAATATATGGTCTGTAACCTTACCTCCATCATCATACTTAATTACCGCAACCCTACCCTTTAAAATAATAAAAGCCTCACTTTTATCCGGATTTTCGTGTTTATGCGGTTGCACATAGGTATCGGCCTCCATAGCATGTACCATACGCTGCAATGTATCATCCGGGGTTTTATGAAAATTATGGTTTTTTCTTCTTCTCGGGGAATTCTTTGCTTCTGTTTCCAGTTTGTTCAAAAACTCATGATCAATCTTTATCATTTTTTCACCTGCTAAATAAAACTGATTGTTATACCGGCATATATCCCGAATGATCATCGGGCATAAACCTGTTGTGGTCTTCGGTAATTATCTCCGACCGTGTCACCTGCCTTCTTTTCTCCTCTTCGGCTTTTCGAACGGCCTCATCCTCAGCTTCAAGTTTATTGAAATCTCTGATGGCGCTAATACCACGGAATAAAAAAAGCATTAATAAAAGTTTTGCTGTGACCGGGCCTGTAGCATTAACATCGGGGTATTCTACAGAAACTGCAATAATTGACAAAATGTCCAGGGCCATCAGGCCAATAACCATGATCATTGCTGTCATAGATTTTCTTTCTTTCACCAGTATTCCCAGAAAAGCCAATATACCTGCATATATCACGTTCCAGTACCCTACTCCAATGCTTGCGAAAAATGCAGCCTTGCTGATAACCCCTAAAACCCCGAGAAGAAGATTAAACGTTGCAATAAAAACAATAAGCCAGAACACTTCCCTCAGCCTTACAAGCGGATGCGTCATTGAACCCGTAACAGGTCTGCCATTGAGCAGTATTTGCAATCTCAGAAACATGTACATTTCTTTTACCAGCTTTACCGACAGAAATTTGTCATGACCGATTTCAAATATTCTGCCATCCTGCAGTTCATTCCTGTTTTCAATTCTCCCAAAAGCCTTGTTGTTCAGTTTAAGTTCCAGATTTTTGTAATGTCCTTTCCATGCTACTTCAAGCAAATGTTTTCCTTCTGCATCGAGAGGGTATAAACTCTTTGGCATACTTCTTATATTTTATCCGATAATTTTTCGCAGGTACAAATTTATACTAAATAAAATAACCTTCCACCAAAATCCAATGATGGTGGAGGAACAACCTAAAATGCCTGTATATCAGCAATATTTATCGCTTACAGAACAAAAATCAGGGATATCTTATGGGGCAAGTCGCCGGATGATCCATTCACCTTTTTCAAGTTTATATTCAAACCGGTCGTGCAGACGGTTTTCACGGCCCTGCCAGAATTCGAAAAGGTTTGGCATGAGCCTGTAGCCACCCCAGTTCTCAGGTCTTTCAAGAGGTTTAGAACTGAAAAGGCGGCTAAGATCTTGCTGTAACCTGTCAAGGTAATGCCTGTCGGGAATAGGTTTGCTTTGAGGTGATGTCCAGGCCCCAATCCTGCTGCCTTCGGGTCGTATGTTGAAATAATCGTCTGACTCTTTTCGTGATGTTTTGTCCACCCGGCCTTCCACACGAACCTGTCTTTCAAGTTCTTTCCAGTAAAACACAATGGTTGCATATGGATTTATAGCAAGCTGCTGTCCTTTTTTGCTTTCATAATTGGTAAAAAACGTAAATCCGTTTTGGTCAAAACCTTTAAGCAATAAAACGCGTGCAGAAGGTTTTCCGTCCTGGTCTGCAGTGGCAAGCATCATGGCATTGGCATCGGTGTGGATAGCTTTTACGGCATCGTTAAACCAATATCTGAACTGTGTAAACGGATCGGAATTCAGGTTATCTGTATCTAACTGCGCTTTGATGAATTCCTGCCTTAATTGCTGTAATTTGTCCATATGGTAATAAAAAGTATTGCCTGATAAACAAACCATTGCTGAATATGTTCTCAATGATTAGCGAAAAAAAAAGCCTTTCCGGCTTCGGGAAAGGCTTTTTTGAAAAAAATATCTTTAGTATGGATTATTCCTGTGGTGCGGTTTGATCCTGAACGATTTCAAGCAGTTCCACATCAAAAATAAGGGTTGAGAATGGAGTGATAGATCCCTGCGGACGACCGCCATATCCTAATTGTTCAGGAATGTAAATGGTCCATTTTGATCCTACCGGCATAAGCATCAGGGCCTCTGTAAACCCTATGATAAGACCCGATACTGCTAACACAGACGGTTCACCACGGTCAAAAGAACTATCGAATTTGGTGCCGTCAATAAGGGCTCCTGTATAATGCACTTTAACCATGTCGCTGGCTGCAGGCCTGGGGCCCGTTCCTTCGGTATTGATTTTATATTGAAGCCCGCTGGAAAGTGTAATCACACCCTCTTTTTTCTTGTTTTCCTCAAGAAACTTTTCGTTCTTTTCAATATAATCTTTGCTTTCTTCCTTTAATGAAGCTTCATGTTTCTTGCTGACATACTGGTTAAGGTACATCGAAACCGCATATTCGGCCGGAATGGTACTATCGTTGTTAAATGCCTGTTCAAATCCCTTTATTAATGCTTCATAGCTCAATTGGGTAACCTTGTTGGCCATGGCCTGTTTTCCCCAAAGTACTCCAAGGTAGTAACTTACAGTATCAAGTTCGTTGGTGACTTTTACTTTTGAATAATCCTTACGGGAAATATTCTGACATTGTGCAAAAATTACACTAAAAAATATCAGAGACAGGTAAATAAACTTTTTATTTTTCATAGGTATACATTATTAATTGTTTAATTTGAGTTGCGAAGATATATTTTTTCTTTATTGGAGAAGATAAAAATCTTTAAAAACTTGTGTTTATGCAACAAGATTCCTTCCATAAGGCATCATTATCAATACTATTCCTGATATCTTTCATTATGTTTCTGTTGGTTAAAGTCATGTAAATATTTTTTTTGTAAATTGCCACTGAATTCAACCCCGGGTAAACAACGATTTTTTATTCGGCTGGCAATCATTGAAAATTCAACCTGTTGATGCAAAAACCTTTCTAAATAACATGAAAACAATACATTCGTTTATCTACATCGCAATTTTTTCAGTTTTTACACTGTGTTTTAACCTGTCTGCCCAGGTACTTCAGCAGACAGAGCCCGAAAGGGCCGGCATGTCTACTGAGAGATTGAAATTCTTAACTGCCACGTTTCAGCAATATGTTGATAATGGGAAATTACCGGGGGCCGTGGTGCTGGTTGCCAGAAACAACCAGATCGCATATTTTCAGTCATTCGGTAAAAGCGACCTGGAAAACAACATCCCGATGAAAGAGAATTCCATCTTTCGCATTGCCTCGCAATCGAAGGCAATAGTGAGTGTGGGCATTATGATTTTACAGGAAGAGGGAAAACTGTTGATTTCCGATCCGGCAGGTAAATACATCCCCGCTTTTAAAGAAACAACCGTTGCCGTGCCAAAGGATAGCGGTGGATATGAAATCGTTAAAGCCAAAAGGCCAATCACCATACGCGATTTGCTTACCCATACCGCAGGCATCGCTTATGGATATGGAACTGCAAAAGATCTGTGGGGAAAGGCAAAGATACAGGGCTGGTATTTTGCCGGTCGCGAAGAACCAATCCTGGAAACGGTGACCCGAATGGCGGCCCTGCCTTTTGACGCCCAACCGGGAGAAAAATTTGTCTATGGCTACAGTACCGACATCCTTGGTGCATTGATTGAGGTTGTTTCGGGCGAACCGTTAGACAAATTTCTCAAAACCCGCATCTTCGATCCGCTGGGTATGAATGATACACATTTTTATCTGCCTGAAAGCAAGAGAGAACATTTTTCGGTTGTATATTCTTCTTCTGATGACGGACTGAAAAAAGCCCCGGAACCGGGAGGCATGATCGGACAGGGCGCTTATGTTGACGGGCCGCGTGTAAGTTTTTCTGGCGGTGCAGGTCTTCTGAGTACAGCTATGGATTATGCAAAGTTTCTTCAGATGATGCTGAATAAAGGCGAATTAAACGGGAAGCGCATCATTTCACGTAAAACCGCAGAGCTTATGACAGTCAGTCACCTTGATGAAGTTCCCTACACCTGGAAAAAGGGTACAGGGTTCGGCCTGGGCTTTTCGGTAGTTGAAGATGTGGGGCTCAGAGGCTCACTTGGCTCAAAAGGTGAATTCGGATGGGGCGGTGCATACCACTCTACCTATTGGGCCGACCCTGAGGAAAA